>DLEF01000067.1:53513-189936 GCA_002481545.1 Cyanobacteria bacterium UBA7753 | reverse complement strand
AGTGCCGTAAGCAAGGCTAAATCTCTTGCAGGAGCATTAAAAACTAAAGCTACAAGCGCAGCGAAAACAGCAATGGGTGCAGGCAAAGGTCTGTTATCGAAAGCCAAAGTTACAATAAAACAAGTACCCAGCGTTGTATCTAAGATAGGCAAATCTGTAGGACCTATGGCAAGAAGTGCCGCAAAAGCACTGAGGGCTGCAAAACCTGTCTTAAATTCGCTCGGTAAAGTTGCAAAACCGGTTGCGGTTGTAGTCGGTGGTCTTGATATATTAGATGCATACGACAAAGGAGGCGTAAAAGCCGCTAAGAAACAAGCCATCATAACCGGTGGCAGCACACTTGGTGGTGCAGCGGGCGGTGCAGCACTCGGAGCCGCAGTCGGTTCTGTTGTACCGGGTATCGGAACAGCAATCGGTGGTATCGTCGGTGGTATCGTCGGTTGGATGGGCGGTGAGAAAATCACCCGCGCTATTGTCGAATAGTGAAGAATATGTTATAATTGAATATGTAACTTAAAGCCTGATAGGAGATATACAAATGGCAACAAAAGACGAACTTATTCAAATCACTACCGACGACGGTAAAACGATTAATTGCGAACTTTTCGATATGGTAGAGTACGGAAATAAATACTATGCTTTACTTGTAGACGAAAAGCAAGCCGATGCCGATGAACCGGAATTAATGATATACAGATACAGAGAAGTCGGCGATAACGTTTTCTTTGAACCGATTACGGATCAAGAAGAGTTTAAAGAAGTCTCTGAATATGTAGAGAGTTTACCTGGCTCAGAAGAATAATTTTAATAATTATAAAAAAGAAAGAGATACCTCTATGGTGTCTCTTTTTTATGCTTTAATTTTTTGTTAAATTATGTAAAACCTACACGTATTTTTAACAATTATTTTTATTTAGATATTTTTATAAAAACAAGTGTGAAAAAAGTGAAAGGTAGTGTCAACCATGAATACAGTAGGATTTACTCCAAGTTATGCGACAAACGTAAAATCTTGTAATACTAACAGAAATGTTAATTTTAAAGGTGCAATCGGCGATAAGTTAGTAAGAGAAATGGTTGACGAAGGGAAAAAAGTCGATACCGCAAAAGTTATGGATGCGGTCAAAGGTACATTCGGTCCTAAATCCGAAAAGGTTGCCGATGTTGTAGATTCTTTCACAAGCAAGATTTCATCATTGCTTTATGAAAACAAAAATCAACAAGCGACAATAAGCGAACAATCCAAAAAGATTGCGGAATTTCCGAGAGAAAAAGAAAGCGCAGTAGAAGACGCTTACGCTAAAATGAGAAAATCAGCACAAGAAGAATTGGCTAAAAAAGACAGTGTGATAGCAGACAAAGATGCACAAATAGCAGAATTAAAGAAATACGAAGATATGGCAAAAGTTAAATCTGTTGAAGAAGTCGGAGTTGTTATGCCTGACGTTGCCGTAAAGACATTAGATGATATGATGGCAAACAGAGCCGATGCAACAGAAAGTATGTTCAACTTCCTTATGACAGGCAAAGGACAAGAAAAGGCTCTTGAACAAATCGACAGAAATAACACAATGATGAAAGCCCATATGGATAAAATAACCGAAATAGATGAAGTAAAAGATAAGGCTAAAATTGCACAAGAACAAGGCATATTCTTCTCAAGACCTGAAACATTCGCTATTGATATGATAGGGCAAGCACTAAAAGGTAACAAAAAAGGTCAATACATCGAAAGCCCTGCAATAGAAAAACAGGTAAAATCTAATGCTATGGCTTTATTGAGTCCAATGGCTGATGAAAGATATTCTAACACCGGCAGAAAATCTATTGAAAGCCAGCTTGATGCAACATTCAAAGACGTAAAAGAATATCATAAAGGACTTGAAAAAGGCAAAAAACACATAATTGATAATAACAAAAATGGTGACGGTATCAAAATAATAGATGAACAAGTTCCGTACAGCACAAGATTATCAAAAATTAAAATAGTTAATGCCGAATCAGGAAAACCGATTATGGATTATAACTATGATTGGGTAGCAAGCATAGGCAACAATCACTAATATAAAATAATATTTTATAAAGATAAAAAAGTTCCTTATTATATCTTAAGGGGCTTTTTTATTGCTATTTATCAAAAAATCAAGCATACAGTTGATTAAGGATATCAGAAAAAGGTGATACAATGATTTGTAAAATGCCGTAAGTGTATATTAAAACGGAAAAGGACTATGATAAACACAAAACTGCTGGCACACGCTAATGTACTCATAAATAAACAAAATTTTCCCGCAGCCGAGAAAATATATCTTGAAATGCTTGCAAAATCACCTAACAGCGATATTGTTATGGCGTTTTTGGGCAGGTTGTACATAAAAATGCACCGATATAAAGCTGCAATTAGAATACTTGAAAAAGCTTATAAAATAAGAAAAACAGCACCAACAGTCGCATCTTTGGCATTTTGCAAATTCAAGACGAGAAAATTTGACGATGCAATCATACTTTATGAAGAACTTTTCAAATATGATCCCGACAGCATCAAAATATACGAAAGAATAATTGAGGCTTTCCGAGAGCTGGAAATGTTTAACTTTTCACACGCATACGCTCAAAAACTCTTTATGAAATATCCCGACAAAGAAAATTCTTATGTAAGGTTAACCCAAAGTTATATGGATTTAAGAGATATGAAAAGTGCCGAAGATATGTGTGCAAAAACAATTCAAAAATTTCCTAAATCGGGAGCTGCGTGGATTCTTGCAGGAAACATACAAGAATACTGTTATTGTAACGAAGAAATGGCACAAGATTGCTACCAAACAGCCATTGATTACGGCAGCAAAACAGCTTGGTATCAACTTGCGGTCACTTATACCAAAGTCGGACGATACAAAGAGGCGGAAGAGTGTTACAAAAATATGCTTAAATATTTTCCTAACAAAGATTACGTCCTTGCGGGGCTCGGGATGTTATACCTGACTCAAAGAGAGATGAAAAAAGGGTATGAATACTTTGCAAACAGAGAAAAAAGCGACGAAGTACTGTCTCTGCATAACCAATGGGACGGCGGGAACATTGAAAATGAAACTCTGCTGTTGTATTGTGACCACGGATTCGGCGATATGATTCAATATATAAGATACTTGCCTCTGTTTGTTAACAAAGCAAAAAACATTATCGTAAGAACCCGCCCCGAACTGTTGGAATTATTTAAAAAATCATACCCGAAGGATAAATACCCGACAGTTGATTTTACCGATGATATCAGCAATATTAAGTATGACAAATTCGTCTTATCTACAGACCTGCCGTATTACTTAGACCTTGATTTTGACCATATTCCGTACACGGACGGATATTTAAGTTATGACAAAGAAAAACAGAAATACTTTAAAGACAAATACTTTAATACGGACAAATTCAAAGTCGGGCTGTGTTGGAGAGCAGGCAACTTCGGAATGAGATTAGCCATAAACAGAACAATAAACATTGATTATTTTAAAAAGATTTTTGATTTGAAAAATATTCAGTATTACTCCTTCCAAAAAGAAGATATCTTTGACGGGTGCAAAAAATACCCGCAAATGATTGACCTTAACGACGAATTAAAAGATTTTGACGATACCGCAGCAGCTATGGCAAATGTTGACCTGATGATATCGGTTGATACCGCTAATATGCATTTGGCAGGAGCTCTGGGCAAAAAGACATTTTTATTAATACCGTATTGCTCGGAGTGGAGATGGTTCGATAATACAAAAAAGACGGAATGGTATTCCTCTGTAGAAATCTTTAAACAAAAAGAAAGACAGGATTGGTTTATTGAAACCGATGAAATATATGAAAGACTAAAGGAACTTACAAAATGAACTTGGCAGACAAACGTAAAATAGCACTGCTTAAAAAGTGTTTATACTTCGGCAAATACGAATACGCAATGATGATTGTCGATAACCTTATGCATCAGGCACAAACACAAAATGAACCCGAACTTTTGAGAGAATTATCCGTTGCATATCACGTAATGAATAAAAACAGAGAAAGTTTAGGATGTATCAAACGTGCCTTTGAGATAGAAAAAAGCGTTGAAAATCTGCAATATTTGGCAATAGCAAACGAATCCTGCAGAAATTACGAAGACGCAGCTATTGAATATGAGGAAATCTTAAAATATAAAGATAATGAAAATATATATTATGAATGTATAGATGCTTATAAGAAACTTAATTTACCGACAGAAAGCATAAGAATAGCCAAAGAATGGGTAAAAAAACATAATGATGCGAACTCTTATTCCGTACTGGCTTTTGAGTATATGGAAATCGGAATGGAAAAGGAAGCCAAAGAAACCTGTGCAAAATTGAAGGAGATTGCCCCGAATAACGCTGTAACTATTAACACTATAGGATTCTTATACGAAACTATATACAACGATTATCCGACAGCTAAAGAGTACTTTTTAAAAGCCGCAAAAATGGGGCTTTTAGATGCATATTATAACCTCGGCGTATGCTGTAAACAGTCCGAAGATTTCGTAAACGCAGAAAAATATTTAAAGCGACTTATCAACCTTAATGCAAAATCAACAATGGACTATAATTACACGCTTGGTACCGTATATTTTGCACAAAGGAAACTTGCGCAGGGCTATAAATACTACCAAAAACGTAAAAACACCAAGAATATAACATACAGAAACCGAAACTATTTATGGGACGGGAAAGACTATCCCGATAAGGTATTATATGTTCAGGCAGAACAGGGTTACGGTGATAATATTCAATTCATAAGATATGTCTCGCTTGCAGCAAAGAAGTTCAAAAAAGTTATATACGCAACATATGACAACCTCGTTGAACTGTTCAAAGAGAGTTTTCCTGCGGAAAAATATCCTAATATTGAAATTGTGCCGTTAAGCGAGATTGTAAGATATAATAAATTCGCACTGCTTATGGATTTGCCGTATTTATTACATATGAATTTCTACAATATACCGGCAAAAGAACAATATTTAATCTCAAACAGGCATAAACAGGAAAATTTCCGATTAAATTACTTTAATAACAACAAAATAAAAATCGGGTTGAACTGGAGAGCAAAAGGGATGGGGCTCCGTGATGCTGTTTACAGAACAATAGACGCTCCTTATTATTTCAAAAATATTATGGATTTGGACAATGTTGAATATTACTCTTTCCAAATGGGTGATATCTTCAATATGTTGGACAAATACCCTAAAATAATTGATTTGGCACCTAATTTCAATACCTTTGCGGACACAGCGGCGGCACTTAAGAATATTGATATACTTGTTACGGTTGATACAGCTCTGGCACACCTCGCGGGAGCACTCGGCATAAAAACTTATCTGCTGTTATGTTTTGCTCCCGATTGGCGTTGGTTTGAAAACGATAAGAAAACCGAATGGTATCCGAACGTCACTATTATAAAACAACACGACAGACGTACATGGGATGATGTTGCGGAAGTTTTAACAAAAAGTTTAAAACAGGATGTCGAAAAGATGAACACAGGCTCCTCCGTCAAAAGAACAGAGGATGAATAAGTACAGTTTTTCTCAATTTGAAAAATATAAATGTTTAATATAGTATAGACATAATATTATAAGGAGATAAATATATGGGTAACAGAATAGGTATAGATGTCGGCGGAACAAACGTAAAAATAGCTTTGGTAAACGAAAAAGGACGTATCATATATTCCAACTCAATCCCTACAAGGGCTGAAATGGGTTATGAATACACAATCGGGAATATGAAAGAAGCTATCAAAATCTTGTTAACGGAAACAAAATTAACCCCTGTTGATATAGAAGGAATGGGATTCGGATTTCCGGGACAGATTGACTGCCAAAAAGGGATAGTAAGACTTGCTCCTAATATTCCAGGGTGGGTTGATGTACCTATTGCAAATATAATGGAAGAGGAATTTAGCATTCCTACCCGTGTTGATAACGATGTCAGATGCGCTGCCCTCGGAGAATTAAACTTCGGAGCAGGTGTCGGATGTGAAAACCTGATTTGTATAACAGTCGGAACAGGTATCGGCTCAGGCTTGATTATAAACGGTAAACTGGTCAGAGGCGCAAGCAATGCGGCTGGCGAAATCGGACACATTAAACTCGATATACAAGGCGGGCCGTTATGTGGTTGCGGAGACAGAGGATGTCTTGAAGCTTTTGCTTCAGGTCCAAGCATTGTCGCTCTTGCAGAAGATTACATCAAGGGCGGGAAATCCACCAAGTACAGAGAACTTGCGAACCCTGAAATAACACCTTATATCGTATCAGAAGCAGCAAAACAAGGCGATCCTGTTGCAAAACGTATATTCACAATAGTCGGTGAATACATCGGAGTCGGTCTCGCAAGTGTTGTAAACCTTTTGAACCCTGAAAAAATCATCATCGGGGGCGGAGTTGCAGCAGCAGGCGATATATTGATGAATCCTATCAAAGAAACACTTGTAAAGCGTGCAATGCCTATCGCAGGGGCTGCAGTCGAAGTTGTACCTGCACAGCTCGGAAACACAGCCGGTGTAATCGGCGCAAGTTTGTTGATAAAATCATAATAAAATATAATACGATTTGAATAATACAAAAAAACTGCCCATAATAGGGCAGTTTTTTATTATAGTATATTCTCCGCAAAAAATAGACCGAACGGACTAGGAAAATTTCAACCATATTATTGATGTCTGTTTCAGGTAAAACATGTATCCTTGAATTGTGGAGAGGAAATTGATGAGAAAATTTTTACCGTTTATTATTTCGGTATTTGTAATTATGTTTAACAATGTGTCGGTGTTCGCTGCCGATAACACATTGCGCGGAGTTGACGTTGTGAAGAAAGACAATTCTTACACAATCGAATTAACTTCAAGAGCTCCTATCCAATATACGAAAACAATCGTTTCCGCAAACAGAGTCCTGATAAACCTAAAAGATGTAGGTATTTCAAAGAATATTTCGACTAAGTTTGAAGGTAACCCCGCAGTAGATAGCGTAATGGTTGAACCTTGCGGAGAAAATGAAGCTAACCTCTTAATTCAAGGTGACAATATCGCTTATTCCGATGTTTCATTTAAAGAGTTAAACTCAATTGAACAAGCGCAAGACACAATAACAAACTCGTTTAATTCATTGTTCGCTTTATTTTCAAGTCATTCGCTCAAAGGCAAATCGGTTCAATTCGGGGTTATCGGACTGTTACTTATGGTCTTAATCGGAGAAGCAAGATTTATAAAATCAAAATATGATGAACTAAAGGAAGAAAAAGAAGAGATGTACAAAAATATTGAAGATACGAAAGAATTTAAAGATTATTTACCGGGGTACGGCAGTGCAGGGTTAAACAAACCTTATACGACACCGTTGTACGGCACACCGTCTCAAATAGGTAATATGAGAGCAAATTACCTCAAACAGTTGAAGACTCCGGAAACCGTAACTCTAAATTCACTTTTGCATAACAACAACAGCGAAGTAAAAATTATTGAAAAAATTGTTCATCCGAAAAGACCTGCTTTTGAGAATTTATCAAATATAAATATTAACGAACTTCTTTCGGGTAAAACTCAAGCTTTAAACGTAACCGAATATGCGGAAGAGACAGTAAGAACAGATTTACCGAAAGCAAGCACAACTCCTGTTTCAAGCCCGATACAGAAATCAAGATTGAAGGCTAACTTGAAACACTTGGAAAGTTTAACCGCGATGTACAAATACCGCGCTAAAGAAGAAAAAGACAAATCTATACAAGAAAGTCTGAACGAAATTTTTTAATCACACAAAATATAAATCTATTTATCACTAAACTAATACAGGGTTGATTTTTCAACCCTTTCTTTTTGTCGGTTATTTACTTATTAAATAAGCCAAACGGAAATATCTTTACCCATTACTTTATAAACGTAAGATAGATATACAGCGCGATTGCGAGGACTATAATGAGCCCGCCGAGGAAGTTCGTCTTCATCGCAGTTTTCTTGTTCTCTATCATACTCGGGTAAACGTACTTTTTCGCTTGTTCTTTTTTCTTCTTATACAGTAAATTGTTCTTCTTTGCGGTTTTCTTCTTTGCAATATATTTTTCTTTCAGGGCGGATTTCTTCTTATTCTTTTTATCACCCATAACAAGAGTTTCTTCCGAAAACTCAAGCTTTTCAGTCTTTGCGGGAGCGCCATTAAACATAGCAAAATTTATGGCAACCTCAAATGCCCGCTTTATACAATCGAGTGCAATATTGCCGTCCTGCTTTACCTTTTTGCCGTGTGCGGACAAATTTCCCTGCGATTTCAAAAAATACAAATCGTTTATAAGCTCTCTTTGTCTGATATTCTTTGTGTAAATATCCTGCAAGGTCGCGAGGCACTCATCAAACGTAGAATCAGGGACAACTTTATCTCCCAACAGAGAACGGCAGACATTTTCCGCAAAACGCCTCGTCTGAACAATGCTCTGCTCAAAATATTCGTCCGCATAAAGCTTTTCCGCGTCCGCAATTATTCTGTATAAATCTTCATCTATAGGTTTTAAAAAATCAAAATTAGACATATCAATCTCTGTTGCTATGATAATATTTTATCATAACAACAGAAGTTTTTATTGATTGATAGCTAATTGCTGTCTGTAGAATGAATTGTGTTTGATTTTTTCCTGAATAAGATTATGGTCGGAATCGGAAGCATCACTTAATGCTACAAGTCTGTCCAATCTTGCCAAAAGCGGTGAATATTCATAATCTTTGTTTTCGTCTTTCAGCAAACTCCAATAATATGCTTCTTTTTCCGTTGCTAAAGTCTCTTCTTCCAACGTTGCAACTTTCAATTTGTGAAAACTTTCATGTGCAATAATGCATGCCAGCTCTTCCTTGGAAGCGTTTTTGTATTTTGAGTTTAACAGAATGTATCTGTTACCCATTGAATCCTCGGAATTAACTGCAAAATGGTCTTTATAGCTGTAGCTAATCTGTGATAAATCATAGAAAGCAATCTTTACGGAATTTTCTTCCAAATTGTCAAAGACTTCTTGAGCACCTGCATTTTCCAATAGTACCAATGCATCTTTTATATCAGTGTCTCTTGTGAATGTATCAACGTATGATGCAAACGCAGGAACGGTGCAAAAAATGACCATGACAATCGCAACAATAATTCTTTTTATACTCATAATTCCCCGATAAATGTTTGTATTTATCAAGTTTTTCGGGTTTGCGAATCTTTAGTGTGCTTAGTTTAATTAATAGTTTAATAATTTAATAGTTGAAATGTGTTTAGTGATTTTTACGTGTCTTAATGATTCGCAGGCACAAACTCGGTAAATGTATTCCTTAATAACTCGTTTTACACTTTCATTATAAGGTGTATTTCACATGTTTACAAGTGTAAAATCTTCAAATCTTTACATTAGTTAATATTACAATCCGAGAGATAAAGCGCAATTGCAATACATTTACCCCCGCTGATATACTTTATATCTCACTATTTATTCAACATAACCATCAAAATAGAAATATCGGCAGGCTTTACTCCGCCTATTCTTGAAGCCTGTGCTAATGTTTTAGGTCTAATCTTATCAAGTTTTTCTTTCGTTTCATTTGAAATATGATCTATATTTTTATAATCAATGTTGTCCGGAATGCGGAATTTTTCGAGCTTTTCTGCCTGTTTTACCTGCATTTCCTGTCGTTTCAAATATCCGTCATATTTAATAAGGACTTCGACTTCCTCTGTTATATCTTTCGGCAACTCACGAATAGCAACATGGAAATCTAATTCTTTCAGCGCGTCATAATTGATATTAGGGCGTTTCAAAAGTTCCGCCAAATTAGTACCTTTGCTGATATGTTCGCCGTATTTTGCCAAAATCTCATTAGCCTTAGAGGTTACGGATATTTTTGTATTCTGTAACATCTCAATTTCACGTTTTATATCTGCTTGTTTTGCTCTAAATCTGGCATACTGCATATCATCAATCAAACCGATTTTATTTCCGATTTCCGTCAATCTGGCGTCAGCGTTATCCTGTCTCAAAAGGAGTCTGTATTCGGAGCGTGAAGTCAGCATTCTGTACGGTTCTTCTATATCTTTTGTGACTAAATCATCTACCAATGTCCCTAAGTATGATGAACTTCTTGAAAGCTCAAGCATTTCAGATCCGTTTATATAGTTATAAGCGTTTATCCCTGCAAGCAAACCTTGTGCCGCAGCCTCTTCGTAACCGCTTGTTCCGTTTATTTGTCCTGCACAGAACAAACCTTTAACACGTTTTGTCATCAATGAATGCGTATTCTGTATAGCAGGTAAATAGTCATACTCTACCGCATAAGCAGGCTTAATAATATGTGCCTTCTCAAGCCCAGGAAGAGAACGTACCATTCTCACCTGAACATCTGCAGGCAAACTGGTTGAAAAACCTTGTATATAAGTTTCATATGTTCCCAAGCCCTCAGGTTCAATAAATATATGATGTGAAGGATTTGAAGCGAATCTCACAATCTTATCTTCTATGGAAGGACAGTATCTCGGGCCTACACCGTGTATCAAGCCTTGATACATAGGGGATTTATCCAAGTTTTCTCTTATAATTTTATGAGTTTCTTCGTTCGTTCTCGTCAAATAGCACGGAACCTGTTTTCTAACAGGTCTGTTAGGTTTGAACGAATAAAAATGTAATTCTTCATCACCGGGCTGCACGGTCATCTTTGAATAATCAATCGTTCTTTTATCAACACGGCATGGGGTGCCTGTTTTGAGTTTTTTAACCGTAAACCCAAGCTCTCTTAAAGAATCCGATAAGCCGATAGCCGGCATTTCTCCGAGCCTTCCTGCTCTGTATGATTTTAGACCTACAAATATCCTTCCGTCTAACGATGTTCCCGTTGTCAATATTACGACAGGTGCGCTGTATTCGTTTCCGTACTCATCAATCGCGCCGGTTATTTTATTATCTTTTGTAAGTAATTTTGTTATACAACATTGCTTTAAGTATATATTATCGGTACTTTCGATAACATTTCTCATATATCTCATGTATTCTTTTTTGTCGGATTGCGCTCTCAAGGCTCTAACTGCAGGACCTTTAGAAGAGTTCAGCATCTTCATCTGGATATAAGTAGCGTCGGCAGCTTCTCCCATAACACCGCCTAAAGCGTCTATTTCTCTTACCAGAGTAGATTTGGCTGGGCCTCCTATTGCAGGGTTGCACGGCATAAGCGCAATATTATCAAGGTTCAATGAGCACAAAAGCACCTTTGCGCCGAGTCTCGCTGCGGCTATTGTAGCCTCACAGCCTGCGTGTCCGCCACCTACAACAATTATATCAAATTTATTTTGTAAGTAATTTATATCCGTCATATAAAGTATTATACACCAAAGTTTTGTGTGCTATAATAATACCGTGAAAAAATTATTAGGAATCATATTATTAATAGTTACAATGTGCGTTTCGGGGGTTTTACCCGTAATGGCGGACGAAGAATTTGATTATGTCGGGGGCGCCTTCGACTGGCTCTATCTGACAAACGATCAAAGAAAAGACCGTGTTGTCAAAGTCTTCAATATAATGTTTCCGAAAGGATATGTTACAAACTTTCCTAAAGGGTTCTTAAAAATGAAATTAAGACCTTATATGAAAGATAAAAACTTTAAGGTACATTATGACGCTGTTTGCAACGGCTACAACCATTACAGAGATGTTGACCTCCAACCGTTCACAATGGGCAAATCTCAGATTGTATATATGTATGCTCTGCAATACACAAACGCTCCTCAGCGTACGTTCTATTACGACGCAACGGGACATCTTAAATTTATCGATTTCAGATATGGCGGATTTCCTGAATATCCGTTCTATACAAAAAAATATTCTATTGAAGGCAAGCTAATCCGCGCAATGTATCTTCAAACCCCTGATATAATGTATATCTTTGGAGAAAAAGGTACATTTATCGGTATCAAATACGGTAACGAAGTTTACGGATTCAGTTACGATCCGTCTCAGAAATAGTTTGAGTGGTTTATACCATTGAATTATTTTTAGATTTTACTTTGCACAAATAGCGCATTGGGGCTAAACATCACACCCTGAGTTGTTTGTATAATTTTGATTATGAGAAGTTTCCCCTCACTCGCATCTGTAACTGCTTTAATTGTAACAGCTGCGGTCTCTCCCACAGATGGGGGCGAGACTTAAGATTTTTCAATAGCAAAATCTTAACCGTTGCTATTGCAACGGTTTACCCTCGCCACTTCGTGGGAGAGGGTGCCGAAGGCGGGTGAGGGGGTGTATATGCGGAGCCGTTTCTTAGTGCCCTAGTGCCTTAGTATCTTAGAGCCTTTCATTTAAAGAATTACATTTACCCCTTACATTTACCCCTTTTTGTAGTATCATATAGATGTTACTAATTTAAACATAATGGAGAGATTTATGAATATGCAAGCAAGCTGTGAACTGGAAGAAGAGTTATTTAAGAGTGTTTTTGACAAAACTCCCGATTATATAAAGAATAATAAATTGATGGATTTTTCAAACAAGGGTGAATTTACTTTTACCTTAAAAAAAGAACACTTATACCCTTACGATGCAAAAACGAATCCCGAAGGACTTAACTTGCTCGACTGGTTCGCAAACTATGCAAAAGAAGCAAAAGTATCCACTGCAGGTATCAGAGGGCCTCAAAACATTCTGTTCCCGCAGGATACAAGATTCCCTATCAACCTTGTAGGAATTGTGCTTGCAACATTGGCTAAAGCTCTCGTTTTAAAAGATAAATATGAAAGCAAAGAGATTATAAAACTTGTAGGGAGTGAAGTACGCTACAACTCACTTCTATATCTTGATGCAATTGCAAGAATACAGGCAGCACAAGGGATTAAGACTCTCACTTCTAAAGAGAGAAAAACTATTCCGATATGGCTTGCGTCATTCTTGGCATTTAAACTCGACTTGGTAGGCGGGGAATATATAACCTCAAGCCACGGTATTTCCGTAAAAACAGCAACAAAAGATTTGAACTCTCAAGGCAGTCAGTTCTTGCCGGAAGAATCAATGGAATTTGTAAACAAGATACAGGAAATCTTCGATAAGGTAGAAAAAGACGGAAGTTATGAGATTAAAATTTCCGCAGAAGATAATCCGCTTATTGACGAATCAGTCATGACAAAATTGGAAGACGGTATAAATCTTTACGTTGATTACTTGAAAAACGGCGTTGCCGAAAACTTAACCAAGTTAAAATCAATGAAAAACAAAATCGTTATCGAATGTGTAGGCGGTTGCGCATACAGAACTTTGAGCCGTGTTCTTACGAAACTCGGAGTCGAAGAACACTATGTATGGGATAACACGGATGAAGATCCGTTCTACCATTCAATCGGTAAATATGACACTGATCCTAAGGGTAACAAAGTATTCTATGATTACTCGGTAGATGCGACAGTAGTTGCAAAACGTCCGAACGGCGAAAAATTCTTCCCTGTAATAGAATCCATCGGATATGACGTATTATTGAGAGAATATCCGCTCGGAACAGCCGTTTTAATAACGGATCCCGATCATGACAGATTGACCGTTTGCGAATTGGAAAGCGAAGGAAACATTCCTATGCTTGAAGAAAACGGAATATCTTATGTAAAACTCGGATTAGGAAGAGTATTGACGGTATTCACAGCAAATCAGGCATTCTTAATGTTGACAGATTACAGAGCAAGACAGTTGAAACATACACGTAAATGGAACAATCATCCGAGATTTATCATCAAGACTACAGCTTCAGCACTGTCATGGGATGAATGGGCTAAGAACAACAACGTAAAAGTTGTTAATGTTCCTGTCGGATTTAAAGAAATCGCAAACATCATGAAGAAAGTCGAATTACAGATTAAGACAAATCCTGACAAACCTGTTAAAGTTGACGATGTATTCGGAAACACAATAGATTTAGGGGTACAGCCTCGATTGTTATTCGGCGGAGAAGAATCTGGCGGCATGATTATGGGTGCCGAAGACATGGTTAAATCTCTGACGGGAAGAGAAGCCATCGCTATGAGAGAAAAAAGCGCAACGGAAGCTATAATCGTTGCATCGTCTCTGCTTGCACAATTAGAGGAAGAAAATAAAACATTGTCTGAATACTTGCTTGAAGTATTTAATTCAAACAATGTAACATCAACATTTGATACAAGAGAAGATATCGCATACTATAACGAGTCCGAACCTGATATTGAAAAACTTAAAGCAGCAAAGGCGGAAGGTGAAAAACAAAGAACGGAAAACGACCTGTTCTTCCTGTCTCTCGCTATCGGAATAAAAGAAGGTGTTATCACTCTTGATAATGCAAAAGAAGTACTGAACGACGCTTTTCCTGAACTTGATTTTTCGGGAGTTGAAGACATTAAGTTTGTAGGCGACGGAACATATCTCAAATTCAATGATAAATATATAGAAATAAGACCGTCAGGCACGGATGCAAAAACTAAAGCATACGGCGGCGGCAAATCTGCGGAAGATATAGGCAAATTCACGGATGTATTGGGACATTATTCGGGCAAGAGAACAGAATTGCATAAAAAATACATCACTGATGAGTTTTATAACAAATCTAAAGAAGTTGCCATGACTGAATATTTGAAATTTGTTGATAAAGATGCAAATAATGAAGTGTTTGTTATCCCTGAATACAAGTTTTGATATAAGTAATATTACAGAGAAAAAAAGCTCCGAAACATGCTGATTACATGGTTTTGCATGCTTTTTAATGTAAATATTTGTAACAAACTTTTAGTTAAATAGCAAAAAAATCTGTTTAGATGAATTACAATAAAAGAAACAAGATAGTAGTGTATTGAAAGGATAAAAAATATGACAGCACCAATTTCAGCAAACGCAAACACAAATGTTCAACAACCGGTAGCAGCTCCTGATTTCAAACCGAGCTACAACGCAGTACAATTAAACTTGGCTCAACCTACATTAAACGTTCCGCCTGCTCAACCTGCTCCGTTGCCTGCAACAGCAACAAAACAATGGACTGCTTAATAATTTGTTAAATTTGTTAATATTTGTAAAACATGATTTTATGAATTGGCAATTATAAAAATTTTAATTACTTTTATAATTGTATATAATAGTTAGGAAAGGTATTTATAATGATTAATTCACCTAATAATACACCGCAACAACCCCAAGTACAAACGCAAGCTCCTAAAAAAGCTACGTATGCACCGAGCTATAATGCGGTACAAATTAATTTAGATACACCAACGTTGAATGCTCCGCAACCGGGTTATTACTATGATTACCCGAAAGCAGACGGTCAACCTTATTATCCGCCGGTAAATAATCCGACACCTGGACAAGCTCCTGAAGCTCCAAAAGCTCCTGAGACACCTGCAGTTCCTGAACCTGCCGTAGAACAAAAACCTACCGCAGAACAGACTCCGGCACCTGCTCAAACAGATGCTCCAAAGGAAGAACAACCTGCACAAGACTCAACAGCAGCCGTAAATGCTATGGTAGCAGGCTTGTCAGATCCTGATCCCGATAAACAAGCTTTAGCTATGAACGAAATAGCTGAAAAGGGACTGAAGGATGAAGGCGCAATCGTTCCTTTAGTTCAGGAAGAAGTATTCAATAAGTTGATGAATATTATGGATGTTGATTCTTCTAAATTAGCAGGACCAACAGATCAACAAATTCAATTAAGAGCAAAAGTTGCTGAAAATGACGCTGCTATAGAAAAAGCAGAAAAAGAAGGAAAAGATCCTAAATCGGTTCAAGTACCTAATCAATTAACTCCTGATGAAGAGAAATTAGCATTGAGCATAACTCCTCTTGAACAGGCTGAAAGAAATAAAGAATACGCATTATTCGCAACAGCTCTGTTACAGAAGACCTACGGCGACGAAATCGAAAAACGTACGGGCAACGTAGTTCCTCTGACAGATTTACCGGCAGCAGCAATGGTTGTTGATACATTGAAGAACAACCCTAACCCTGCTATCAGAACAGCTTCAATCGACGCATTGAGATTCATTCAACGTCCTGAATACAACCAAGACTTGAATAAGATATTCACAATCGCTCAATCCGATGCTGATGATAACGTAGCGGCAGCTGCAAAAGATGCTTTAGACAGTTTGAACAAACCTGCTGATGCTCAACAGGCTCAACCTGCAGAACAAGCAGCAGCTCAACCTGCGGAAGCACAACCGGCAGCAGAACAGCCTGCACAACCGGCACCGGCAGAAGCTCAACCGGCACAAGCAGAGCAACCTGCTCAACCTGCAGCAGAACAACCTGCAGAACAACCAAAAGCTTAGCATTGTAAATGATAAGTTTGCTGAAAGTCAGCAACCTTTCCTTTCTATTAAATAAAAAACAGGCTCAAATATATTTGAGTCTGTTTTATTTTTGGGGTACATTATAGTTATGACAAATATGATAGATAGTTTAAAAAATAAAGTTATAGTATCGGTTCAAGCAATGCCGGGAGAGCCATTATATCCCGAAGAATGTATGTTTGCAATGATGAAATCAGTTGTAAACGGCGGAGCAGCAGGGCTTAGAGTCGCAGGGGTAAGAGACGTTATCAATGCAAAAACATTGGGATTACCTGTTATCGGGATTACAAAACCCGACAAATTGCCTGATAACTGGAAAGAGATTGTTTACATCACACCTACTCTGACAGAGGTCAAAGCTTTGATAGAAGCGGGAGCCGATATTATCGCATTTGACGGAACAACAAGAAAAAGACCGCACGGTTGCACTTTAGCCGATATCGTTGAAGTGATTAAGACGGCAGGGCGTTATGCAATGGCTGATATTTCAACGTTTGAAGAAGCTAAAATATGCGCGGATTTGGGCGTCGATATCGTATCTACAACGCTATCAGGGTATACATTGGAATCATTATCTGACAGCAATGAGCCTGATTTTACGCTTGTCAATAAGATTTCTTCAAAACTGGATGTACCGGTTATTTGCGAAGGCAGAATATGGGAACCGACACAGGTTAACCACGCGTTTGAACTCGGCGCACACGCGGTTGTAATAGGCTCAGCAATCACCAGACCGCAATTGATAACAAAAAGATTTGTACAGGGAGTTTAATTATGAGAATAGGAAATGTCAGACTAATGTCTCCATATGATAATATGAGTAATTTAGTCAAAATAATGACAAAAGATAAACAATTTATGCAGGCGATGGAAAACATGCCTGTCCATAAATCAACGGTAAAAGAAAACAAAAATCATGTAAGTTTGTTTACTGTTGCAAAAAACTATATAAAAAACATAATCGGACATAAGAATTAGAGGATTATTCATGAGTAAAGCATTGGCGTTTGATATTGGCGGGACAAAAATATCTTATTCAATAATAGATGAAAACGGAAAGATAATATCCGAGGTAAAGAAATTCCATACTCCTAAATCCATTGAGGGAATAGAAGAGATATTGAAAAATGCAATTGCGGAGCACGAAAACGATGTTGATGCGATAGCAATAGCAACCGCAGGTTCCGTAAATAAAGAAAATACAAGAGTTATAGGCTCAACGGGCAACCTTGTAAAAGGCTATAACACAATAGATTTTCAAGCTCTTTCACCTAAGAAAGTTTTTGTTGCAAACGACGCAAACGCTGCAGCTTGGGCAGAACACGAAGTCGGAGCCTCTCAAAACTGCGCTGATTCCGTTATGTTAACATTAGGAACAGGTGTAGGTGGCGGAATAATCATTGATAATAAAGTATTTACGGGGAAATCAGGTGCCGCAGGCGAAATGCACTTCAAAATGTATTCAGACAAAAGAAGAAGATGTACTTGCGGTTCGTGGGATTGCTTTGAGGCTTACGCGTCCGGCACGGGACTAAAACGCACTGCAGAAGAGATGTTAAACGATAAAGATGTAACAACTTATGATGTTATGGACGGAGTCAAAAACGGTGATAAAAAAATGACAGAAGTCTTTGACCGTTGGCAAGAAGACATAACTAACGGAATTATCGGGCTTGCAAATCTTTTTGATCCCGATTGTTTCGTTTTATCGGGTTCGATGGCACAATTTGTTGACTGCAAAAAAATAGAAGATGAAGTTAATTCGGTAATTGTTACCACTAAAACCTCCGTCAGAAAAGGGACTGCGGGTAATTATTCGGGAATGATAGGGGCGGCTCTTTTAGCCCTCAAATCATTAGAGGCAAAGTAATGGGTAAGTCTAAGCGCAGAATAATTGCAAAAGGCAGATTCGACAGATTAGAGAATATGTCTCGAGATGAGGCAATCGAGAAATCTGTTCAATTACTGGAAAAAGGCGAAGACATAGGCAATTTGGTCTCGCTGTTCGGTCTAAAACCTGAAGAATTGCTTGAGGCGGGCGCAGACTACGAATCCGTAAAATCGTACGGAGAATTTTTCTAGTGTTTAAACGTATCCGTTTTTTTCTTGAATGTTCAAGATATTATACTCTTCCAATGTCGTTTTTCTCATGGATTATTGTGTTTGCGTATTCCTTAAAATCTGGAGGAAATCCGTATTACGGGCTGTTAGCTCTGATTGGGATTATGTTTGCACACCTTGCGACTAACCTGTTCGACGATATCTGCGATTACAAAAAATTATCAAAAGTATACAACGGAAAAATAGAGCTCCCGAACACACAACGAGGGAAATGCGCATACTTTATAAACGGACTGTTAACAACAAAACAAGCACTTTTATTATTTATGAGTTACTGTATAATCTCTCTTTTAATAGGGTTATTCTTCGTTTTCAAGATCGGAGTATTTACTCTTATTTTGGCAGGAATTGGCGCCCTGATAGTTTTGCTGTATTCATTTCTGTCCTATCATTCTATGTCAGAGATTGCAGTAGGAGCGGCATTCGGACCTCTTTTATTTGAAGGGGTTTATTACGTGATGACGGGAAATATCTCAATCGCACCCGTAATATTGTCGTTACCGTCAATGTTTTTTACGATAAACCTTCTCTTCACGGATACCTTTATGGATAAGGATATTGATAAAAACGAGGGCAAACTGACTCTTGTAAACAAACTCGGAGCAGGAAAGAAAGCATTAGCATTTCAAAAACTCATTGTGACATTCGGGTATTTATCGACTCTTCTGTTACCTGCATTAAATATCTGCGGAATTAAGGTTCTATCCGTATTTTTGACTCTTCCTTTGGCGGTTGATTTGGCAAAATCATTGGAGCTGTACTTGGAAACACCTGATAAGTTACCGCAAAAAAGGTGGTATCACTTCCCGTTTGAGGCGTGGGAGGATATAAAACAAAATCGCTCCGTTATTTTTATGTTCAGAATGTATCAGGCAAGAAACCTTATGATGTATGTGTCCGTTATTTTAACCGTATCTGTTTTATGGACATAATTATTATCCCTATTTATCTGTTTTTGGTATAATTTAATTTGTCGGTAAGACAGACGATTATAACCGTAAAATTTCATCCGGGAGATGATTAAAATAAGATTAAACAATCATATAAAATACTTTCTAATAATTATATTATGCTTTATCCTGTCCCCTGCGGTCTTCGCCGTCGAAAGAGCAGGCGTTCAGTATGTTATCCCTATTGATTATTCAATGATAAATGAAACTAAGCTGAAAAACGAAGCGGACGCAATGTATACCGATTACTTGGAATCACAGGATGCAAAGCAGAAACAGGTGCTTTTATACAGAATGTTGAGTGCGTACAGCGTACTAGGAAATGTTGATAAAGAAAATCCGCTCTATTTTACAAGACTGGGGATTATATTTGACAAACTGGGCAAAGACAGATATGCGAAGTCAAATTTCTGCAGAGCCGTAAATCTTATACCTAATTATCCATATGCATATTATTCCTTTGCAAATTACTATTTCGACAGAGGTAAATTAAGAATAGCTTTAAGAGAATATATGAGAGCCTATAACACGGGTTACCAAAACCATTATTATACACTTTATCAAGTCGGAACCATTTATGAAAAATTCGGCGATTTTGAAAAAGCAAATTCTTTTTTCAGACGGGCTCTGTCTCTAAAGTATTCGGAGGAACTTAATCAAAAAATACAAAACTTGGATGAATTATTAAAGAACAATTCTTTATATAATGAACAACGAGGAATGAGAAAATGAAAAAGATAGCTATAATTTTATTTTTATGTTGTTTTATATTTAATGTCAGAGCATATGCGGAAGACATTTATACAGAGTATTTCACCCCGAGAGACGTGGTTTTATATTCCAAATCGTCAAGGGCGATTGATGCGATTGATCCGAATCCGACAACCGCTAAAAAGAACATGTACTACCCCGGATTTAGAGGGGCAAACCAATTAGTAGTTTATACCCCTGCATACGGAAGCAAAACAGGTACCAACGAATTTGGCGCGGAGGCAATCGTCAAAGATAACACCGTTGTAGCTTTGAGCGGTGCTGATTCTCTGATACCTCAAGGCGGTGTCGTAATCAGCGGACACGGGAGCGCAAAGACGTGGATAAACAAAAACCTTATTGTAGGTACTAAAATCTATATAAACAAAGATACAAATACAATAACTTCTTATACGACTTCGGAAAGCTATATCTACGGGGCTAAAGAATGCCTAAAAGAAGTTAAAAACGTAATGGCATATTATGAAAAAGATGAATCTGTTAATTACAAAAAGAATATAGAAGATTGCATCAAAAAAGCTGAAAACTGTATAAAGAAGGCGGAAAACCATCCGTCACAGGTGAAAGAATATTCGCAGCTTGCGATAGAATATGCAAACAAGGCACTTGCAATGTCGGTGCCTTATAAGAAATCAGAACTTCGCGGGGTATGGATTAGACCTGACGTCAAGACAAAAGAAGACGTTGTCTATATTGTGAGTCGTCTTGCTGACGCAGGTATAAACAATATATTCTTGGAAACATATTACCACGGAATGACTATATTCCCGAGTAAAACAATGGTTAAATACGGGTTTACGGAAGAAAATCCTATATTCGGGGATTTAGATGTTTTGCGTACATTCATTGACGAAGCACACAAAAGAAACATAAAAGTAAACATATGGTTTGAAACATTCTACGTAGGCAACAAAAAGCCTGAGTCAAATAAAAAGAGTATACTTGCGGTAAACCCTACATGGGCTAATTTGCCAAAAAGATCCTATGACTCGGACAAACCTGTTTTTTGTTCGGCGGAGCATAACGGATACTTCTTAGATCCGTCAAATCCTGAAGTGCAAACATTCTTAATCCAATTAATATGTGAGATGATATACAGATACCAGCCTGACGGAATAAATTTGGATTATATCAGATATCCTCAAAGCACCCCGCCGAGAGTTGCGGGAAGCGAAATGTCCGCTTGGGGTTACACAACCTGTGCAAGGGAAGGGTTCAAAGCTATTTACGGGATTGATCCTGTAGCATTGACTCCGACAGACGATTGTTGGCAAGCTTGGAACGATTACAGACGCGGAAAAATAACAGAATTTGTCCGCAGAGTGTCTAAAATATGCCGTTCTAACAGCGTAAACCTGACGGCTGTTATATTCCCGGGAAAATATACGGCACTTGAAAACAAACATCAGGATTGGGAGGTTTGGAGCGCAAACGATTATGTAGACGGATTTACGCCTCTGTTCCTGACTTGTGATCCTGTTACGGCATCGGATATGATGAAAAGCGTTGTAAGATTTAAAAATCCGAAAACAAAGCTGTATGCAGGCTTATTCATAGCGTTTATGAACGGTTCACAGACAGATTTGGTAAGACAGATACACGAACTCAGAAAACTCAAACTCGACGGGTTCAGTATGTTTGATTACGCTCATTTCCAAGACAAATACATAACAACATTGAAGGAAAGCATTTCAACTCCGCCTCCTACTCAACAACAAAACAGAAAGAAACGTAAAAAAGTAAGACGCAGAGCGGATGTTCAACCAGTTCAAAAACCTGCCGTAACCGCTACGGCTCCGCAAACTACGGTTTCACCAAAAGTTCTCAAAGCTCAGAAAGAGGCTGAATTAAAGGCACAAAAAGCTAAAGAAAAGATGGCGCAAGAAAAGCTAAAAGCCGACAAAAAGGCTCAAGAGGCTGCAGACAAACAAAAACTAAAAGCTGCAAAGGCAAAACAAAAAGAAGAATTAAAGCAAAAGAAACTTATGAAAAAAGCTATGGCGATTATTCAGGAAGAGTCATAAGGACTTTTAAAATTATGTCGGTGCGTTAGCGAACGCACCCTACAATACAGCAATCTTAGTGCCTTAGTGCCCTAGTATCTTAATGTCTTTTCTAAACTTCTTCAGGCAAAATAAGGCGTAATTTTATCTTCTTGTAGTCAGAGTTTTCATCTTTTATATGTTCTGTACCTAAACATTCATAACGAGAACTTCTCGGAGTTACTACCTCATCAGTTTTTCCGAAATCACCCGTTCTGGAGACTCTTGCACCTTTCGGGATTTCTATTTCATATAATATGCCTTCATTATTTGGCAGATAACCTTTTGCATAGTTGATATCCGAAGTTGCATAGGCGTATTCCTTCATATCAATAATATCGCCTTTTTTCATATCCCAACGTTTTTTGAAAAGTTTGGATTCTTTGAAAAAATCGGGTTTCTTACCTATACAGCGATAAACGGTCATAGGCTCTTCCAGAGGCTTTAGCCGTTTGAACTCGATATCTGTCATCGTAATCATCTCACGCGGAGAGAGGTCATTAAAAGGGAGTTTTTCGCCCATATTATTCGGATACGGACTGTTTATAAAATGGTGGTTTATTCCGTTGAGCTGTCCGTGCTGAGACACACAATCACTGTGCAACGGTCTCAATTGCCTTGTATCTTTCATATATTGCCAATATTGATGACAAAACGGCACGGCTTCATCAGCAACTTTAGTCTCTGTCTTCGGCGCGGTTTCTTTTACAGTTTCAGCTGCCACCGTTTGCACTGCAGGCTTTGACTTTGACACAAATTTCCGAACAATATTTCTTATCGGTGAAATATTTAACACGACAATATTTTCCTAACACTAACTTGGATATTATTAATAAGTATTTTTGCCACCAAAAATTGCCATGCAGGTACATATTATTTTGTCAGGCGTCAAATAAACTATATTTTTACATCATAAAAAAATCCTAATATAGCCTCTAGACAAGAGATAATAACATCTTTTGTCAAAGGAGTTTCATTCTTTTTTATTGAATTAATCATAAAATTAAGGCTGATTTTTATTTTCTTTAGTGTATCTTCTAACTTGTTTAGTCTGTTTTCTTTATCCATATATTTCATTTATCCCGTTTTCTATCACGTACGTGATAGCATGATTAAATTTAATCGCAAAAATATATTATATGCAAGAGAATAAAAAGAAAATTGTATGTGATGCATTGGCTAAAACGGTCAAGAAACTGCGTGGCGACAAAAGCAGATATATGCATTGCGCCGAATACGGAATTTCGACTTCTATATTGAGCAATATTGAACGAGCACTAAAAGATCCTCAATTAACAACATTGATGAAATTGGCAGAATCATTCGGATTAAAATTCTCGGAATTTGCAAAACTCTTAGAGAATGAATTGCCTGACAATTTCTCATTTTATGATGATTAAAATACACAACAGCAGTACATATAAGCCCCATATATTATATTAGATAATACATTTTTCTGCACGACTTTTTGAGGAATCAATTGAATTTTCCGCACGACTTTTTGACATTTTTCCGCAATGTTACTAATATATATAATTATTTTACTCTCCCCCTTTTGATATATTTCACAATCTGCGATTATCGTATATAATAAAAGAAAAAATAAAGGAGAAAATTATGACAATAGCAGAGCTTAGAAAAGATGTTGAATTGTTGGACATATTCTGTTCATTGGTGGAAATTCCTTCCCCGTCTTTACACGAGGACAGAGTAATCGAATGGATACAAAATTTCTGTAAAAAGAATGATATCCCTTGCGAATTAGACGAATACAAAAACGTATATATCTATATTCCGCCTACGGACACAACAAAGCAGCCGATAATGTTCTCATCACATATGGATGTTGTAGGTGACGCTACCCCTATCAATCTGCTATTGGAAGGTGATTTTATAAAAGCTGACGGCAGAACGCTTGGTGCTGACGACAAAGTCGGTGTTGCTTGTGCACTCTACCTCGCTAAGAACGTTAAAAACGACAAGAACCTGAAACACGGCGGGTTAGAGATAACCTTCACAAGAGATGAAGAAAACAATATGACAGGTATTGAACACGTTAATTTCTCAAAAATCAAATCAAAATACGTCCTTGTCTGTGATGCCGACAAACTCGCACAAGTTCAAATTTCAGGTGCAAGCTACACAAACGCTAAACTATATGTAAAAGGGCTGATAGGCGGTCACTCGGGTATTGATATCGGAGACAAAAAGAGATTGAATGCCGCAAAACTCATTGCGGAGCTCTTAAACGACTTTCCTCAAGGTGTATTCTATGAAGATGAAACAGGTATAATCACCTCTTGCAACTTAGGTGCTATCGTTGCGGGCGGTATCCAAAATGCCGTAAAATCACTGGTTGATGACCACGTAAGCTCACCTGACTACATCAAAACCATTATTGATAACTCGGCTACAAACATTATCAATACTGACGCAAGAGCCTCTTACTCAATCAGAAGTGCAAGCATAGAAAAAGAAGAAGAGTTGAAGAATGTTATGAGAGCCTGCGTTGATAAGTTCAATGCTAAATATGAAGGCTTAGCAAAGGCCGAAATCACGTTTGAAGTACATCTTCCGCCGTTTGAAAAAGCCGATGATGATTCTATCACGGATTTGCACACAAAAGTTTGCAACAAACTCGGAATCAAGAACGAAGTTTCTTCCTTCCACGCAGGGGCTGAAACTCATATTTACGCCCATAACAAAAACTCTAAGGGCGAAACCTTTATGCCGTTCCTGTTAGGGCTTGCAGACGTGTATAATATGCACTCCGCAAACGAAAAGGTTAATTACAAAACCTTAGTTTCGGGCTACGACATTATTGCGGAACTGTTCAAGGAATTTAACGCATAGAACAGATGAAGAAAGAACAACTTATAGCAATTGCAAGCATTTTGATATTATTTGTCGGGTTTGCAATAATTCAATTGATGAAACATTCGGGCTGTGAAGTATTAGAGATAATCTCACCGCTCGATGTTGTCATTGATATAAATAATAACGGTGTTGCCAATGAAGGCGAAGAAATCAAAATTCTTGACGGGTATCAATACCTGACAAAAGACGATATAAATCAGAAACAAGGTGAAAAATACGGGTTAACACCCGAAGAAATATCTGCATTCGCATACCTTACGGAAAAATATACAAATGATGTTCTGACCGATAAGAAAGTTGACCTCAAAAAGGAAAACGGAGAGTATAATATTTATCTGCATAAGGATAATTATAAAGATATTATCCTTAAATCAGGCTATATTTTTAAAGATTACAAACCGACGGATGATTATGCTTTCCAAAAACGATTAAAACAGATAAGAAAATCCGATTTCAAAATCTATAATGCAAAGAGTAACAAATATCATAATTTAACCTGCAAATACGGGCTAATGGCACACAATTATGTTCTGTTGGCTAAATCGCAACTGCCAAAGGGAGCAAAACCTTGCAAATATTGTATAGGCAATAAGGATAGGGGCAAATATAAAGGCAAGTCAAAATATCATCATAAGCATAAATATCCGTCTTTATTTACGGCTCCTTATGTGAAGGCTCCGCCTATGGTATATTCAAACGGAGTCGTAAAGGTTTGGCTCACGGACTACACGGTCAAATTAAAACCCGACAGATACGGCAAAACTGCTATATGCAATGAGATAGTAAAACAGATTAATTCCGCCAAAAGCACCATTGATATAGCTATATACGGCTACGACAGAGTGCCAAAGATAGAGAACGCTATAAGAAAGGCAATAGCAAGAGGGGTGGTTGTAAGGCTTGTACATGATACTGATTCAAAAGGACAAAATATATATGACCATACTTTTGAATTTTCAAAACTCATCGGCAATTCCGCCTGCGACAAGGCTCCCAATTACTTAAAGAATAAAACATCTTACACAAACTCCATAATGCATAACAAGTTCTATATCTTTGATAAAACAACTGTGATAACAGGCTCGGCTAACCTTAGTTTCACGGATATGTCAGGTTACAACACCAATGCCGTGATAGAAATAAAATCGCCTAAGATTGCATCCGTTTATGAAAAAGAATTTAATCAGATGTACTCAAACAGATTTCATTTCCTAAAGAAGAAAATCACGGGTAAAGAAAACATCCCGATAGGCGGGAGCACATATTCGGTCTATTTTTCGCCAAAGGATAACATTATCCCTAATGTGCTTGTTCCGCTTGTTAATTCTGCAAAGAGTTATATCTATATTCCGACCTTCCTTATTACGGATAAACAACTCTCTCAAGCGCTAATCAACGCCAAAAACAGAGGAGTAAACATAAAAGTAATAGTTGATGCCACAAACGCAAAAGGAGGACACTCAAAACATAAACTATTGAGACAGCACGGGATACAGGTAAAAACAGAAAACTATACGGGGAAATTACACTCCAAATCAATGATTATTGACGATAAATATACAGTTATAGGCTCTATGAACTACTCCTCAAGCGGAAACAAAAAGAATGATGAAAACCTCATTGTTATAAAAGACAGCAATATAACTAAGTTTTATAAAAAATTCTTCCTCTATCTATGGGCAAGAATAGACAATTTCTGGTTAACGCACGATGCAAGCGCAGAAAGCAGATATTCAATAGGCTCCTGCTCCGACGGAATAGATAACGATTATGACGGTTTGACCGATATGGCAGACGAAGGCTGTAAGTTTAAGCCAAAACCGCACAAATACTCAAAAAGTAAATATTCAAAAAAGCATTATAAAAACTACAAACATTAGCCAAAGGCTTTAAAATGCTTTTCTATGTTCGCATTGATTATATCCTTTAAGGATTGAACCTCGGTATCAATCGCATTTCTTTCGGTCTCAAGCTGTTCCAATTTTGTATCATATGCGTTATCTTTTTGTTTTATTTCTGCAAGTTCTTCTTCGTACTGTTGACTTGCCTCTTCAATTTTGGAGTTATCTTTAACTTGTCTTAACTTCGTATTCAAAGAAGGGGAAGTTTTTGATAACATTGAATTTTCACTGTCCCAAGAGTTTATAATAACCTGAGCGTTTTGAATCATATTGCTAACCCAAGTTAAGTTTTTGGCACGGTCATCATTACAAGCTATATAACCGTTACTTGCATATATTTTAAATCTTTCATCTTCCCTCTTACCCGAGACAGCTCCGGCGGTAGTGTTAGATTTTCCGCATGATACAAGAGCCATATAGATTTGTTCATACTGATCTGCTTTACTCTTATCACTCGGAGTATATTCGTATACTTTTTCGGATGCCATATAATCTTTATAATCAGCTTTATATTGTTTATACAAACGGTAATTGTCTATATCTTCACCTGTGATACCATTATCTTTCAATACTGTATCAGCATACAAAGTTTCACTACCGACTCTTTCAAATATATCACTGAGTGCAGCACCGAATGACTTATATGAGCCTAACATAGAACTGAATATTTGTCCGGTTACATCGGTTTCGTCATACACATTGAATTTTTCTACCTGATCAACATATGTTATATCAGTTTTCTTCTCTATTCGACCTCTGTTGAAAACATTGGTTACGTTTATTTCGCCTTTTTTACCTGTTGCGGTAACTTCGCCACCGTTTAACATTATTGAGAACTGAGCGCCTTCACCATAAGTTTTATCAGCCCACGCAGTATCATCAGTAAAACCGACTTCCGCATAATTTGCTTTTTCAGTTGAAGAAACAGAATATTCAGCTTTTAAGTCGTATAATTTTGAAATATAGTCTTTTGTTGACGAGAAAGGACCACTGGTAGTTTCTTCGGTATAAGCCTTTTCAGGGAACTTACTTTGAACTGACTTAATAAGAGAATCATAGACATTCAAAGATGCTCTGATAATATTTAATTCCTGACTTGTATACGGACTACCTGAATTTGCAGTCACTTTTTTAGTAGTTGCATCCACTGTCCCGAATTTATTTACGATATCTTTCGCAAAACGTCTGTATGTTTTGTATAAATCACCATTAGCCGTATATGACATATACATACCGTTCGCATTTTTAGTAGGTAAACATGCCAGGGCAGAATTTGCAAGTTCAGAACGGTCTGTATCTTTTGCCTTTGCTTCATAATATGCTTCATAAACAGCATCATTATCCGCATCTGTTGCACCGCCAAGAGCCTTATCCCAGCCCAAATTAACTGCATTTTGATAATTTATTACTTTATCTTCATTTACGTCAGTCTTCGTATAAGTAACACCGAATTGTTCCGCAAAACTTCTTGCCTGTTCCTCTAACGTTGTACCGGTAACATTGCTCAATGCGGTTGAAAGTTTAATATCACCTGTTTTTACAGTATGGTCATCTTTTGATGTTATCGTTTCATACGACATATTTTCAGGCATATACAATTTACCTGTTGCTAAATCTTGGATATAGAAAACGTTACCTGACGTATTATTTGCGGTTCCGTTTCTCATTAAGTTGTTTAAAGTTCCGTTAATCCACGTTGCATCGCCATTATCAGTATTTGTTTGGATTGTTTTAAGCATATTATTATCCAATGCGTGAACATATTTTTTGTACACAGCGTCAGAATTATTAGCCAGCAGCACCTTTCTCTCTTGATAAGCCTGAGCTTGATTCTCGATGGTGTGCTGTCTATTCGTTAATGATAATAATCTTGCTTGTGATGCCGATAATCCCATTTGAATATTCCTAATAAGTACGTACTCTTATATTTACGGCACAATGGTTCAAAAACTTTAGTAATTGTAAACAATTGTTAAGACGCATTTATCAGGCTCAAACCTTAGCGGGTACATGCTTTCCATGCTTATCGGTTGTTGATTGTTTTTATCATATTACGTTTTAATTTTTTACTGTCATTTTTTAAATTTTTATAAAATGTTTCAAATTTATCATAGAATACATCTTTATCAACCAAAACATCAAATACGACAGGGATATATTTTTTATCAGACTCACCTGAATAATCGTGCACTGTGAATCTCACATTATCACCTTTTTCCCAAGCCAGATATTTGATATTTGAAAATTCTTCAATATGCAAAACCGCAAACTTGTTTGCTTTTAGATTACTTATAAACTTTTCAAAATTATCATACAAGGCACTGATTTCAGCTATACATTTTGATTTTTGCTCATCCGCCGACACATCTATTTCGGCACTCACAAAAACTTCATCCGACGCATCAAAATCTTCGACATTATTACTGTTATATTCGGTATTTTCAAAAGAATACGAAAAGTCTATATTCTCACTTTTTTCACATCTTTTTTTAGGATAAGGTATTATTTCATTTTCTTTTATAAACCATTTATCCAACCCTTGAGCATATACCCAATAAGTCAATTGATGAACCAAATCAGGACGCGGGTAATATTTCAATGACTCTTTAATTTTTGTCGAGGATACACCGCCGCATCTTATATCATAATCAATCCAATCTTTATGTGATAAACACTTTTTCTTTACTTCATCATCATTGCCTGTAAGAATAGCCAAATGCCATCCCTCGCTGTCATCGGATTTGTAGAAAACGTTACGATACGAATACTTGTCTTGCATAGTTGTTACTCCTTTTACATTTTTACATTATCATTATAAAAGGTGACTATGTCACATACGGACGTATTAATAAAAACAAATATTCATATTGTTAATAAAGTATAATCCGCGTTATACATGAATAATAATAAGTCCGAGAAGAATACCGAATATAACAGCGAATGCAGGGGATTTACTGCGATACATAAGGATAGATTGAGGGATAATTTCACCAAATACGACATACAACATAGCCCCGCTTGCAAAACCTAAACTCAATGCCAAACCCAAAGCTCCGATGTTTCCGAGCAGGAAGCCTAATAAAGCACCGATTATCGTAGGAGACCCGCTCACTGCCGTAATAAGGATAGCGTATCTGCGTTTTATACCGCCGTTTATCAGAGGGACGGCTATTGCCATACCTTCGGGGATATTATGCAAACCTATCAATATTGACAGCACAAGAGCAGAGCCTTGCATAAGTCCTTTTGTATTAGCGAAAGACGCACCGATTGTCATACCTTCGGGAAGATTATGCAGAGCGATTGCGCAAGCCATTATTATACCCGCACCTAACAGTGCTCTTTTAGTATCGTGGTGGTGCATATGAACCGATAAATGGTCACTGTGTATAAGTTCATCAATATTGTCTGCGGTATGCGGATGACGTTTTTTATTTGTATGCGGGACTTCGGAGGTTGTTTTTGTATCTATTAAAAAATTAAGGCTATAAACAACCAGTACACCTGTTATTATAGCCAACGATATTATAAATATGTTTACACCTGTGTCAATAGCACTCTGAATAAGGTCAAAACAGACAATTGCTATCATCACTCCGCCTGCGAAACTCAATAATAAACTGGCGGTCTTTGCAGAATCTCGTTTGAATAATCCGCTTATAACACCGCCTAAGCCGGTACCACCGATACCTGCTAATGCCGTAACCCATGTTAAAAGCCAAATTTCGCCCATTTTCTTATTCTTTCTCCAATATTATTTTTAAATGGTAAAAATATTTTGTAAAGTTTGATTGTTTTATTTATTAAGGCAAAATAATATGGTTGAATAAAATATCATTAATTTACAATGAGCAAGATTTGTGATTTAATAGATATATGATGAGAGAATTTGAATTAAAAAACGGTATAAGGGCGGTATATAAAAAGAATAACGAGACGCCGAGAATAGCCCTCACTATGAATGTATCCATAAACGATGAAGAACGTTTAGCGGGTGTATATTCGTTGATGACAAGGCTTTTAATGCAAGGTACAAACAAATACAACAATGAAGAACTTGCGAAAATATTGGAAGAAAACGGGATTGAAATAATTACTGATATGAAACAGGATTATTTGAGATTCAGACTGTTGTGTTTGAACGAAGATTTTCCGAAGGCTGTAGAGTTGTTGGAAAACATTGTCAATGACTCAACTTTCGCGGAGTTTGATAAAGAAAAAGTAAAGATGAAAGGGGAACTGGTTGCGGAATTGGATTCTGCAAGAATAAAGGTTTCCGATGCGTTTATAAAAACAGCATACGATGGTTTGTATTACGGTCATACGTATACAAACATTTTGAGCAGTCTTGATAATATTACAAAAGACGATGTCGTAAACTCTTACAAAAAGATACTTTCTACAGGCAAAAAGGTTATTGCGGTTGTCGGGAGTATTGAAGATAGTGAAGTCGAAAAGCTTTTAAATCAATATTTCAGCTCTCTTGAAAACAATAAAAATGCGGTGAAAACATATAGTGTACCTGCATTAGAAGAGGCAAAGAAGGTTGAAGTCGTAAAAGAAGATGCGCAACAAGCGCAAATTCTTCAAGGTTGGAGAATGCCGACATACAAAGATGATGATTATCCTGTTATGCTTTGCATAAACACCATTTTAGGTGCAAGCGGGTTATCTTCAAGATTATTCAGAGAACTCAGAGAGAAGAAAGGGTTGGCTTATACGGTCAGAACATCATGTGAGGTTAGAGAATTGGCTGCTATGTTCAGTATCTATATTGCGACCGAGCCATCTAACATTGAGACTTGCTTGAAAGGGTTTAAGGAAGAAGTTGACAAGATTAAGGCGGAATTGGTAAGCGAAGAAGAACTCAAGAACGCTAAGAACAACATTGACGGAAAACATCAGTTTATAGTTGAAACTAATTTCCAACAGTCAACATCTATGGCATATTACGGAATAAACGATTTACCGTTCGGGTATTACGATACAATGCACGAAAAGATTAGTGCCGTAACTCCTGAAATGGTCAAAGAATGTGCAAACAAATACTTTAATGACAAGAGTATAATAGCTGTGTTACACCCTTAGCGGTATAGCATGCTTGATTAAAAACTAAACTTGTTATAGAATTAAATAAGGAATAAGGAAAAATAATATTATGATGGATCAAATAGTAAAAATTGCGTGGGAACTTAATGATAATTGTGAAAACAGATATCAATTAGTATATGAAATTGCAGAACTCGCAAAAAAATTGGTAGATGAAGCACAATTAAAGAAAGCTCGTGAAGATTTCGGTTTTGAAGAATTTGCCGGATCTGACAAGCAATTTAAGAAAGAAAACCCTGTTGAGCATGCCATAATGGTAAAAGCATCCGAAACGGATGATAACGAATTAGTAGGGTAATAAAAGTTATACAAAATAGGGCACGGTTATGTGATTATGCCCTATTTTTGTGCGTACAAATAATGGCAATGGAGTGTTTATTATGCAAAGAACGATTGATTATATAAAAGATAAAATTAAAGATTTTAAACCTGAGATTGGTATTGTATTAGGCTCAGGACTTGGCGAATTAGCTGATGAGTATGGGGATATAAGGATTGCTTATAAAGATATTCCTGATTTTCCTGTATCAACAGTTGCAGGTCATAACGGGAACTTGGTTTTTGCCGATATTAACGGTAAAAAGGTCGTTATGATGCAAGGAAGATTTCATTTTTACGAAGGTCATTCAATGGCAACGGTTACATATCCTATCAAGGTTATGAAGAAACTGGGGGTTGAAAACCTGATTTTGACAAACGCTGCAGGCGGTGTAAACCCATATTTCAAACCTTCATCATTGATGATAATAAAAGACCATATAAACTTTATGGGAACAAATCCTTTGATTGGGCCTAATGATGACAGCTTGGGCGTAAGGTTCCCTGATATGAGTGAAGTTTACACAAAGAGTTTGAGAAAGATTGCATATACGAGTGCAGAGAAACTGAATATACCTGTAGAGAGGGGCGTTTACATCGCTCTCACCGGTCCGACATATGAAACACCTGCCGAAGTTAATATGGTAAGAACATTGGGTGCTGATGCGGTTGGTATGTCTACGGTACCGGAGGCAATAGTTGCAAGCTGGATGGGCATGAAGGTATTGGGTATAAGCTGTATATGTAACTCTGCTGCGGGTATCAGTACTGTAGGGCTTTCGCATGAAGAAGTTCTTGAGAATGCAGAGAAAGCAAAAGGTAATTTCAAAAAATTAGTACTTGAAATTATCAACAGACTGTAACACAATATAGATAAGAATTTTAAAACATTGAAAATTTAATATTCATATATTACATTAATCGGGATACTCTGCCGAGTAAAATAATTGAGTATTATTTTACGAGAGGTAGCAGCTTGGAAAGCAAGCGGGAAGTATCATTGAAAATTTAATATATAAAAATCGGGATGTAGCCAGCTTGACTCTGCCGAGAAAATGATTAAGTATCATTTTCGAGAGGAAGCACCGTAGGTGCGCTACGTTCTGAAAACAATTATCGGGATGTAGCAAGGACTCCGCATTTTTTAATTAAGTATTAAAAAATGAAGGAGGATGCAGGTAGCGTCGCTACCAAGCAAGCTCCCGATAAACAAATTGAAAATTAAATAGTCTAATATTAACATTAATCGGGATGTAGCGCAGCTTGGTAGCGCACCGTGTTCGGGTCGCGGGGGTCGCAAGTTCAAATCTTGTCATCCCGATTTTTGTTGTATATAGATATATTGGATGAGTAAAAAAGAGAGGGATAAAGATTTGAGGATGTAGCGCAGATTGACTCTGCCGAAAAAACGATTAAGTATCGTTTTTGAGAGGTAGCACCGTTTTTCGATGCGAGAGATCGCAAGTTCAAATCTTGTCATCCCGATTTTTGTTATTTTATGTAAACAGTAAAAATTGTTCCAGATATATCTGAAACAATTTTTTACTTTTTGAAACTAATTTTGTTGTATTAACCATCTTGCATAAGTTGTTTAAGGTTCAATCCGTTTTCTCTTGCATATTTTAGAAATTCAAACTCTACAGAGTTTACCTTTATTTGAATGTTTAAAGCAAGTTCACCTTTAGGTTTTCTGCCTGCGCCTTTTCGTTTACCACCCCAATATTTCTTAGCTTCCTTCAAGGAGTTCTCTTCAATTTTTTGAGCCTGATTTTCTGTAAAAAATGTTCTGTCAGCAAGGACTTCATCTATTGTTCTTAGCTTTTTTTCCATTATTCTACCTCCTTAAGGTATTTTTCAATATTCTTTATTGCCTGTCTCATAAATTGGTCAGGAGCTTTCTGTGTTTTCTTTAAACATATAAAGCCTATTATAATTATTCTTCTACGTTTCGTATCATACATAAAGTATGCACGTACTCCGCTTGGTTTAATCTCATATAATCCGTTTTTTAAAGTATTTAGATTCTTATAGTGGAGTCCGATATACTCAAAAGTCTTAATCGCTTCAGCGATTCTAACTCTGAATTTCGGTTCTAACTGCAAAAGCTGTTGTTCTGCTTCCGGCGTTAATTCTGCTATAAATTGTTTTTTTACATCTACCATTGCTACTTATATTATACTTGATTAGGTTACCTTTTTCAAGTGGTACAATTTTATGTTTGTCTTGAACAAAAAAAAGAGATGACTTTCATCATCTCTTTTTTTGCTTTATATTTTACTTAATTTTAAGCATCTTCTTCGTTGTCATCAGGTTCTGCAACAACCTCAACGTCAGGTTCAACATCAGATTCAGGTTCTGCAGAATTTGCGTCAGCCAATTGAGCCTTCAAGTCTTCATTTTCAGCCTTCAGTTGATCATTTTGGTCGCCGTAAATATTAACTAAATCTTTTGCTGTTTCAAATTGAGCTGTTTTAACATCAGATTTAATCTTTGAATATTTAGCACCGTCTGAAACTGCTTTGCCAACCATTGCAGCGAGTGCACCGATACCTATGATAGCAGGAGCGTTAGCCAAACCTTTCTTAGCTATATTCTTACCGCTTGCGATTAAGCTTTGAGCTGTAGGAGTTTTAGCAAGATTTTTGACTGCATCCGGAGTAACTTTCTTAACGAAAGCGGATGCACTTGCAACTGCATTTGTAACAGCTGCCAGAACTTTTACGTTTGCTTTGATGTTCTTTGCGGCGTTATTTGCGCGGTCAGCTACAGAGTGCATTACATTTTTAACTGTCTTGCTTTGAGCGAGTTTGCTTAATCCTCTTATACCGCCATCCATAGCTGCATAAGATGCTGCTATATAGCCCGCCAAAGTTAAACCGCTGTGTTTCTTCTCAGCTTTTCTTAATTTCGGGCTTGATTTTACTGCTGCCGAATTTACTGCTGATACCACTACCGGTGCGGCAATTGCTACTCCCCAACCTGCACCTGATTTGGCTGCCAACTTTGCGCTTTTTGTTAAAGCAAATGTTGAAACTGCAGCTACGATTGGTAATGATTTAATCGCAGTACTAATGCCTTTATTAAACTTTTTGTTTTTGTCCTTATTTTCAACTTGATTTCTCAAATAAGAACGATGTGCCACTTTATTAGGATTTGCTTCTACGAAAGCTCTCATACTGTCTGTAGATTGAATACTGCTGATTGTCATATGTACCACACTCCTTATACACTCTTACATATTATTCTAAACCTCATAAATAATTTTTTTGCTACTATTAATAAAATATTTTACATTTCTTAAACATATAGCAATTTTCATGGAATATCAGACTTTATATACATGAAAGGTTAGAAAACATGGTTAGTTTTACAGGTAACATTCCACCAAGTTCATATTCAGGTACAGCAATTTATTGCAATAATATTGATGTATCTAAATTGTCCAAGGAAGAACGTAAAGAATACTTGGATAAACTATCCATGGTTACATACCAAGGTCCGAACGGATTTCAAGGACCAAACGGCGGTTATTACGGACCGCAGTATTACATGAATAATTTCGGAAGAGATTATAAGAAACAGCATGTAACACAATTAACTGACGGTTTAATACAATCGTTGGATAAGAACCTCGAAAGTGACAATTCATCTTCAAGAGTTGACAGCGCAAGTACTATTGTAAGATTATTTAATGAAGATCCTACAAGACACAATGATAAAGCATTGAATGCACTGTTAAATAAAATGTTGTTAAATCCTTATGATATAAACGTAAGAGATTATGCGCTGACCTTATTGAAAACCAATATGGCAAGCGGTGACGAAAATACCAAAAAGGTATTAGAGGAACTCAAAGCAAATCCTCAACAACACAGACTGATAGACAGACAACTTGCAGATATAGATTCTGCAGAACTTCATATGGAAGAAAAGACACAGGTTGCAAACGTACCTGTATAATAAAAAAGGCAAAAAATGAGTGTAGCAGGAATAGGTTCAAAAGTTTTAAAATACGGAATAAAGGCGGCAGGTGTCGCCGGGCTCGGAATGTGCGTAATTGATGCAAACCATACGGGCAAATTCAAATCGGATGTCAGAGCGACAAAAGCCGAGACAAATTCGTTTGATTATTGGTATGATAATTCAAGAAAGCTATCAACGCCGAGTAAAGTAAATTCAAAGCTAAAAGACAAAATATTCCAATGGCAGGTAAGACATAATTATGTAAGATTTATCAACAAAGGAATAGGTTATGTCCAAGGTTTTGCAAAATCACTGGTTGAGGACATAGTTCCGATAGGATTATCGATTGCAGCCATTGCGACTAAAGGCAAAGTAGCACCGAAGGTTGCAGGCGGAGCTCTCGGAGTTTATGCAGTCGGCTCATTTGTAAAGAATGTCCTTAATTTCGGTGTACATCGGGATCCGAACAGGTTCTGATAATTTGTGAAGTGTAGAAATGATAAAAAGCCATCCAATGGATGGTTTTTTTATTACAAAATTAAATTACTATATTATTTATTTGTTAAAATGCTTTGTAAAATTTTTACCTTGTGAAAAAGTAGTACGTACATGATTATTCATTTGGTTTATCAGGTCTTGCATATTTTTGCCTGTAAACACTTTTTTATTGCCATCGTTAGCAATATACGCGACATAAGATGTTCCGCTATGAGCACCTGTTTTTGTTACTACTTTACCTTGAACACCTCCATATAAAGCTATTGTAGTAACTCCTTTATTTGATAAAGTCGGATTTGTAAATGGTTTTGATTCATATTGATTAACCAAATCTTCATAAGAAGGAGTGCTTGATTGTTGTGGAGCGGTATTGCGGGAGTTATTATTTACCGGTTTTTTGGTTACACTTTTCTTTTGTGCCGGGACAGTAGCTCTGCGCGGAGATTTAGTGTGAGCGGTGTGGGTTGTCCGGGTTGTGGATGCCGATTTTTTACTGATAATATCCAGTTTTGACCAATTTGCATTTTCTGAAACATTCCCGTTTTCATCAAAAACGCTAGGATTAGCTTTAATAAAATCATCCTTTAAGGATGTATCTACTCCTGCCTTTTTCATAACTTCATCCGCAGTTTTACAATCTTTGTATTTAGTTGTATCGGCATTACGAGTACGGTTATATTTTCCGCTCCTGAATATCTTATCTGCCTCTGCCATTCTCGATTTAGCATCAGTTTTGCCTGTGGTATCAGTGTCGGTATTTGTTTTAGCTTTATCTATCTCTGCCTTTGCATCCGCAAGAGCCTTTGTATACGCCTGTTGGACATCAGCATTAGCCTTTTTAGACAACTCTTCTGCTGCTGTTTTCACTTCTGTATCCATTGCATTTTGTTTTTCGGTTTTCCATTGTGTTGCAAGTTCTTTTTCACTTTCCGTAAAACTCGTTGTGTAACTTCCGGAAGCATGATTAAACGCTTGGATAGCTTTATCAAATATTGCTTGTAACCCTTTTTTAGCAGATGTAGTTATTTGTGTTTTTTGTTGATTACTATATTTTGCTTCAATATCACCTTTTAATTTTGATTCATCATAAGTTTTACTGAATAAAGACTGCGCCTCCGTATAATCTACACTTAAGTTCTTGTCTTTATCATAACTTGAAAAGACAGACACCTTTTCGCCTTTAGCCTGTTTTACCTCGCCATTTTGTGTTTGCTTTTTAGGCTGCTCGGCTTAAGTTTGCACCGGTACTGACAGATACATTACTGCCTGACATAGATACTCTCCTTTTAGGTATAGTCTCTCTTAAATATACAAAGTCTTTTTTATTGAGTAAATTTCACACTATCCGATTTTTGTAACATGTGTTAATGATAATTTTAGATTTTTTGCAATAAAAAAGCCGTCCGCGGACGACTTTTTTACTAAAAATTATTATATATAATATTATGCTTTTTTACGAATAATATCCAATTTATTCCAATCAGCATTTAGAAGAACTTTTCCGTTTTGTGCAAATACACTCGGATTAGCCTTTATGAAGTCGTCTTTATATTGAGTATCTTTTAAATCATCATCTTTGATTCCTGCCTTTTTCATAACATCATCAATTGTTTTGCAGCCTTTATAGGTTTCCGCTTGATTAGCCTTTCGTTTCTCTCTGGTATATGTATTGCTTTTAAATACATCATTAGCAGCAGGCATTCTCAGGTCACGTAATCCGTCACTTTGGTATTGAGCTATACCGCCTTCTGCTATAGTTTTATCCATTGATACCTGTGCTTTACCTAAAGTTTCAACATTTCTTTTTATACCTGATAGCGCACTTTCTGCATTTCGTTGAATTTGCATTGATATTTTTGAATTTAAACCGAGTTGTTTTGCTTTCGGATCATCTCCTTTTTGTAAAACAGCTTTTGAATCGGCAGAGAAACCCTTTACCGCGGTTTCAAAATCCGAATCCACATTTGCATTTTTAATTAACTTTGTCATAGCATCATTTGACAATCCGTCTACTTTTATACTTGAGGTCATGCTCGTTTTAAAGCTTTCAAACCTGTTCTTTACGGATGAATCATCATATGTAGCTTTACCGTTTTGGTCATTATCAAATGATGAATATACACTGTTTTCTTTTGATTTTACGGTGCCGTCAGCATTATATGTTTTTGCTGTTTGTTGTGCACCTGTAGAAGAATAAGAGGTTTGAGTTTTACTTGTCAAATTACCGTTTGAATCATATGCTCTTGCGGTAGAATTGTCCAATGTTTGACGCTGAGCGTCTAAAAATCTGTTTGTGGTTTTTGTACGAGTACCGTCGCCGTTATATGTATTGACGGTTTCTTTCTTTCCGCTCCTTGAATAATCACGGGTTTCAGTTGTTGTATTACCGATTCTGGTTTCGGTATGTTTTGTATCTACACCGTTACGTCTGAAATCGGTAACATTTGTTATTCCGTCATTTCCTGTATGTGTAGTTGTTTTAAGAGATCCGTTTCTTCTGTATTCGTTATTATTTGTAGTTGTATATTTCATTCCGTCAACAGTATTGGTATATACGGAATTTTCCGATTTGCGGGAGCCGTTTCTACGATAAATATCAGTTGTTGTATTTGTTTCGTCACCTTTTGTAACGGTATGTTCCGAGGATCTCATTCTGCCTTTTTTATCAAATTTTTGGGTAGTAACATTAGTTACTCCGTCATCCGATTTTGTCGTTATTTCAACAGTTTTTGTTCCGTCAGCATTTACTGTCGTAACTTCGGAGGTATTACCGGATTGTGTTCTGTTAACATAACTTGTTCGCTTACCGTTTTCAAAAGTAACGGTTCTTGTGTTTTGGGCACTGTCAAAGGTCGTTGCCTTGTGAGCATCTCCGTCACCTTTGAGTGCATTAAGCGGATTATCACCATTATTATTATCAGCTTGTACAAAATCTTGTTTATCAAAGAAAGAACTGTCCTGATATTTATTAACTGCTTCTTCTATTGCTTTATTATATAAATTCTGAATTGTATTGTTTGCTATATCTGATTGTTGCTTTGCATATTCCATCGTTTGGGAATCTAACTGTTTTGCTTGTTCATTCGCCCATTTTGTTGCTTCTTCTTCACTTTTAAACTCTTTAACCTGCGAGCCTGAATTGAAATTAAATTGAGCAAGTGCTGTTTTAAATTGTTCTTGTATATTAAAGCCTTTTAAAACATTTTTTGAAATTTGATTTTGCACATCTGCGCTTAAAGGGGCAGTTATAGTTGTTTGAACATCAGCTCTTGTAAATAAAGAATTGTTATTTGCTTCATTATAGTTAACATTTGCATTCTGGTCGGCATCATAATTCGACCAAACAGATTTGGTAATCGTTTGTTCTTGTTGTTGACCGTTAACGCCCTTGGCATTTTCACCATCACCATTTTGATTTTTAGACTCTACCTTAGCATTATTACCACCAAAACAATCTTGAACCATATTGGCATTTTTTAAAGGATCATAACCACTAAAATTGCCAATCGGCATAGGGAATATTCGGTTGATTAAAAAACTCATTCTTACCTCTGTTTTGCTCTCTTATACATGTAAAGTCTTTATTTAATCGCCGATTTCATTAAAAGATTTTTTTTTGTAACATGTCTTTACATGTAAGTTACATTTAATAAGTTTTAGGGTTGAGGGTAAGACAAAATTTTACATTATTTAATAAGCATAGCAACAAACATAACGTACCGTTACGTATGTTGTGCACACCTTTGTATAATAAATATACAAAATTACATATCAAAAATTTTATCGGGATTTAGTATATTATTAGGATCAAACATTTTTTTGATTTTTTTCATATATTCTATAGACAGAGGGCTCAAGGCTTTTGATAAAAATGCTTTCTTTTCGCAACCTATTCCATGCTCTGCCGATAATGTTCCGTTTAGTTTTATAGCGAGTTCATAAAACTCCGCCTTTGCCTTTTGGTAATTCTCGGCTTCCGTTTCATTATTCAAGTCCAAAGCGACTTGAGGATGTATGTTACCGTCCCCTATATGTCCTACGGTACAAATAGTCAGACCGTATTTTTCGCCGATTTCATTTATACCTTGTACGAGTTTTGAAATATTTTCTCTCGGCACAATCATATCGTTTGTAACGACATCAGGTTTCAGCTTAGCAGCTGCACTGAAAGAGGCTCTGCGAGCAGTCCAAAGTTTTTCCTGTTCTTCTTTGGTAACCGAGACAACAATATTATCGGCATTCGATTGAACAAGAGTTTCTTTCAATCTTTCTATCTGAGTATCCATAGACACTTCAAGTCCGTCTAACTCAATTATCAATGCTGCCTGCTTGTCTGTTATCAACCCTACATGATAAAACTTCTCTATTGTTTTAATGGTGTTATTATCCATAAAATCAATTGTTGACGGATAAATATTAGAATCCGTCATTTTTGTAACAGAATCCGTCGCATCAGAGATGTTATCAAAATATGCCATAACAACTCTTGTCGTTTCAGGCTGAGGAATGAGCTTTAACGTGGTTTCAACAACAATTCCGAGGGTTCCTTCACTCCCGATAAATAACTGTTCCAAATGATACCCTGTTGCGTTCTTGATAGTATTTACACCAACCTTTAAAAGGTTCCCGTCGGCAAGCACGACTTTGAGCCCTAAAACATAATCCTTGGTTGTTCCGTATTTAAAAGTTTTAGGCCCGCCTGCGGATTGCGCAATAGCTCCGCCTATAGTTGAGACCTTCAAATTTGAAGGATCAGGCGGGAAGAATAATCCTTGTTTCTTTACTTCTTCCTGCAGTTTTCCTACAATAGTCCCTGCCTGTACGGTTGCCGTCATATTTGTTTTATTTATCTCAAGTATTTTATCCATTTTTGTAAAATTGATAATAATACCGCCCTTCAAAGGAACACAGGCTCCTACAAGGTTTGTTCCCGCACCGCGTGCGACAACGGGGATTTTGTTTTCATTGGCATATTTTAAAATCTTTTGTACCTGTTCGACTGTTTCGGGGAATACAACACTGTCGGGCAAAATCTCGGATTCCATGCCGTTTGTGCCGTCTTGAGAGTATACATATCTCTCTTCTTTCGAAGTGAGTATACTATCCTTCGGCAATATCTTTTCTAAATCATTTTTTATTTTTGCGATAGCAGTCACTTTTTCGGTCTTTCTTATATATTAGTCTTCGTTTACATACGCAGTGAGTTTCTCAATGCTTTTGTTCAACTTAGCCATTTGCTCATCAATACTTGAAATCTTTGTCGTCAAATCTTTATAATCATTCTTTGCAGACAATTCAAGTATTGTATTCAACTTTTCATCAATCTTGTTTATTCTCTCATCCTGATTTTTGATTATAACCGATTGTTCCGCGAATTTATCGTTTAAGTCGTTAAGCATGCCTGTATAATCAACTTGTTCAGGGATACTTTCTGTCAACAATTCCTTAACTGAAGAGACAATGTTTTCAGAGTTTTGAGACAATGAAGAGGAAACATCGTTCAATCCTGTTTGAATTTTATCAAGTGTATCCAACTTAGATTGGTTATCGTGAATTTCGGTAATTGTTTCGCCCGCACTGTCAACCCATTCCGCAAGCATAAGCAAAGATTTGTTTATTGTACTGTTGTAACTGTTCGACTCCGCTAAGGCTATTTTAAGAGCCGTTAAGCCGTTCTCAATAGCTTTAAACTTGTCTTCATCAACAACCTTCTTTATCTCGCTTAAAATGTTAGCATTCTGCGCTTTAAACTCTTTTAAAGAGTCTGAAATCATATTTGAAGAGTTATCAGAAGTCAATAACAATTTATTTACTCTTGTACTTACGCTTGTTAAATCCTCTTTCATCTTTGACAGGATATCAGGCAGATTGTATTCTTCAACTTTGTTAAGCTGTTGTACCATTGTATCAACTGATGTTACAACTTTATCCAAATCATCGGTAAACTCTCTGGAATCAATTGTTATACCGTTCTTTCTCAAGTCGTTTAAATATATTCTGATTTTTGCAATGTCGGATTCAATATCCTGCATACTGTAGTTATATTCAGCCTGTTCGTCACCTGATTGCAAGATGGAAATATTCTTTTTGATATCCTTCAACAAATCTTTTATTGCTTTTCTGTCAGGAGCAGAGTTTGCAATAATCTTATCGGAACATTCCTCCAACTGCTGCGGATATTTATCCAAAGCAGAGACCTTATCGGTGATAGGTTTCAACTTAGACGGGAACTGACTTAAACGGTCAAAAATTTCTTTGTTTTGAAGCTTTAAAGATTCTCCGTTAACATAAAGTTCGTGAATATCAGATTTTAAACTGTCTATTGAGTTTCTCTGAATATCGGAAGAAATATTTTCACTCTGTTGTTTTAAATCCAAGATATTATCTTTAAGTGTGTTAATATTTCCTGCGATACTGTCAATTCCACCATTGTTCAACTTGGTTGCATTAGTCAAATCATCAAGTTTATCTTTTATCAACTCTATAGGAGTTTGTGCGTTTTTATCCTTGCTCAAAAGGCTGTCATCATCAAGAATAAACTCTGATGCGTTACCGAGCATTGTTAAAAGTTCTTTAAATACATCCGCACGGAACTGTTGAGTTACTTCCATCAACTCGTTTCTGTTCTGTGAAGATTGCAATGTGTAAGAATATTTATCAACAATTCTGTCAATATTGCTTTGCAAATTATTCTTTAAATCACCGATTGCAGGCAAATCCTTAATCTTAGCGAATTTTTCCAAATTCTTAAACAAATCCAATTCGGAAAGTGTACTGTTTAATTTTGACAAACGCTGTTCGGAATTTGCATTAAGGTTATATATCCCGTTTTTAAGCATTTCAATATCTTTATCCAACTGTTCGTCATGTTCAGGATTTGAAACGTTTACAACTCTCTCCGGTTGAACATCGGATGCGGGAGTTCCGTTTTCAATCATTTCCTGTATTCTGGTAAAGATATCTATTACACTGCGTTTAAGATTGTCGGATGTCTTTTCAACTGTTTGACCTAACAATGTCATATCATCCGACAAGCTTTGTGCTTTTTCTTCCGACGTGTTTTTTATAGCGTTTTCTAAATATTCCGCACATTTTTCCATATTGGAATTAACAATCTCGGTCGAATTTTTAACAACATTTGTATATTCTTGGATATTAGCGGAAGAGTCAACTGCACCCGCGCTTGTAGTTGTCGTAAACGGAACATTTATCTTATCAATTTTTTCATTTATTTCGGATATTAAGTCATGTAAATCATTGTCTGATTTTTTGTTCATTTTGGAAAGTTCTTTTTTTACTTCCAAAATGTTGGTTTGCAGGATTGTGTATTCGTCAGACGGTTCCGACTTTTCTTCTTTTAAATTATTTATGCTTGTTGATATTCCATCTAAGCTTTGCAGTACCGAATAAAACTGATTGTTACAGTCCTCACTGCTCATCATCGTGCTTTTAATATCATCAACTAAACTTTTTATTTCATCAATCTTTTCGGTCATATCCCCTGCATTCCCTAATTCTGTCATTTTAAACTTTCTCACTAAACAGTACAATAATCTATTCTATATTTTACCATAAAACTACAGTTTGCAGTACTAGTGTTAAGAGGTTTTAAGACATGAAAGGCAAATAATACGCATAAATCATGCCTTTTTTAAACCGTTACAAAAATTATCCGCCTCACATTTGTTGAAAAGCGGATAATTTCAAAATTTATGATACTTACCGAATACTACTGTATAGCCTCGTAACAATCGGAACAGATGGTATCGTAACCTTCGTGTTCACCGAGTTTACGATATTTCCAACAACGTTCACATTTTTCGCCTTCGGCAGGAGTAATCCAAATTGTATACTCGTCTTCCGTGTATTCGTTCAAAACATTGTCAGGTTTTTCATCCGACAAATAAGCCTGAGAGGTTATGAAAATATCACATAAGTCTTTTTCGTTTTCCAACAAGGCTTTCTTGTTGTCTGTTTTTATGTAAACAGCAACTTCCAAAGAACTTCCGACTTTCTTTTCGGCTCTCAAAGGCTCAATTGCTCTTGTTACAATACCTCTAACCTTGAGTACCTGTGAGAATTTCTTTTCTAAGTCAGGATTTGTCCATACGTCACACACTTCAGGCCAATTTGTGAGTAATACACTCTTAACGCCGTTTTTGTGTACGTCTACCATATTCTGCCAAATATCTTCCGCCTGATGAGGCATTACAGGAACAAGGATTCTTACCAATGTTAGCAAAATCTCATACAGAACAGTTTGGCATGCTCTTCTTGATAAAGATTTCTTGCCTGCAGTATATAATCTGTCTTTTACAATATCAAGATAGAATGAACTTAAATCAACTGCGGCAAAGTTTTGCAAACTTTGGAAGTATTTATAAAATTCGTAGTTTTCAAATGCTTCCGTAACCTCTGATATAAGTTTATTCAATTTATGAAGTGCAAATTTATCAATAGGCTTTAAGTCGTTATAATCAACATAATCTTCTTTCGGATTAAAGTCGAAGATGTTACCCATCAAAAATCTTGCGGTGTTTCTCGTTTTCTTAAATATCTCGGTCAACTGTCCGATAATATTGTTACCAATCTTGATATCATTTCTGTAATCTACCGAGGCAGCCCATAATCTCAAGATATCGGCACCGTAGTTTTTGATAATATCATCAGGTCTGATGAAGTTTCCGAGAGACTTAGACATCTTTCTGCCGTCTTCTCCGAATACAAACCCGTGAGTCAAAACACCTTTGTAAGGAGCTTTTTCCTGTACTGCAACGGATGTCAAAAGTGAAGATTGGAACCAACCTCTGTGTTGGTCAGAACCTTCAAGGTACAAATCAACCGGAGTATGTCCGAGCTCATCTGCTCTCTTCTCGACTACGGCTCTCCAAGATACACCCGAGTCAAACCATACATCCATAATATCTTTTTCTTTACGGAAGTGTGTTTTCCCGCACTTAGGACACTTAAATCCTTGCGGTAACAATTCTTCTGCCGTGTGGCTAACCCAAGCGTCAGAGCTTTCTTTTTCGTATATCTTAGCAACATTTTCTATTGTTTCATCCGTACAGATAACTTCTCCGCAGTCTTCGCAATAGAAAATAGGAATCGGAACACCCCAAGCACGTTGTCTTGAGATACACCAGTCGGAACGACCTTCAACCATATTACCTATTCTGTTCTCACCGCTTGCAGGAGTCCATTTTACCTTATGGATTTCCTCCATTGCTTTATCACGGAATTTATCTACCTTAACGAACCATTGAGGTGTTGCTCTGTAGATAACAGGGTGTTTACATCTCCAGCAGTGCGGATAACTGTGAGTGATATCCTGACGTTTCAGCAATGCTCCGCAATCCGTGAGCATTTGGATAACCATTTCATTACCTTTGTAATATGGTACACCTACGAGTTCAGGTATTCCGCACTCTTCCGTCCATTTACCCGTACCGTCTAACGGAGATAATACTTCAATATTATATTTACATCCGACTTCATAGTCCTCAAGCCCGTGTCCCGGAGCCGTATGTACCGCACCGGTACCTGCATCCAAGGTTACGTGCTCACCCAATATAATTGGGGATTTTCTGTCCAATAGCGGATGTTTTGTTTCCAAAAGTTCCAAATCCGCACCCTTGCAAGTTGCAACAACTTTGATATCGTTTTCATCCCATTCAACATCTTTTAAGAATGATTCCAATAACTCTTGTGCAACTACATAATAATCGTTTTTGTATTCAAAGAATGTATAATCAAATCTCGGGTGCATAGAGATTGCCATATTTGAAGGTATTGTCCAAGGTGTAGTTGTCCAAATTATGGCATATACATCTTTTCCTTTAGGATCAAATATCTTGTTTACGGCACCGTCGTCAAACTTAAATCTTACATAGATAGAAGCTGATGTAACATCTGCGTACTCTACTTCTGCCTCTGCCAATGCGGTTTCACAAGATGCACACCAATAAACAGGTTTAAGACCTTTTTCGATATATCCTTTTTTGTACATTTCGCCGAATACTCTGACCTGTTCAGCCTCATATTCAGGTGCTATTGTCAAATAAGGATGTTCCCAATCGCCGAGAACGCCCAATCTCTTAAATTCGCTCTCCTGACCTTTTAAGCTGTTTGCCGCATATTCACGGCATTTTTGACGCAATTCGGTCTCTGATATTGCGTGACGTCCGCCTTTTATTTTCTTTACAACAGCGTTTTCGATAGGCAGACCGTGTCCGTCATATCCCGGAACATACGGAGAATAAAATCCCTGCATTGTTTTATACTTGATTAAAATATCTTTCAAAATCTTATTTAAAGCGGTTCCGACGTGGATTTTTCCCGAACTCAAATACGGAGGTCCGTCGTGTAATACAAAGTTTTTCTGCTTAGAGCCTTTTCTCTGCTCCAACATTTGATGATATACGTCAATTTCATTCCAGAATTTTTGAGTTTCCAATTCCTTAACGGTTGCATTGGCTCTCATAGCCAAAGTCGTTTGAGGAAGGTTCAAAGTCTTTTTATATTCTGCTTTTTTATCGTCTGCCATTTCTAATAATCCCCTATAATATAATTTATTTTATTTTTAACTCTCTATTTCTTCAGGATACGGTTTACTCTCTAATTTTTCCGAACCCGAAGCGATATATTTATTCATCTTGTTATAATCAAATTCATTTTCCCAACGTGCAATAACAACCGTCGCAACGCAGTTACCGATAAGGTTAACCGTTGTTCTTCCCATATCAAGCAATTGGTCAATTCCTAACAATATTGCAACCCCGATAATAGGGATATTAAAGCTCATCAAAGTACCCGCAAGAATAATAAGTGCAACTCTCGGCACCCCTGCAATCCCTTTACTTGTAACCATAAGTGCAAACATAATGATAAGCTGCTGCTCTATAGGAAGATTTATCCCCGCAATCTGTGCACAGAATATTACCGCAATAGCCAAATATAATGCGCTTCCGTCGCAGTTAAAGGTATATCCCGTAGGCATAACAAAACCGACAATTGATTTAGGAACCCCAAAGTTCTCCATAATCTCCATTGCCTTAGGCAATGCAGCCTCGGAACTTGCAGTCGTAAACGCAAGTATTGCAGGCTCTTCTATAGCTTGTAAAAGTGCTCTCAATGATATCCCGACTATTTTGCACGCTATAAACAGTACTATAGCCACAAACACTATTAATGCAAAATACAATGAGCCTATTATTTTTGCATAATTTTTTAATACTCCGATACCGCTTGATGCAACGGTGTATGAAATAGCCCCGAAAATACCAACGGGCGCAAACAACATAACAAATTCCGTAAATTTAAACATTATTTGGCATACTGAATTGAGCAAATCCATAACAGGTTTTGCCTTCTTCCCGACCGTACAAATTGCAAGCGCAAAGAATATAGAAAATATTACTATTTGCAATAAGTTACCTTCTGCCATAGATTGGACAATACTTGTCGGGAACAAGTCTATGAAAAATTCACTAAACGAATTGTGACATATGGTTGATGTAGCGCTTGATATTTCGTCAAGCTGAGGAAGTACCGCAGGATGTTCTATACCAATCCCAGGATTTGTCATATTTGCAACGCCGAGCCCGATAAACAAGGCTATTGTTGTAACAATTTCAAAATAGATAAGAGTCTTTATCCCGACACGTCCGATTTTCTTAACATCGCCGTGTCCCGCTATTCCGACAACAAGAGTTGAGAATAACAGAGGGGCAATAATCATTTTAACCATTCTTAAGAATATAGCTGCAAGCGGATGCATTTTTATTGCAAAACCGGGAGCCGCAACGCCCACGATTACACCTGCAACGAGCGCAATGCCTATCCATAATGTTAAATGTGCATTTTTCAATCTAAACTTCCTCTTATCTATTCCATTATATCTGAAACATGCCTCTGTTCAAGTAAAAAAGATAAAATGTTCATAATAATTCATCATTTTACGGAAATATCCATTAATAAAAAGGCTGTAAAATATTACAGCCTTTTTCTAATAACAAAGTCTCGTCATATTGTCGGCAGGGTTTACCCTTCTCCGACAGAGATATAACAATCTTTTCTCTTATTACCGTATGAAGTATGTAACAGCTCGTGCGCCTTATGAGAATTAGGCTTTTCAAGATGTTTTTCATACAATTCGATAATATCAGGGTTTTCGTGAGATTTTCTCCACTTGTCTGACGCATCGTCTTTATACAAGCCTTCTGCACGTTCCTCTTTGATATTTGAATCGTTATGACTTAATGGCTGTCCGCCGCCGTTTATACATCCGCCCGGGCATGCCATAACCTCTAACATTTGATAATCAGCCTTGCCTGCCTTGATTTCTCTCATGCATTTTTCAGCCTCTTTCAGAGTATTTACGACCTTGACTTTTACCTTAGTGCCTTTGAGATCAAGTTCAACAGTCTTAACTCTGTTTGTGCCTCTTATCTCGTTTATTACAACGTTCTTGAGTTCTTCGCCCGTAACCATATGATAAGCGGTTCTGACAGCAGCCTCGGCAACCCCGCCCGAAACCCCGAAGATGGTTCCCGCGCCCGAGTATTTTCCGAACGGAGAGTCTGCAGGTCTGCCCTCAATGTTCTTGAAGTCAATCCCCGCCTCTCGTATCATATTTCCGAGCTCTTGCGTTGTAAGTACATAGTCAACTTCTTGTCTGCCGTCTTTCATCTTGAGTTCGTCTCTTGTAATCTCGTATTTCTTAGCCGTACATGGCATAATTGATACGCTTACAAGATTTTCAGACGTAACTTCTTTGTAATATTGAGGAACATATTCTCTAATAATAGCACCCATCATACCTTGCGGGGATTTGCAGGTAGACAAATGTTCCGTCATATCAGGGTGTTCAAGCTCCAACCATCTAACCCACCCCGGACAGCAAGAGGTGAACAACGGTAAAGTTCCGCCGGTCGTCAGTCTTGTTACAAACTCTTGAGCCTCTTCCATAATAGTTAAGTCAGCGGAGAAGTTTGTATCAAATACAAGGTCAAACCCGAGCTCTTTCAGAGCTGCGTTTATCTTTTCGGTAGAATTTACTCCCGGCTCAAGCCCGAACATCTCGCCAATCGCGACACGAACGGAAGGTGCAAACTGAACTACAACCTTCTTTTCAGGGTTTGTAATCTCTGACCAAACATCCTCTATTTGAGAATTGATAGTCAAAGCCCCCGTAGGACATACTGCGACACACTGTCCGCAGTTTACACATTCGGACTCCGCAAGCGGTCTTCCGTTCATCGGCTGAACCAGTGTTTTTGAACCTCTGTTTGCATACCCTAAGACCGAATGTTGGTATTCGTGGCAAGCTCTGACGCAAGCTCCGCACAAAATACATTTATTCGAGTCTCGAACGATTGACGGACTGCTGTGGTCTACAGGATAAAAGTTTTCCCTGTCAGCATACGGAATATCGGTAATGCCGTATTCTTGAGCGTACATCTGTAATTCACAGTTTCCTGAGCGTTCGCAGGTCAGACATTTTCTGTCGTGGTTTGCGAGTAACAGTTTAAGAACCGTCTTTCTTATTCTTCTTGTTTTTTCGGTATTCAATTTAACTTTTACGTTAGCCTCGGGAGGCATCGTACAGGAGGAATTGATAACCTTTCTTCCGTTAGGATATTCAACCTCAACAACGCACATTCTGCACGCACCGAATGAGGTTAAGTCAGGACGATAGCAGAAAGTCGGAACATTCATGCCTGCTTTTCGAATAACTTCGAGCAAGTTAGGCTCGTCCGTAAATTCTACTTCCTTTCCTTCTATAAATAATGTTTTTTTATTTTCACTCATATTTTTGTTTCCTTTATTAGTAATTTGATGTTGTCGGGCTAAAAGCCCAACCTACTTACTTACCAGTTATTAGGTTAAGTTGGTGCGGTGGTGACCACACCCTACTTCACATAGTGCCCTAGTGCCTTACTGCCTTAAGAGCCCCGCCTACTCTTTGCTGATAGCCTTGAACGGACAATTCTTCAAGCAGGATTCACACTTGATACATTTATTCTGATCAATCTTGTGAGGCTGCTTAACAGTCCCTTCAATAGCCCCGACAGGACAAACTCTTGCGCACTTAGTACATCCTCTGCATTTTTCGGGATTAATAACAATCCTTTTCATTGCGGAGCAAACACCCGCAGGGCATTTGTGGTCTTTGATGTGTGCAATATATTCATCTCTGAAGTATTTCAATGTAGAAAGTACAGGGTTAGGAGCAGTCTTACCCAAACCGCACAGAGAACCGTCTTTTACGGTGTAGGCTAGGTCTTCCAGAAGGTCTAAATCCTCCATTGTGCCTTTACCCTTTACTATTCTTTCAAGGATTTTAAGCATATTCTTTGTACCTTCACGACAAGGAACACACTTTCCGCAGGATTCGTTCTTTGTAAAGTTCATAAAGAACCTTGCAACCTCGACCATACAAGTGTTTTCCGCCATTACAACAAGCCCGCCTGAGCCAATCATTGCCCCTGCTTTTATCAGGCTGTCATAGTCCATTGAGATATCAAGATGTTCTTCCGTCAAACATCCGCCCGAAGGGCCTCCGATTTGTACGGCTTTGAACTTCTTACCGCCTCTGATACCGCCACCGATATCAAAAACAATTTCTCTCAAGGTTGTACCCATAGGAACTTCAATAAGCCCCGTATTGTTTACTTCACCAGTTAGAGCGAATGTTTTTGTACCTTTGGAAGATTCACATCCCATAGATGCAAACCAGTCGGCACCTTTAGAAATAATCAAAGGTACATTGGCAAGGGTTTCAACGTTATTAATCAAAGTCGGTCTGCCGAACAAACCTTTGTTTGCAGGGAACGGCGGTTTCGGTCTCGGCATACCTCTTTCGCCCTCTATTGATGCCATAAGAGCCGTTTCTTCACCGCAGACAAATGCGCCCGCGCCTTCTTTGATATGGATAGTGAACGAAAAATCACTGCCCATAATATTCTTGCCTAAATAGTTTCTTTCCTCCGCCTGTTTGATAGCAATTTTTAGACGTTTAATAGCAAGCGGATATTCGGCACGAACATAGATATAAGCCTCATCCGCACCTACGGCAAAACCTGCTATTGCCATACCTTCAAGCAATTTATGAGGATCACCTTCCATTACGGATCTGTCCATAAACGCACCCGGATCGCCTTCATCGCCGTTACAAACAACATAAGACTTTCCGCCTTTGTTTGCAGCCGTGAATTTCCATTTCATCCCTGTCGGGAAACCTCCGCCGCCTCTGCCTCTCAAGCCTGATTTGACGATGGTATCAATAACCCCTTCAGGATTATTTTCTTGTATAACTTTATGCAAAGCCTGATATCCGCCTACTGCCAGTGCCTCATCAATACTTTCGGCATTGATGTTTCCGCAATTTTTGAGGGCGGTTCTTGTCTGTTTTGCATAAAAATTGATGTCCTCATCTCTATGAATATGTTCCCCTGTTTTAGGATCAACATAGAGGAGTCTTTCTACGGGTTTGCCGTTTTTGATATGGCTTTCAAAGATTTCTTCAACATCTTCTTCTTTTACTTTTACATAAGTAACGTGCTCATCAGGAAGGCTCACAAGCACACCTTGTTCACAGAACCCGTGACAGCCTGTCGGAACAACGGTCATTTTGTCATAATCCGTCATAGCGGATACATTTGCGCCTAAATCTCTGAATTTGTCAATAACTTTTAGAGAACCGTTTGCAACACAGCCTGTACCTGCGCATACAAGGACTCTTAAGCCTTGTTTTTTAATTTCTTCCTGCGCTTTTTTTTGTTCCGCTTCAATATCTATTGAAAAAGTCATTATTCTTCCCCCCTTTCTTCTTTTAAGAGGGTGTCAATAACGATACTGATTGCATCAGGTGTCATCTGAGGATAAACCTTGCCGTTTATCATAACAACCGGTGCAAGTCCGCAAGCCCCCAAACAGCTGACTGTTTCTAACGAGAACAGACCGTCTCTGCTTGTGAGTTTACCCTGTTTGATTTCCAATTTGTTTCTGACTGCATTCAGAACAGGCATTGAACCACGTACGTGGCAAGCCGTTCCGTCACAGACTTTTATTTCATATTTGCCTTTCGGCTCTAAAGAAAATTGTGCATAGAATGTCGCAACTCCGTATACGGTGGAAGGTGACAGCCCGTCAACTTTTTCTCCGATATAGGTCATTGCATCTTCGGGAAGGTATTTATATATTCCCTGAACATCCTGCAGCATTGCAATCAAATACGATTTGTCGTAATTGTACTTTTCGAGAATGTTGTCCACTGCTCGAAAGTCAATAGTTGTACTTCCGCTCATATTTTTCTCCTAATACCATTAAAATGTCTAACACTAACTATAATATTGCCTTATATTATTCCTCCATACTATCATGGATTTTATTACATGACAAGCCGGAGAAACGGTAAGTGCTTGCAGAATAGAGAATATCTAAACTTTAGTTTGTAAATCTATGTAAATATTTAACTTTTAATATAGCAATTTAGTGTAAAAAAAATACTTTTTAACAGGGTGTGTGTATATTAAAATAGGATATTATTTATTTATGGATTCAAGTGTAGGCGTAACCCCGAATTTTACGGGAAGAGTGGATAAAAGTGTTTATAAATATACAAAAACGCTGACAAAGGCTTTAAAAGAAGAGGCAGTTCGTAAGGCTAATTTTAACAATAAAGCTTTGACAGGAGCCGATTTGGAAGTATACGACAAACAAGCGGATAAGGTTATGCAGCAGCTTGAGGCAAAGGCAGCCCAAATGCATCCGAATACTGTAGTTACGGTTGACCAACCCATAGGCAACGATAGATTTTTAAGTGTTCACAATGATAAATTGTATACACATATGAGACAAACCCCTGCCGCTAAAAAATATGAAGGCGGTATGTTTGGGGATAGGCTAACTCAATGGCAGCTTTCCGGCAGCAGAACTCCGGGCAGCCCGAGTACTCCGACACAACATTTTGACAGGTTCAGCAGCCTTGTAGACAATATTGATGAAACGAAAACCGATAAGCATTTGGCAAGAGCAGCCGTTCATGATTTGGTAAAAGATGCCGAATATGGTACAGACAAAAAAGTCATGAAACATGCATCGGATATCCAATCTTTCTACAATACTTCGGAAATGAAACCTGAATATGACTATATGAAACAGTTTAATGAAGTCAGAACAAAAGCCGATGATGAGGAAGCATTGAGAAACGCTAACAATAACCTTATCGGAAAAGGACAGAAGACAGGGTTCTTCTCAAAAATAGCTAATTTCTTTAGCTAAGATATTATAAATAATATACATACATAACAGAAACAAGGTTGAGTATATCAACCTTGTTTTTTATTATTCTTTTGTACAAAATCACAGATATTATATAATAACCGTTTAACATGGTTACGCTCGGATATTAACTGACTCTGCATATATTAATTCAAATTTAAACTATTTGTATGATTTATGTTATGAAATCCTAAAGATTAGGAAATTTTCTTCGTCTTACATGCTACAGTTTTAAATTCCTATTGGAGCTTATAATGTCCGAACAAATTACATTACCCTTAAAGAGAAAACAACAACGCTCTAAAAGACATACAAGCCCTCTCGATATGGCACGAATGTCTCATCAGAGATATATAGTAAAACGTCAGGCGGAAGATTTGGAAAACGCTATTGAATATTATGTAGAGGCGATAAAATCTTCTCCGAAAATGGCAGAGCCTTATTATCGTTTGGCTAGTCTTATGTATGAAAAAGGAGAAATCACTCTGCAGGTCGCAATCGAACAGTGTAAAACGGCGACTACGCTGGAGCCTGACAACGTAAACGCGCACATTTATGCGGGTTACTTTATGTCAATGTCCGATGATTACAAATCAGCCCAAAAAGAATTTTCCATTGCAATAAAATCAGGCGTCTTTAATTCAGCAAGACCGAGACTGTTTTTGTCTAAATTATTACAGCACGAAATGTATGAAGAAGGCGTTTCTATAGGGAAATTAGCGAAATATATTTATTACCTGTTATCAGGCAGCGTACTTCTTATGTGCGACAAATCAGTGATTAAAATGCTTATGGAAACTATCACGGATAATATTTCCGTATTTTCATACCGCACCCTTGGCGAAACTTTGGAAAAAGCCAAGATGTATACAACTGCTTACAAAGCATATTTTGAAGGTATGCAAAAGACAGAACACGGAGATGTTTTCTATAAGAAAATGGGCGATTTGTCCATGTCACAACAGGATTTGATGTCGGGTTATGAATATTATAAAAAAGCTCTTTTTGTAAAACCTGACGACAGAGAACTTTTGCTAAAATTAGCAACACTTATACAAACCGCGTTCCCTGAAAAACTTGATGAAGCAATAGATTATTATAATAAATTGCTTGAATTTAACGTTGAAAATGACAAAATTTATTATCAACTCGGTCATTTGTATCTGAGAAAAGATGATAAATTGAATGCGATATCAGCTTTCAAACTGGCATTGGAAACAAATCCGATAAATCCGTATTACAATAACTCACTTGCGTATGCATTTGTGAGAGCGGAATTGTTTGATGATGCAATAGAATATTATCAAAAAGCGATAAAGCTAAACCCTGATGCGGAGTGGACATCTATTGTCTGCCACGCTCTAGGCTCCGTATACGGCGAGGTCAAAGGCAACCTTGAAGCCGCCGAAGCCACATATCAGGCAGGACTGGTTCTTGATTCCAAGAACTACGATTTATTGCTGTCGCTTGGCGACTTATACATGGTCAAAGGTGAATTGGATAAGGCTATCAGAACTTATTGCGACGGAATAACTCTTGATCCCGATAACTTCATGGCTTATGCAAAAGCAGGTTTGGCTCTCTGGGAAAAAGACTATGTTGAAGAATCCATAGTTTCGTTCCATAAATCAATACAACTAAACCCTAATTTCGACATATCACAAAACAATCTCGGAGTAGTCTATCTCGACGGGATGGGCAATCCGAAAGAAGCGCTCGGGTATTTTAAGAATGCAATAAAGCTTAATCCTAATTATACTCTTGCATACTTCAATGCAGGCCGAGCGTATCAGGCACTGGGTGAAAACACCAAAAGTGCCGAGTATTATCAAATGGCAATGGACTTAAACCGAATAACCAACGAATTGCCGGAAGATGATATTGAAAATCGAATGCATGATTTATTCAGTTAATGAAAAAAGTCGGAAACATATCCGACTTTTTTGTTTTAATATTTTAGCAATTATATACAAAGTTACAGTATATCTTGTAGAATGTGTCATCCTGAACTTGTTTCAGGATCTGATTAAAAAGTTAAAAGATGCTGAAATAAATTCAGCATGACGTGTACGTTTTTACTTTACTGCAACTTTATATACAATATTTATTTTTATCCGATGTTTTTATTTTCTTCTTTTAACCTGTTATAAGCATCAATAACTTTTTCCGGAGCATTCTTAAATGCGTCAGCCTCCGAGACTTTATATTTATCAATATTTACGTTTATAAGTCCTTGAGACTCGTTATACATTTTTTCTTTCAAAACATACGGATACCAGTCGCAGTCAGGCATTTTGCCGTGATAAATAGCTTTGATTATATCATCAGTCATTTTTTGTGAATATCTCGGAATGTTTCTGTGCTGTTTTATAAATTCAGGTAACGGATTATTACCTCTTGCAGTGTTCCAGTCTCTTGATGCAGGCATGAAGTTTGTCAACTCATTCTCGCCCGCTTCCGTCGTTATGGAATCAGGGTTAGCAGGAGTAATATGTTCAATAGATGTAGTGGACGGTCTCAAAAGTCTTGTCGCAATCTCAACAGGCGGTCTGTCCGCATACTTAACGATGAATGCGTCCATACTTGTTGAAGATTTAGGAAGTTCGCTCGCAGCCTGCCACATCTCATCAAACAATTCAGGGTTTGTTTTATGGATTGTCGCATCTCTGAGTTCATCCAACAAATCTTTACGTTTGAATATGTGATCCGCGGTTCTCGCCTTCGGGTTACGTTTGATAGTCTCAGGCGTATCACTCAAGATTTTGTGTCTTGCGTCCGTCGTTATCTTTCTGACCTCAAGCGCCGTTTTAGCGTCCATTTTCTTGGTTACTTTATCTACTTTATCAAGTACTTTTATCTGTTCAATCTTTAATTCCGCAAGTGAATCCGGATATAATTCTCTAAGGCACGCATTCAAGTTCCCTTCGGGATGATTTGCCGCATAACCTTTAAATATTGCAAACATGTTCTTTTCCAGTTTTTGCATGTTCGGTTTATATTGTTCCAATATATCTATACGTCCGGTGATAGAAGGAGTTTTTGCAAGTTCTGCCTCGATTTTATCAATCTTCTTTGCGGATAACATTTTAACTCCGCTGTACGGGCATGTTATGTTATCCAATTCTTTTAACACGGCACCTTTTTTGGTAGAGCCCGATCCGCGTTTACCCGTAAAAACAGGCTCCGCGTTCTTTACAAACATATCATTTTGAAGCCCGCCACGTATTCCTGTCGAATAAGAGCGCTGCCCCGGCTGATTTGTTGGCTTTGATACGGGTATATTTGAAAATAATTTATTGAAAAATAATTCCATAAGCGGTACCTATTTATATAAAAACAATTTTTCGGGTATTTTTGCCGATTTAATAAGAAATATTAAGTTGATACAAACAAAAAAGAGCCGATAAAATTATCGGCTCTTTTTAAGTATGTTTTAAACTGTTATTAAACTAATTTAACAGTGATTGATTTTGGTTTTCTTGTATAAGATAATTTATCTTCTCTTGATAACCAGCCTAAACCCATAGAAATGAAGTTTTGGTCTAAGTCTAAATCTTTAGACATCTTGTTAAGAGTAACTTCACCCTTATCTGATAAATAGTTGTAAATTTTTCCTGCTGATTCAATGATTTGATCTTGTATAGGTAATGTTGATTTCATAATTTTTTCTCCTTGTTTTTGGCCCCAAAGCCGGTTACATTTGTTTGTAACTAAATAATAGCAGAATTTTCCATATTTTGCAAATAAATTTTTTATATCAAAAATATAAAAATATTTTTATTTATATGTCCTAAATCCTTTATATAACAATCGTTTTAGCTATTAGTGCCTTAAAAAATTATCGTAAATATTTGTAAAAGATACTTCGTTTAGTGTATATTTTACACCTTTTAATAAAAATTTAAGAGTCCATGCCTTTTGAATTACCAATATGAGTGTGTATAATAATATCAGACGTATAAATAAATAATTGGATGGTATATATGAAGAAATTTTTGGTATGCATGGGATATGCATTAGGCGCTGTTGTCGCCGTTTTGTACTTGGCATTTTTATTTGTGTTGCCTAAAAAAGTTAATGTTACACAGTATGTTCCTATGTTGCAGCAGCTTGCGAAGGAACAGTTAAACTTAAATGTTGATATAAAAAATCCGCGGGTTTTTACGACTCCTATATTGGAAGCAGGGCTAAAAACGGATAACGTAAAAGTTACTCTCGCAGACGGTTCACCTGTTTTGGATACGGACGGTTTAAAGGTCAAAGTATCTCTTCCGTGGGCGCTTTTGATGACAGTCAGAGTCTCTTGCGTTGATATTATTAATCCTAAAATCAATCTTGATACAAACGCACAATGCACGCAGTATAAGCTTGTATCAGAAATACAGGATATGTTGAACAGAAAAAATAATGAAGTAAAAGAAGACAAAGAAGAGGGCTGGTTTAATCCCGAATGGATTAGAATAATTGTTCCTCACATAAAAATTGAAAACTATAATATCGCCGTAAACGATATAAAACATAAACACAGTATCACCCTAAAGGGCGATGAGATGAAAGGCGGATTTTATAACTTCAAAACCGCGAAACTTAAAACTTACGCTTATTTGATGAGTGATAACAAAACAAATATTACCGCTAATTTAAAATTGGATTCGGTCATCAGAAGACCTAAACACGATGAACTTGATGCCGATGACGATAAGGCTGAAAAGATTGAAATACCATTCTATAACGTAGTCAAAGTTTATCAACACTATGACTTAAAAGCACACGTAAATTCCAAATTAAAAATAAGGAAAAATCGTGAAGGCAAGTTCAAATTAAAAGGATTTTATAACGTTGATAATTTAACTCTGCGCTTAGCAAAATACCAACTGCCTAAATGTTATTTCCACTCGAAATTCAGAGGAAATACGGTAAAGGTTGATACGGATTTCTATGTAACACCTAACGAACATTCAAAAGTTTTGGGTAAAATAAATATCGCAGAACCTTCTTTGGACTTAATGTTAAAGAGTGATAAAATCCATTTTAACAACCTGATTGTGTTTACAAAAGCCATCCTTGACAGTTTCGGAATAAGTAACGATTTAGGGAACTTAAAAGGTAACGGTTATATCCAATCAAATGCAAAGATAAAAACAAACTTTAAACACTTAAAATCGGAGGGTAAAATAATAATCCGTAACGGTGCCGCTATAAACAGAAAAATAGGGCTTGTTGTAACGGGTACAAATTCCGATTTGTTATTTGATAATAATATTTTCAGAATAAATAATACAAAAATATATGTAAGCGGGAAACCGTTGGTTATAGCAGGTTCGGTCGATGAAAAAGCTATCGCGGATTTATACATAAAAACCAATAATCTTCCGATAGCAGGATTATACAGAGCTCTTGCTCCGTCATCATTAAAGAAAAATATAAAGATGAACTCCGCAAATGTCTCAATAGATGCAAGAATAAGCGGAAAACTAAAGAAATCAATTTCATCTTTGAAGTTTGAACTTGCTAAACTGTCCGTTACAAATAAAGACAGATCACTTGTTATTAATAACAAAGATTTGAATTTGATAATGATGTATGACAAGGCGGAAAACATACTCAAAGGAAACCTTGTAAACCTTGGTTTGGCTGTCCGCATACCGTCTACAAATTCAACGGTTACGGATAATGAAATAACGGTCGATTTTGACAACGATAAGATAGCTTTAAACAGAACCGATTTGAGGATAAATAAAACCTCTTCAATCAAATTATTCGGACGTGTGAGCGATTATATGAATGTTCCGTTGATTGATTTCACGGGAGACGGGAACTTATACGCAAAAGATTTGAAACATTTTGCAGGCTCCGCTGCCGCTCCTTATATCGATGCAAAAGGGATATTACCGATTAAGTTTAAAGTAACGGGAAATGACAAAAAACAATTTGCGGTAATGCAGGTTTTATCAAGGTCAAACGGATATGTAACCCCTGTTCATTTTAAATCTTTGAGAGGTAAACAATGTATCACTCAAGCCAAAATTTTATACAAAGGCGACAGATTAAACATAAAAGATACGGGAATATTTACAACTCGTAATCCGTTCACAAACGATTTTAATGCCAACATGGCAGGTGCTAACCCCGTTATAAAATTCCACGGAACACTCGCGAGATTAGACACGATGTCTCCGAGAATAAATCTTTTAAGACTTGATATAAAACCGTTGGACGGTTCAATCTATGCATTCCGTAACTCAAAATTTAAACTAAAAGGCGGAATAAATGTATTCGGGCTTCTATCCGATCCCGTAATATTCGGAGGGATTGACGTCGATAAGATTAGAATACCGTCACTACTCACGAAATTGGAAGATACGGGAGTAACTTTCCGCGGAAAGTCAATGCACCTTTATGCAAACAATATCGATTTGAACGGTTCCGATTTGAATGTATCGGCAAACTCTAATTTTGAATTTTCACCTGTTATGAAGTTGTACAGATTAAATGTTCAATCCGATAACATAAATCTTGATAAAGTAATGAAAGTATCCGATGCGGCAGCGAATACGTTACCGAAAACATCAGGAGCAAAGACATCTTCAAAGAAATCCTCCGATATCCCTGTTAGAGCTGTCGGCAGATTTAATTTCGATAATATAAAAACAGGAAAAATCATATTGACCAATACTCACGGACGCCTGTTACTTTCTCATAATATGTTGAGACTTCAACCATTGAGCACGAATGTGTTTAAGGGTAATGTTACGGGTAAAATCGGAGTTAACTTGAACAATAACGCAATATCAATGAACCTGAACGGTAAAAATATTGATACGGCAAAGGCTCTTTTAGATGCAGCAAATACCAAAAATGCAATATCAGGTATCACGGCATTTAATATGAATGCACGCCTCAAAGGTAATACTTACCAAGAACAGATGAAATCGTTAAAGGGCGGAGTTCATTTTTCAATCAAAAACGGCGGTTACGGGCCTGTCGGGGAACTTGAGAATATGATTCTTGCCGATAACATAAGAAACTCTCAGTTCTTCCAAACGGCACTAGGAGGTATTATTAAGAATATAGCAACGATTGATACAGCACACTTTACGGAATTAAAGGGTGATATAAAATTCGTAAACGGAAAGGCTGTTATATGCCCGATAACATCACAAGGGAACGTTATGTGTCTGCATATAGCAGGGAACTATGACTTACTCAAAAATGAGGCTGATATGCAGGTCAGAGGGAAGCTTGGTTCATTTGTTTCCAATATGTTAGGACCAATTGCATTACTTAACCCGATTAACCTGATTAAGGCAACTCCGGGTATAAACATAGTTATGGCAAAAGCGTTCTCCATCTTCACTGTTCCTGTTACACAGGCAGAGATGAATGAGATACCGAAGTTTGCAAAATCGGAAGATGATTTTACGGCAACCAAGTTCCAGATTATATTACAAGGTGACGCCGCAAAACCTCTCAAGATGATTAAATCTTTCAAGTGGTTAGCTTTGCAAAACGATATAGACAAAGCAAAGAACTTCACGGATAACATGCCTGAAGAATACCTGCTTGCCGATCCTACGACACCTGAAGCACAAGCAGCAGCCGCTGCAAAAGCCAAAGAAGATGCGAAGCTAATAAACAGAGTAAAGCGCAAATTCTCAAAGGAAAAGTAAGATAACGAAGACATAACGAGACCATGTTACTGCCTATTTTTGTAGTAACATGGTAGGGCGATTATTGAAAATAAGAGGAGTTTAGAATGACAGTATTGAAGATAAAAAGACTTGCACATAACAGAATTTTACCTGAATATAAAACGGAAGGTGCTGCAGGCATGGATTTGTGCGCGGCAATAGATGAACCTGTTGAACTAAAACCGTTAGAGCGCAGACTTATCCCTACGGGGTTAAAAATAGAGCTTGAACACGGATATGAAGCACAAATAAGACCTCGCTCGGGTTTATCTATCAAACACGGTATCACTCTAATCAACTGCGTAGGAACGATTGATGAAGATTACAGAGGAGAAGTTTGCGTCCCTATAGTCAATATTTCAAACGAAGCTTACACAATCCAACCTGATGAGAGAATTGCACAAATGGTTATCACAAACTACGTTCAGGCTAAATTGGAAGTAGTTGAAGAATTATCCGACACAGAACGCGGTGAAGGCGGATTTGGCTCTACAGGGAAATAAAACTTAAAATATCAGCAAAAAATATATTTTTATGCGTTATTTAAGTATGCGCATAGGAACATTTAATTCGTATTACAGCCGACAAACCAATAATATAAAAGCATATAACTCTGCGCCTTCGTTTACGGCGATGAAAAAATCGCAGTTTGACGGGGCGGATTATGCTGCCGTGGAAAAATATAAGGCTCCGATTGAAAAGTTTAATACGAACGACGATTTACAACTCTGGGCGGGAGATAAATATAATATTATCTGTGAACAGGATTACTCGGGAAGGAACATCGATACCCTCTTCCAACGCAGACAATCAATAAATAAATGGTCGGACTCTCTGGATAAAGGCGGATACAGCCCTATTGAGAAATTAATCGTTATGAAAGATATGACCAAAAATCTCAAAAAATCCGACGCAACTAATCTTCCTGTATTTAATAAAGAAGTTTTGGACAAAACTTTATCCGACCTGAAACAATCTTTCAAAGAGGATAAAAAAGCACAATTTGATTTCAGCAAAAAATATAAGGCTAACCTTACGGAATTTTATTTAAAAGGTTCCGAGTTTAATGAGAACGAATCTAAATGGATTGTTATACCGTCAAAAGCGCACGACAGAGAAAACTTTGACGCAAACGTAAAAAAATTGCAAAACCTCTCAAACACAAGTTGGTGCACAAAGGGTGATAAGGCGGAATATCACCTTGCAATGGGAGATTTCCATATTTATATGGACCACGGAAACCCTAAAATCGGGCTAAGGTTTGAAGATAACAGAGTCGCGGAATTTCAGGATAAAAACAATAACGGAAGAATAAACCCCAAAGATTTTGACACTCTCAAAACATACTTGGCAGACAACAAGTTTAAGATGAAAAGTGATGCCGTTGTATCATACTATGCGTCAGAGAGAGCAATTGAAAAGACAAAACAAATAAAGAAAGATTTGGCACTGCCGATAAAACATAACGATGCAAAAAGCATATATAATTACTTTGGAATTGGTGTCAGATACGATAAAGACGGCGGAATGATTTTATCAAATTATAAAATGCCTGAAGGGGTTAATTATTCCGACTTTGGCGCGGATGAAAATAAACTGTTCCAAAACGTTGTAAAAATAGAAGGCGATGCGGACTTTACCCGCTCCGAACTTACCGATACTCACAACCTCAAAGAAATAAAAGGGGACACTACCTTCTTTTTATCAAAGATAAAAGATTTACCTAATCTTGAAAAAATTGGCGGAACGGCAACATTTGCGGAATCAAGATTGGAGTCTACGGGGGCTTTGAAAGATGTCGGCTCATTAGATATGAAAAACTCCAGAATAAAAGATTTAGGCGTATTGGGAAATGTTGATGAAAACTTTACCAATGCTCCGTTTTTGGAAAGTTTAAAAGGGTTAAAATCAATCGGCGGTAATGCAAATTTCAACCCCGGGTTTAATTCATTGAAAGACTTTGGGGCTCTTGAATATATCGGAGGAAACGCGAATTTATCCCACGTAAAAGCAGACAGCTTAGGCAATCTGGCAGCAATAGAGGGCGACGCAAACTTTGAAAACTCAAATATTAAAACCTTGGGGAACCTTGAATATATAGGCGGAGACGCAGACTTTTCGGGTGCCGCGATAGATGATACGGGCGCACTGGAAGAAGTCGGCGGAAGAATAATCGCACCTAAATACAGCATAGATGACAATTTGCACTACAAACTAAGCCAAATATCTTCACAATACGGCGAATTTTAAAGTTATAAACGCTCTTCTAATCAGGCATAATTGATTTTAGAATGCGCATATTTTGCCATTTTTATAGCAGCCTGAGTGTTTAAGAAATTCAAGACAGTATTCAGGTTTGTACCTTGCCTGAATTGGTTTCTGGCGTCGTTCATAAGTTCTTTATTTACCGATTTTACATAAGCTGAATTGCTTGCGCTTTCAATGTTGCGTTTTGGTACACGTTGAGTCTCGCTGGCCTGTTCAGTCTTTTCAGCCGATGCGGTTTCTTTAACACTGTCATTGTTGCTTACTGTGTTATTGAATGTGGTGTTTATATTGTTATTTTCCGTTGGATTTGTGTTAGATGTCGGGGTTTGAGCGATATTATTTTCAGCTTTTGCGCTCTGTCCGTTTACTGCAGGAGTTGTCGGATTATTAACCTTGCGCCCCAATGTCAGACCTAAGCCGAGTTCTCTGCTAAACGGGCTTGCAGGAGTTTGTTTGAAACTGTCTCTTGCGAGTTTCATAACATCATCTTGTACCTGCGTTTCGCTTTCTTCAGCCAGTGCATTGGATTTTTCTCTTGCACGTTTAAAGATTGCATCCTTGATTGACGCAGTATGCTTTTTATCTATTGAAGGTTTTATGTCTAAAAAATGAAAGTTATCCATTTTTACCCCGATTTCCTCGTTGCATTGTATCACATCCCCGACCTACGGGCATGCGTATACATATTCTTATCCTATATTATTATAAAGTATTTAATGCAAGAAAAATTAACCATGCTTTATATACTTTGTATATAATTGTTACATAAGTTAACATTATATGATAAACCGAAAAAATTCATATCGTTGTATTTTTGCTATAATCATTATGAACAAAGGCACGATTTATGGATATGGAACAGGAACTTGAAGAAGTAAAAGAAAAGTGTTTGCACTGCGAGAGGTGTCCTCTGTGCAAAAGCAGGACAAATATTGTATTTTCTTCGGGTGTTCCTAATCATAAATTGATGCTTATAGGAGAAGCACCCGGATATTATGAAGATATGCAGGGAGAGCCTTTTGTCGGGAAAGCGGGACAGCTTTTAGACAAGATTTTTGCCTCTGTCGGACTGTCGAGACAGAAGGATGTATATATCTGCAACACAATAAAATGCCGTCCGCCGAACAACAGGGATCCTTTGCCCGAGGAAAAGAGCGCTTGCAGAGAGTTTTTAAACTCTCAAATAGAGATATTAAAACCTAAAATCATTCTCTTGTGCGGAAGAGTAGCCGCAACATCCATGATAGATACAACACTCGGAATTACAAAATTGCGCGGAAGGTGGTATGACGGACCTAACGGATGTAAAATGATGCCGATTTTTCACCCGTCGTATTTATTGAGGAACGATTCTCATGCCAGATACAGCCCAAAATGGTATATGTGGCAGGACATAAAAGCAATTCGAAAAGCATATGACGCCCTGACGGATTAAAAGGTACGTTTTTATGCACATATTAATTATGTGTTGTTTTACACCAAAAGTATTAAATTTTGACAAACTCATCAAATTTTTATTATTATTTGCCGATAAATGATACATAAGAGGTGAATATATGCTCCAAGTTTTTACAAAAGATTTATCCCAAATAACTTTAGAAAACAATAATCCTAATACAAATATAGAAAAAGTTAACGAACATATAAAACTATGTGACAGCAAGTATATGACGGTAGATATTTCCGAATTAAACATTATGGATGCCTGCATGGTATCAGCAACATGTTCTGCCACACATTACCTGAAATACCCCGAAGGTAAAATAAATTGGATAGTAAACAGCCCGATCGTTGAAGAATATACCAAAACAATGGATTTGGGAAACAGCAACTATTTTCTTAAAAATAGACTATAACTGCGTTTTTGGCACTTGTATATGTATAGTGTTAAATTTGTTCACATGAATAAAATTTATACTGGAAAATTTTTTATTTCTCGGGTATGATGTTATTCATAAATCGAGTAGCAAGTATGAATACTGAAAACAACAACGACGGAATATCACATCTTATAGCAAAAGAAGTCAATTCGACCGATAAGATTTATAAGCCTGATTTTTCACAAAAGACAGGAAGAGAGTTACTTGCGTTTTATCTGCAAACGAAATTTAAACAGGTGCTTGCTTATGATAAGAAAGCGAAAAACCCTCTTATAAAAGGGATAAAACCTGATTTCATTTCCCGATTTATGAAAAGATTAATCAACAACCCGCAAAAAAGAATTTTAATCGGTATTACAGGCGAGTCTGCCTCGGGCAAATCATCAATTTGCAGTGAAATATCGAATATGATAACAAGACTAAATCAACCCGTATCTATCGTTAAAACGGATAATTATTTTAAAGATATATCCGATTTAATTAAAAAGTACGGGTCTTTTGATGCCCTGCGTGATAACGGCTATGATATCGACTCTCCGCAGAATTTCCAACTTGATATCCTTAAACAGGATTTGGAATCACTCGCAAACGGAGAGGATATCAGAATCCCGAGATATTTGCTTAACGGAACGGGAGTCTCTGTTCCTCATTCCATGCCAATTAAATCAAACAAGGTTATCATTGTAGAAGGCATTGCAACAATGTATAACCCGATACAAGATATTTTTGACGTCAAAATATATGTTGAGACTGATTTGGACGTAAGAAAGAAACGTTTTATTGAAAGAGCCGTAAAAATGAGAAATCAGGATCCCGAAAACGCTCAAAAGCACTGGGAATATGTGCTTAAAACGGGACAAGAATACGTTATCCCTGCCAGAGCCAATATGGATATTATCCTGAACGGTGACAGCAGTCTGCCTTATTTCTCTCAAATTTTGGAATATATCCACACAATCACCAACAATTTTGAATCAGTTTAGGGCTAAGGGGTAAGGGGTAAATATAAAGCCGTTATCACTACATAGTCCGTGAAAGTGGTTATTAGTCGTAGTACCATATAATAATTGTCCATGTTTGTTATATAATATAGTAACAATAAAGAAGGGCTTTAAAATGGAAAGCGAACAAGAGACGAAAAAAGAAAAGAAATATGATTCCAGAAATAAATCCTCGGAATCAATGAGAAAATTGAGTTTTTTCAATAACTGGCGCAGAGCATTCCAGTTTATGGTAACTCATATCGGTTACAAACTTTATTTCAAAATAATGTACAGAGCGGAAATTTACGGCAAAGAAAACTTGCCGAAAGACAGCAATTATATTGTTGCGGCAAATCACTTATCTACGTTGGATCCGCCACTTGTATGTGCGAACATAGACAAACCTATGGCATATATGGCGAAGAAAGAATTGTTTGATAATATATTCTTGAGATGGTGGCTGAACTGGCTCGGAGCGTTCGCCGTAGACAGAGACAAGCTTAGCTTTTCAACCGTTAAAACGGTTATGTCCATAAAACAAACGGGTTGGGTTCTCGGAATATTCCCGCAAGGGACAAGACAGGAACCCGGTGTTATAAGCAACGTAACAAAAGGTTTCGCGACAATCGCAAAGAAGAAAAAATGCGGGATTTTGCCTGTCGGAGTAATCGGAACAGACAGACACGTAAAATTTCCGTTCACTGGAAAAGTAGTAATGAAGATAGGAAAACTTATCCCTTACAACGATAATGTTCAAGAAATGGTTGACCAATGGGGAAAAGCAGTTCAAGAACTTACAGGGTTCAAATACGTACCCGCAACATAGCTGATACATATTTAAAGAAGTCGAATAGGACGATGGAAGAAAGAAATTACAACAGAAGATACGCAAAAGAATACGGCTGGGGCAGAAGTTTATTCTATATACTGTTCCGCAACATTGTAGTAGGTATTGTATCAAAACTGCAATACAACATTAAGATAAACGGTAGAGAAAACCTTGAAAAAGGTAAAAAATACCTTTATACGGCAAATCATACCTCTTATCTTGATCCTCCGTTTGTAGCTCTTGCAGCTCGCGAGAAAATTGCTTATATGGCAAAACAAGAACTGTTTACAGACAAGAATGCTCTTTTGAGATTTTTGGTTATAAATCTTGGAGCATTTGCCGTTAACAGAGAAAAACCTGAAGTTGCAACATTCAAAACAGTTTTTGATTTGATGAAAACAAATTGGTCACTGGGGATATTCCCTGAAGGTCAGATTAGAAAAACGGGCGTTCTGGAAAACTTGACCAAAGGCTTTATCGCAATAGCCAAAAAGACTAAATTAGACATTGTCCCTGTCGGCATAAAAGGATTTGACGGATATGCGGGCAAAACGCTTTTCCAAAAACATATTACGGTCACTATCGGTAAACCTATCTCTTACGAATTGCCGGAAGATGAAATCCTAACAGAATGGGCAAAACAGATTTGCGAATATACGGGCTATGAAAATAAAGTAACCGTAAATGCCGAAAAATAGGAATATTGACGATGAGCAAACATAAAAACGATGAAAAAACCAATGTTATGCGCGTTCTCGACAGTCATAAAATAAATTATAAGCATTATTGTTATGCGGACACAGACGCTGTGAGCGGGATAGAAGTGGCAACAGTCTTAAACCAAAACCCCGCACAAGTCTTTAAGACGCTTGTGACAGTCGGTAAATCTAACGAACATTATGTCTTCGTTATTCCTGTTGCAAAGGAATTGGATTTAAAAAAAGCTGCAAAGAGCGTCAACGAAAAATCGGTCGAAATGTTAAAACTCAAAGATTTACTCCCGACAACGGGCTATATCCACGGCGGATGCTCTCCTATCGGGATGAAAAAGTTTTTTACGACAGTATTTGATGAAACCGCAAACAACTTTGATACAATAATATTTAGCGGCGGAAAAATAGGCTATCAGGTAGAAGTATCACTTTCTGACCTTGCAAAAGTTATCAGATTTACAACGGCTGATATCACAAAAGATTAGATATTTTTAAAAGAGGAATAGTTTGTTACGTATCTCAAACCCATACCGTCAGCGTATTTTTTCAGGTTGTCGTGATTAAACTCTTTATATAGTTCGCTTTCTTTGTGTCCCCAAAAATCATTACTAATCTCATGGGCGGTATTTTGATATTCCGTTGCGGCTGCCTTAGTTTTAGGAGTATCGACTCTGCCTGCACGCTTTGCAGCCAACGAAAATTCTCCGTTTTTATTTACTGCCATAACCTGATTAACGTTATAATCCAAGAGTAATTTCACATCAGGATTGCTTAACGGATGATTATTCGGGTGCCCGTGGATAAGGATTGTGCTGTCAGGGTTTTCTATCAGTTTGTCAAAATCTTTTATTTCGCAAACTTCAATATTACCTTTATATTCAGCCAAAACCTTATTTTGCTTGGTATCAACAAGGAGTGCGTGTTCATACGGTTGGTCTGATTTCAGGGCATCAACACAACGTTTTCTTGCATAAGCATACAAATCTTTGGTAGATTTGAACTTTGTTTGCAGAGGTTTTACCATATTAGTTGTATTAACTAAAACCTTGTTTTGTGCGCCCATAGCTTCAAGAGCGGACATCGTTTTATCGGCAGTCGTTTTCTCTATCGGTTGAGAACTTTTGCCTTTTATATAGTTGATACTTTTTCTTATAGGAGTAAATATTTTTGATATTTTCATACATTAAATATAAACAATGAAAAATCGAAAAAATTGCTAATATTCTTACAGTATTATGTATTTTTTACAAAATTGTTTTAATATTTCGTAATAAACCCTTCAGAAAAATTTAAAAATGACGTTATTATATTAGTAAGGTTAGTTTATTCTTGTTTGAAACGGTCGTATGAAGGTAAATAAGAAAAGTATAAATACGGAATATAACTATAATTCCACGGGAAACACTCCGCGGAAAAAGTCTGTTGTGAAACAAAGAAAGGGAGCAGTAACATCGCACAACAGCAAAAACGCAAACGAAGCTTTGATGAGTTGCGGAAAAGCTCTTGTTTTTAAAGGTAACTCCTCCGATATAATCTCAGCCAAAGCTCTTTATATGCTTGAAAAGAACGATATTGATAAAAACGACTATACCCCGCAAACATCTATCGTAACGGATACTGATAAAATATCGGATATTTATAACTCATTCCAGCGAAAACTCGCGATTGACCGAATGTATGCGAGCAACAAAAAAGAAGAGACCGTTTTTGACAAAAACGGGAATAAAAAAGCCGAAATAAAATTTAACGATAACGGCAAACCCGAAGAAATAATCCACTACACCGATACAAACACAACATTTAACCAAAAATTCACTTATGCAACAAAGCGCGACGGGCGCAGTGTTCTGGCAGCGGAAAACGTTACAATGAACACTGACGGGCATGAAATTCCCGTTGACAGTATAAAATATTACAAACACCATAGCGGGAATGTCACAATATCAAACCAAAGCGGACAAAAACTAACCTATGACCTTAAAAATGACAAGATTTACGACATTGTAGGGGTAAATAAAGGGGTAAATGAAGAGGTAAATAAAGCAAATGAACCCGTGCAGGTTCAGAATAATAATCCTGCGAAACATGTCTCCGATATAAAAGAACCTTTACCGCAAAAAATACTTTTCACCCGACCGAAAACAAATTATCCGCAATCGGAATACTCACCTTCTCAAAAACAGATTATCAAAAAGAAGTTTGACGCATTCAGAAAAGATGTAAAAGAAAACAATTTTACATTTGACAGCAGACAAGACGACTTAAACGAGATAGAGCAATCATTAGAATCAATCAAAGATTCTAAGCTTCAAAAAGCCGTAACCGATACCTTACAAAAAATGAAATATGACGAAGTCCCGTCCGATACCACCAGAACTTGGACAAAGGTAGATATGCGCGATGATTACAGCGGATTTAGAAAATTGGGAAACTTGATTACCTTAAATAACTGTTTAAGAAAAGATTACATCACGATAAATGAGGCGGGGAATCCAAGGAAAAACACGCCGAATTTGAACATTTTTGATACAAGTGTTGATGAAAAGATGCGACTAAATTCTTGGTTAAAACAGTTTATTGACAATAAAACAGATGAAGATACCGGAGAAGAAATTCCGAAAGACGAATATAATTCTAAATTAGATAAAGAACTCTATTCCGTTCAAATGAATGACTTGTCCGAAGCAGTAAGTAATGTAAAAGATTCATTCCCTGAACTTGAAAATTATCTCTATGATAACTATTTGCTTGGCTCAATGGATGAAAAACATGCTAATACCTTAAAACAAATAAATAATGCAAAAGGTAAGAAAGTTTATCCGCAAACATACGGGAACTTCAACTATTCTTCGCTTGATTGTTTTGTTAACTTGCCGAAAGAGACGCAGGAACAATTCTTAAAAAATAATAATCTTCTAAAACGTTTTTATCTTGATACTACAGACGGTTATGAAAAGTTTGGAATGAGTTCTCCTGCTAAGGTCTTTGCAGGATTTACTCCAAAAGATTGGGATAAATTCAACAAACGAAACCTTAACGATATAATCGATGTCATTTGCGGAATAGAAAAAAGCAGATGGCAAAATGTCCATACCGCACAGGCAGTACAACGTGTATTATCAATGGATGATGCGACATGGAAAAAGGTAGAAGATTTCGGATTGTTCAAAATAAAGGATAATAAAAATCATTTTGTTTCATCAAAAAACAGAGACTTAATGTTTGAGTTTAAAGATATTGAATATCTTGCGGACAATGTTACTTATGATGATTGGAAACGTATTAAAGACAGAGGCATTTTAAATATTAAACCGACGGATAATTACGGATTGGGATGTGCCTCCAACAATAACGGACAGAACCATATCGGAGCCGATATAATTACGGCTCTGGGGAAAGCACCTGACTCAACATATAATTTCTTAAAGAATAAAATCAATTTATTCGGCTCGGACGAAAACAATAAAACCTTTAACCTGACAAAATATACAGATTACGAACAGCAGGAATATATTGCAAAAGGTATATCATATCTGTCACACGCACATAATGATACTTATGAAAAAATTGATACTCTTGTCAATAAAGAAGGATTTAACCCGGGAGTTGCACTGGAACTTCTCGGAGTCGGAGTCGAAAAATACAACAAATTCGGACAAGATTTGTGTGATAAAGCAATTGAATTAAAAGACAAAAATATCAAAGAAACTGATATACCAAAAATATTCCCGATGTACGTCGATTTGCAGTTTGTAAAAAATAAATCTGATATAAACGAACTGTCTATCGAGGAAAAACGTTCACTATTGAAGAATTTGACAAAGTATAACGCCCAATTCTTTGATAAAGATTATAAGAAAATACTGCAATCCGATATAATCCCGCGCGATAAGGAGGAATATTGTTCCGTTTTACCAAAACTTGTTAAGTCCGTGGGTATCGATACCCGTCCTGTCAGCAAGGAAATAATAAAGAATTTTGAGACCGCAACTGATGAAATGGCTAGACCTGACAGCGAGTTTTTGAATACAAATATAACTAAAGACGGGTTTAAATTAGAACTTGATTATCCGAGAAAAGATTTCATAAATGATGTTTTAGAGGAAGTATCGGATTTGCCTGATGACGAAAAAATGAAGGTATACGGATATTTTGGATTTGAACTCAAAAAAGATAAAAATGATACTATTCAAATGAACGGTTACCCCGTCAATATAAACAAAAAATATAGTATTGAGAATGACCAAACAAAAGAAGTAATCGAAAAGGTGCGTCCGCTTGTCGAGAAATTTACGAACGATAACCCGATAACTATTGAGGGTAAACCCGAACTAACTAAAGAGATGAACGATATCGTGGCACTCTTCCCCGAGTTTAAATCAATAATCGGGAAAGAACAGCACCATACCCACGACTATACCGTTGATGTTCACACATTAAAGGTATTACAGGGCGTTATGTCTAATCCGCAATATAAAACACTGTCGGACGAAGATAAAAAGTTGCTTGATATAGCGACTTTAATGCACGATTTGACCAAGGCGGAAGGAATGATTGATAAAACTCACCCTCAATATTCCGCATTCGATACGTATTACATATTAGACAAAGTTAAAATGCCTGAAAAAGACAAGTTAAAGATTTATCAACTTATCAAAAATCACGATTGGTCAGAAAAATATAACAAAAAAGTTTATATAGGCGGCGGTCAATTCAGAGAAAAGACTCCTAAAGAGCGTGAAAAAGCTGCAAAGGATATCGCATTTGAACTGCGTGACGGAAACACGTTCAAAATGGCAAGTATTTTAGCCGAAGCGGATGTAAAAGGTGTTCAGGAATCGGGCGGATTTTATAATAAGTACAAAGATGCGCTTCACCAAGGAGAAGCCGAAATATCCGCACTTGTAAATCAAATACAAAAAACAGCTATTCATTTACCGCAAACAAAGATACCGAAAGCCTCCGAATTAAAGGTGGACAACAACAATGTTCGGGTAGTAAAAACACAGGATAAGAACGGAAACGAAATCAAAAATACCGTTTTATATCTAAAACCTAATATGGATTTGGGCTCACTCGGATTTGAAAAAGGATTGAACTCCGATGATTTGAACGTGATAGTTCACGCACTCGACAACAACACCCACGCAACCATTTTACAGGCTCTCGGGCAGGTAGACAGCGACGCGCTTTTGAGCTCATCTTATGTCTCTTATGCAAAAGGGAATTACCACGTATTTAAACCGCAAGGATTTATACTTGATGTTAACAGCTCCGATATTCAAGCGGGAACATATAAAGACTTCGGCTCAGGCTACGGCAAAGATTTAGAGACATTAAAGTCGGAATATCTGTTCGGAGGGCCGAGAAAATACGTACGTGAATATATCCCTAAAAAGATAAAACGAAAACTAAATTTGACGGATGATGAATACAAAGAAATGATTCCGCAAATATCAAATAAATCAATAACGGAAATTGAGCGGGAAAATCCGAAAATCGCAAAGGCATACAAAGACGTATTCAAAGAAATGAATATTCATATGCGCAGATTCGGGAGAGATTACAATGAATTTTTAATCTCAAGACCGAAAATTCAAGCGGTATTCTACGAAGGCGCAGGCAGAAGAGCCGATGATATCCCTGAATTTTTAAGAAGATATTCGCAGGAAAATGACATGCCGATTATTTATTTCGGTGCGTAGATTTTTCGTATAATACATTTTTAATGGGCTGTTATAGCTGAATTACAAGCAATATTTTTATATTAAATATTGTAAACAAACGTCCTTGGGGATAGCATAAAATATTTTTATGCGGTTTAAAATAAGTGATACGAGCCAAGGAGAAAAAGATGGATATTAGAATAGGTAACAGTCCGATAGCATATGCGGGAAATAAGAATATAAAAACAAATAATAAAAAAGAGGGTTGTTTCTCGGTAAACGGAAATAATCAAAATCAAATAAAAACTTCTCAAAATACAGGCAGACAACCTTGTTTTAGCATCAATGATATTAGCGTCACTCGGATTGGGTTCTTCATGCAAAAACAACGCTATCGATGACAATAAACCACGTATAGAAACAGTCGATTCTATTGGCAAATATTCCAATGATATAGACAGCTTTATGGACGATGAAAAAGTAGCAAAGGTTAAAACAACGGATACCGTTGATACAAGATATGAAGGGGAGCCGAGAGTAATATTTTCACACGGATATGACAAAGACGGAAATCTTATAAAATCGGTAGAAATCCATCCTATAGATACAAGTTTAACTTTTATGGAACAGCCGTTCCATACTCCTGTTCCCGAACCTGAGATGAAGTTAACAAAATATTATAAAGACAGAAAAGAAACCGAAGAATATGATATGGGTGAATTTCAACGAAAAGAAATAAAATATCATCAAAAAGTATCGGTTGACGGAGTCCCGGGGTATTCCAAGACGGAAGTACATTCCGCAGACGGGAACAGAGTGGAAATTTACAAAAAAGGAATTTATGAGCCGAAAGACGGAACCATTGTAAATTATCACGAACAAGTAAGAATTTTTGATGAGAACAACAAACAAACAGGAAAGTTAAATTTCCGCCCTGACAAAACATGCGAGTTAAGATTGGACGAAAAACATTCCAATATTCCTTCAAATTACTAAAATTCTCATATAAATAAATGATTAGATACTTCCGAAAAGAGAGTAATATTTTAATGGGTTACTATAAATAAAATAAGGAATTACATTATGTCTACTTCTTTTTGGATGATTTTAGGCGGTATATTACTGCTCTGTGCTTTTGTATTTACAAAGACGGTATCAAACGATGCCCGAAACGATTATATGCTTAGAGATATCCTCTCTAATACTCCCGATAATACAGATTATCAGGAAGAAAAAAAGAGAGAAAAAGTTGGAAGTTCCGCAATATCCGAATATGAAGAACATCAAAACAAAGTCTATGCAAGCATTCAAAATTCGCAAGGCTCTCAATATTCAACAACTATGCATACTGACAGTTCAAACAGCAATTATCATACGAACTGCGGGAACAGCACAAGTGTGAAAGAACCCGACCATGTGCAAGAGGAAAGCTATTATCAAAAAGACAGATGTATGGAAACCGATAAGGTCGGAGTAAATACAGAACCGACAATGAAAGAGCAGAAGAAAACAGAACCCGAACCTGTTAAAACACTTCCCAAAAGAGCCTCAAAGTTTTTACCTTCTGCAGATGATACGGAAGAAGAAGTATACAGCCCCGTAAAAGAAGTAAGGGTAACAGCAGAAAAGCCTCACACAAAAGGAGTTATGAGTTATATAAAAACTTTCTGGAGAGGGATAACATTTACTTTAGGCGGACTGGCATGTCTTTACGGATTGTATATGTTTATGGCATCGGCGTCTATGGGTGCAGATACCTTAGTTGCTACACTATGGGTGCTCATCGGGGTTATTCTGGTTAAGTAATCCATGTCCGTTTTAATGTTATAATACAGAAAAAACGGGAGGGTTGTTATGAAAAAGATTTTATTATCACTGATTATGTGCTCAATGTTGACGATGGCAGTTCCTGCAATTGCTGGTACACACGGAACAAACGGTAAAGTTTCGGGCAAATCAATCGGAGCGGGTGCATTATCATTGTTAATATGGCCGGGAATAGGTCAGGCTATAAACGACCAGAGTTATGAGAAAAACCTCACTCACGCACTTTTGGGGTTGACGGGTGTTTTCAGAATATGGTCTTGCTATGATGCCGTTGTAGACAGACAAGGCGGAGTATGGCATAACAGAATATAATTAAGTTGAAAATTTAAACGGCGGACAAAATTTTGCCCGCCGTTTTGTATGTTTTTATTATTTCAAATTTTCGATTACTTTTTCTTTGTAGGCATTTATATCCGTTACAGCCTGACTTTTGCGGATATAATCAACCGAAAAGTTTTCCGCGATTTGTTTTATGTTATATGTTCCCGAACATATGATTATTTTTGTATTCAAATATGTTCTAAATGTTTTAATCTGTTTTATGAGCCATTCACCTGCATAGTCGGGTGCAAAATCATTTTCCATTTGCATATCCGTAATTATTAAATCATAAGGGGTATCATTATTTTGCATAACGAGATTATACCCCTCTTTTGCACTGTTTGCGGTATCAAGTTTATAATCGTCATCAAGTTCAAGGAATATTTCCTCTATATAATTTTTATGAAATCCTATCCACGACGGGCTATCGTCTACCGCTAAAATTGTTTTTGTATTTTTCATAATAATATTATAGCAGATTTTAAGAATTTTATCGTTATAAAAGTGTATATAAAAACAACAAACAGATATAATTGACATTTTATAAATACTCATTAAAACCAATATAGGTTAGGAGTTTACACCCGACTAAATTTCGATAAAATGTATACATTAAAAAGATGAAATAAGAAATTTTATCTTAAAGTAATATGCGTTTCTGCCGATATTAATAAAAAAACAGGAGCCCAAATTGTACACTAACGGAATCAACACATATACACCCGTAAAAGAAGATGCGCCAAAGCTTCAAAGCCAAAGTTTTGACTTTGAGGGTGAATCGTTTTCTGAAATGATGGAAAAGGAACAACCTGCGGGGAAGGGCTTGAGAGAAACCGCGCAGGAACTTGCGGAGGATGAGTCCGTTTTGTCTACGGATGAAGAAAACCTTGCTATGGCAAGACGCGGTAAAAACGCAAAAAAAAATGCACAAACCCCGCAAAAGGCTCAAGCACAACAGGAACAAGTCCAAGATAAAGCAAGATTGCTCCGTCTTATGGATATGTCAAACAAGATTAATTTATCAAATATAAACATAACAAAAAGCAAAAAAGAACTTGAAAACACGGTAGGACCTTCAATTGAAGACAACGATGACGACAAAGAAGATATAACATCAATCGTTGCAAAAATGGCTGTATTAAGAAAAGAAGAATCCGATGGCGTTGAAAGCGCAGACATAGAAGCCGACACGGAAGAATCTACGGAAGATTTTGAAGAGAAAAAACGAGACGACTCTCAGGTTTTGCATGAAACTGAAGAAGAACTCAATGAAGATATGTCTATCCTCTCAACGGAAGAAGAAAACCTTGAGATGGCTCGCAGAAACTCTGCCGTAAATAATTTGACCGATGAGGATTACAAAACCTCGGAAGAAGACATGGTCTTCTTAGGTGAAATAACAGCTTTAAATAACCAAATATCAGTCGAAAAACAAAATCAGACACAAAACCAAATAAACCCTGAAAGTATTCTTAATGCTCTAACCGCAACAAGTGAAGAGACGGAAGAGAATTATGTAAACATGTCCGACCTGTCGGGAGAAGATGTTGATTACATTATAAAAATGTTACAACAAGGCTCCGCCGATGCGTCTGATTTTACCGATGATAACAAGGAAATGGCTGTTTTGTCGGATAAGTTTTTAACGTTATTGAGAGACTCAATAATTAACAAAAAAGTTTTCAGAATAGATTTTGACAATCAGATTTCTGTCATTATAAGAATAAGTAACGATGGGAAAATAAACGCTGAGTTCCAAACAAATGACGAAGCTATCGAAACCTATTTGAAAAATAATCTTCATCTTCTCAAACAGAGATTTGAAGCATTAAATGTAAACTATGGTGAGATAAAATCAAAAAACACCGCAAAAGAGAGTTAATAACCATAAAGGAGAAACAACAGGATGTATGATTCGTATACGACAGCGATAAATGCCCGTGTAGCGACAACACACTGGATGAACACACTGACAGAGAACATGACTAACATGTATTCTCCGGGGTACCGTGAGAATAAAGTAAACTTTAACACCTTCTTAGGCGGTGCGGTTGTTGATAACCCAGTAAAAAACCAAGGACAGGGTAAATCAACTCCGGGTACATCTAACGAAAACGTATTCTTTGAAGGTAACGGATTCTTTATCACAAGAAACGACCAAGGAAAAATTATATACACCCGTTTAGGTGAATTTACTTTCGATTCGGAAGGAGTTTACAGAGCAAAAAACGGTGATGCCGTTCAAGGTTATATCTTAAACGACAAAGGCGAAATTATGGCGGGGACAAAACATATAACGCAGGATTTATATGAAGAAACCGCGATGAAAGGCGGCGCTCTAAGTATTCCAACCACAAATATCAAACTCTGGATTGATCCGAATAACGGAAAGTTCATGGGCAAATATGACGAGTATGAAATCAAAGAAGACGGCACAATCTATGGTAAAGCAGATAACGGTAAACGTTCCGTTCCTCTGTATAAGATAGCAACGGCTAACTTCCATAACAACAGCGGCCTTTTTGAAATAAGCGACGGCAAGTTCGTAGAAACCGAAGAATCAGGAAAACCTGTAATCGGTAAAGGGCAAATCAGAGCAGGCTTACTCGAACAATCAAACGTCGACTTTAAAGGAAACTTGAGTAATTACCAACAGGCAAAAATGCAAATGGAGCTCGTAAATGCCTTGATTAAATCCAACAAAGAGTTGCTTGAAGAAGCAATGAGGTTGGTAAGTTCATAGAGTAATTAAATATTACTCGTTTTTCGGGAGATTAAGTGAGACAGCTTTTGCTGTCCGCAAAACAAAAGAGTTAGTGTTAGTTAAACTCCATTTAACGGGAACCGAGTGGTTCCCTTTATTTTTTATATGGACAGACTTGATTATTAAAATATTATTATATGAATTAATGTAAAACTTTTTGTAATAGTGAAATTTGATAGAAATAATTGTTTTTATATAGTTAGAGCTATATATAAATATTTAAAATAAGAGAGTTTTATGGCATCAGTTGATCAAATAAATTTAAAATTTGATGGATGTTTCTCTGCAGGCAATTCAAAAGACGCAGCGAAAACGGTTGCGAAAACTGCAGTAGAGGGGTTATTGTCGTCTTTAATATCGGGCGGCGGAGCTGCCGAGTTGGCTACTTCTCCTGCCAGAGGGGCATTGTCTACAGCTGATAATGCGGCAAGTGTGCAAGCTATTAATAATAAAATTCAGACCTGTACCACTGTTGTGAATTCTTTAATGACACTTGTACAGCAAGGTTCTGTTTCATTGCAACAGATAATGGATTTTATCAATAATACTGTTATAGCAACAATCAAAAGCAACGATTCTCAAGCCGAAAAACTAAACTCTGATATGGAAAAACTGACAGAGGAAAATAAAGAGATAATGGCTCAAATACAGGAGCTTGGCGGAGGTGATGTTGCGGAACTCCAGCCTGACGGTCAGGACAACAATGCTACTAACGGAATAAACGGTTCCAATAAAAACGGCTCGGTTGCGACTCCGAAATTTGTAAATCATAAAGATAATACATCTAAGGGTGGAAAAACTGATAATCCGAAATTGCAAGAATTGCTGGCAAAATATCAAAGCAATAATCAGCAAATAGCAATGTTGCAAACTACCATTACGGCACTCGGAACATCAACTAATCAACAAATCCAAGACGGGATGACACAACAGCAATCATCTCAAAGTACATTCTCCTCAATTGTATCAGATGTTCAAAGTCAGGCGACGGAGCAATTCAACCAGCTTGCAAACGAACTTAAAAATGATATTATGGCAGGAATCAGCAAGCAGATAGACCATAGTTCGAATACGTCTAATTATGCTCAGGCTGATGCTAAGGCTGCTGCAAAGACTGCAAGCAAAGGTTTATTTAAAAGTATCGTTGGCGGAGTTCTTGGGGTCGCAACAGGCGGAGCAGGATTTGCAGTCGCAGGAACGGCAGCAACTGATGCAAGTGATTCTGCTGCATTTTCTGCCGCATCAGGATTGAACAAAGGATTTTCTACTGCCGCAAAAGGATTCCAGCAAGCTATTAAAAATTTGGGCTCAAGTATCGGCAGACAGGTCGCAACGCAAATTACCCAGTCTGTTAATCAACAGCTTGGCGGTGATATATTGAATTTGGCAAATAATATTCAGGGAATTGACATTCAAGCTCAATCTATATTTGATTACAGTAAGTTCTTGAATAAAGATAATAACACCGGACAGAAAGAGCAATAGCTGCCTTTAGCGGATTAGTTTTAAACATAATTCATCAAATACTATTTCGGGTTTCATTCCTTTGTTAATTTCTTTTTTTGAGTGTTCGACTGATTGCAAATCATCAATCAGGAATACGCTTTTGGGGTTTGCTTTAAGGATTGCCAGCATATAGTTTTGCAATTGCTCTAACAATTTGTATGCAGATTTTTCTTCCGTAACCATTTTACAGAAATTTTCGGAAACATTAAATGCTTTTCCTCTAGGGGTTTCCCAATAATTGTTAAACAATCCTTTTATGTCGGAGTAGTCATAACTTTGTCTGTTTTTTGTCGGGACGAAGAAACATTGTGAACGTGAAATTATTGTAGATATTAAATCATTTTTATCACGGGTTAAGAATATAAACATTACTCTCTCTGACGGTTCTTCAATTGATTTCAGAAGTGAGTTTGCGACGGCTTCTTGGAAGTTGAGCCCGTTTAAGCCCTGAATATTTCCGTCATCATCTCTGTCACAGAAGATAAATACCTTGTAAAAATCCGAGGAAGTAATAATCGAGTTTCGTACCATTTCTGCCTGTGCAACCGATATAACGGTTTTAGAATTGTCGCCGTCAGGTTTGTTGTCTGTTCTGGATATAGTTAAGACTGCAGGGTGTTTGCCCTCTCTAATCCATTTGCAATTCAGACATTCACAATTGTCTGATTTATCCCCCGTACAATTGAGTAATCTTGCTATCTCAAGCGCAAGCGTATATTGCGCATTTAAATCGTTGCCGTAGAACAGTATGCTTTGTGCAAGGTGTCCTTTAGGATTCTTTATTGCGGTTTCAAAATAATTGGTCAAAAACGGGTACTTATCTGATAATAGCATTTTCAAGCTCCTCCGTCGGAGAATATGCCTTCCCCAGTTTTATTCTGCTTTCCGCCTCTGTCAGATTTTCTCTTAAATCGACCAAATCTTTAAGGTGAACATTTCTCAATTTTTCTTTAGTCTTTTGTACAACAAACTCGTGCATATTGACTTTCATACTCAGCTCTTTATTACTCATAGACTTTGAGTTCAGCTTTATTACAATCCATTTTTTGAGCATTGTCTGCAATGGCGACAATATAAGCATCGGATACGGCAACTCTTTCAATAGTTTCCTCAATTCCAAAAGAGCTTTCCCTTTTTGGTTTGAGACAATGTAATCGGTCAGATTGAACAAATCCTGATTTGCGGTGCACATCTCTTCTACCATTTGTTTTGTAACCGTTTTTTCGGGATAAGCAAGAAGTGCCAATTTTTCAATCTCGGACTCATACTCTCTTAATACGTTTCCTTTATAACGTATAAGTAAATCGATTGCATCACTTTTAAGTTTTACTCCGTGCTCTTTCCCTATTTTGGTTATCCAATTGGATAAATCTGCTACCTTATAAGTAGGTATTGTTTTAAATTCCTGTTTATTAAACTTCATCAGAAGTTTAACTACCTTTCTTCTTGAATCAGGCTTTTTCTTTTCACCTCTCGGGTATCTTTCGACAAAATAAATATCGAGAGTCTCGGGGCAATTTTCAAGCGCATAAGTAATCTCGTCTATTTGGCTGTCTTCAAAGGCATAAGTGAGCAAATCACAACGTTTTGTGCCCCTGTCAGGGAAGAGTTTTGCACACTCAAGGACTATCATCATTTTGCCGAACATCATAGGCGGAGTTCTCAAAACATTGATAAAATCGGCATAGGTGAGCTCGTCATACTCGGCATAGTTCATGCCTGCAAAGTTCTTGTCCAACTTGTCACGCTGTTTTTTGAGTTCTAAATCGATAAGATAGTCTTCATCGCCGTAATAAAAATAGATAGCCATATAAAGATTATACAACAAAGATTAGGAATAATTTTGGTATATAATTTTATTATGAAAGAACGATTGGACAAAATACTTGTTGATTTAGGCTATTTTGAGACAAAAAGCAAAGCCTCCGCAGCTATAATGGCGGGGCAGGTTATTGTTGACGATAAAAAAATAACTAAAGCGGGATTTCAACTAAATTCCGAAAAAGATTATGATTTCAAGGTTAAAACTATGCCTTACGTTTCAAGAGGCGGGTTTAAGCTCCAAAAGGCACTCGATGCGTTTGAGTTTTCACCCGAGGGCAGGATTTGTCTCGATGCGGGCGCATCTACGGGCGGATTTACGGATTGCCTTCTGCAGAGAGGGGCAAAATTTGTCTATGCCGTCGATGTCGGATACGGTCAATTTGCGTGGAAATTGCGTTCCGACGACAGAGTCAAAGTTATTGAAAAAACAAACTTAAAAATCTGTACAAAAGATGATATTTATGCCGAAGGCGAACCTATGGCGGATTTGCTTGTCTCCGATATGTCGTTTATATCGCTTGAGAGGGTTTTGCCTAACCTTAAAACTCTTTTAAATCCTGACTTTCACGAAATGATATGCCTGATTAAACCTCAGTTTGAGGCGGGGAAAGAATTTGTCGAAAAAGGCGGGGTTATAACAAATAAATCCGTTCATAAAACGGTTATAAATAACGTTATAGACTGTGTAAAAGGGTTAAACTACAAGATTTTAGGGCTTACATTCTCATCTATCAAAGGTCCTAAAGGGAACATTGAATATTTGATATATTTTTCAACCGCGGGGGAGGATGCCGACATTGATGTTGATAATGTGGTCGAAACCGCGCACGAGACACTGAACAAACAGGATAAAACAAAATGATAAGAGCTTTTTTACCGATAGTATTGCTGACATTTTCCAATATTTTTATGACATTTGCGTGGTACGGACATTTGAAATATAAAAATACCGCGTTGTGGGTAGTCATTCTTGTGAGCTGGGGCATCGCGTTTTTTGAATATTGCCTGCAAGTTCCCGCAAACAGAATAGGGCACGAATATTATACCGCAGCACAACTCAAAACCATTCAGGAGGTTATCACCCTCGTTGTATTTTCGGTATTCTCCGTCACTTATCTGAAAGAGGAGTTTAAGTGGAACTACCTTGTAGGTTTTATGTTTATCCTGCTTGCGGTTATATTTATTTTTAAGAAGTAATTATAAATCAGATAAAATATTGTTGGGGCGTTAGCGAACGCACCCTACATATCTGTTATTTGATTACTTTTATATTATATAATTTTTCATATTCTTTTAAAAATTGTGAAACGGTTTGTCCGAAAGTAAAAGCTATATTTTCAAGAATATTTACTTTAATTCCTTGTTTCAGGTTTTCAATTCTGCTTAATATAGCCGGATCTATTTCTGATTCTACGGCTAATTTATTTAAGGATAATCCTGCCGATATCCTCTTTTGTTTTATAAATTCACCAAGTTTTGAATATTGCATTTATTGAGATTATGCAATATAATGTTTGAAATTTCATTGCGATTTCTCAATAAGAAAAGATATTATTTTATGATAAAAGATAAGAAAACTATTTTAATAGATTTAGACGGAGTATTAAACATATACAACGGACATTATGATAAAGATACTATTCCTGATATAAAAGAGGGAGCTGAGGATTTTCTAGAATATTTGAATAGAAACTCAAATTTGTATCTGTTTACAACAAGAAATTTGCTCAAAACTGCAAAATGGCTTATTAAAAATAATCTTGACCGTTATTTTATTGATATAACTAATACAAAAATTCCTGCATATTTATACATAGATGACAGGGCAATATGTTTTAAGGGGGATTACGAACAAACAAAACAAGAAATAAAAAAATTTAAGACTTATTGGAAAAAATTGTAGGATACAAATTTTGTACCAATTGAGTTGGTGCGTTAGCGAACGCGCCCTACCTGTCCGGTCTTGATATATCCGACTAAATATGTCATAATGAGAGAGTTATACAGTATGGTTGGAATTAGAGATGTTAGGTTTCCCTTTTGAGTTAGATGATTTTCAAAAAGATGCATGCAAATGTATCGAAAACGGTGAAAGTGTAGTTGTTTGTGCACCTACCGGGGCGGGCAAAACCGTGATTGCGGAGTTTGCAATCCAGCTTGCGATAGAACACGACGAAAGAATTTTCTACACTACCCCTCTAAAGGCACTCTCTAATCAAAAATTCTTTGATTTCGGAAGAAAGTACGGCACGGAAAGAGTCGGACTGTTAACGGGTGACACATCTATCAACCGTAATGCCCAAATAGTCGTAATGACAACCGAAGTTTTCAGAAATATGTTATATTGTACCAACTTTGGTTCAATTAGCGACAATATGCAGAAAGTCCGCTATGTCGTACTTGATGAAGTTCATTATATGAACGACGAACAGAGAGGTACCGTTTGGGAGGAAAGTATTATTTATTGCCCGACCGACGTTCAAATTATTGCGCTATCTGCAACCGTTGCAAACGCCGATCAACTAACGGATTGGATAAATACGGTTCACTCAAAAACGACTTTAATAAATACGGACTTCCGTCCCGTACCTTTGAGATACTATTATTTTGACAGTTCTCAACCTGATACACTCTTGCCGTTATTATCCCCGGGCGGAGGATTGAACAAAAAAATTAAACCCGAAAAAAGAAATTACAAGCGCGGGCCGCGCGGAAGAGCGCAACAGAAAAGCCACGTAAGAGAAGTTGTAAGAAATCTCTACGAAAAAGATATGCTCCCTGCGATATACTTTACTTTCTCTCGTAAAAAATGTGATGAACAGATGGAAAAATGTGAGTCTTTAGGGCTCGTAACTCCCGAAGAACAAAAGCGTATAAAAGAAATTATTGATGAATATATTGCGGATAACCCGTTTTTGTATAACAACAAACATATTGAATACCTCCTGCAAGGGGTAGCATCGCACCACGCAGGACTTTTGCCCGCTTGGAAACTTCTCGTTGAGAAACTGTTCCAAGAAGGACTGATAAAAGTAGTCTTTGCGACGGAAACCCTCGCCGCAGGGATAAACATGCCTGCCCGCTCTACCGTTATAAGCTCTATCAGCAAAAGGACTGATAACGGGCACAGAATGCTCACACCGAGTGAATTTTTGCAGATGTCAGGACGTGCGGGAAGACGCGGAATGGATGAAGTCGGCTATGTAACAATCGTGGGTACTCCTTACCAATCCCCGCAAGAAGTTGCGGATTTGGTCTTGAGTAAGGCTAACCCTTTGGAGAGCCGTTTTTCACCGAGTTATTCAATGGTACTGAACCTTCTGCAACGTTTTACGGAGGAAGAGGCAAAAGAACTTATCCTCAAAAGTTTCGGGTATTTTTCCGCTAATACAAGATTGTCAGGTTTGCTCACCGAACAGCAGGAAAACAATGATAAGATTAAAGCCGTCAGCGATTTTAAATGCTGGTGCAAATTGACGAACGAAGATTTGCTTGAATATAACAAAATAAGAGAATCTTACGTTCAGAACAGACGTATTGCAAAGACAATAAGAAGACAGGAAAAAGGGAAACACAGACCTTTATCGGAAGAGGCACTAAAGTTTGAAGAGTTTGTAAAAGGGCAGTTAAACAAAATGCACTCTTACAACTGCGATACCTGCAAACTTTATAAAAAACATATGAAGTCTTTAGATTTGATAAAACGTTATGAAAAAATCGGACAAAGACTTGAAAAAGAAATAGACAACCAAAGAGATATCTATTGGAACAAGTTTGTATCACACCAAAAAGTTTTGGAAAGATACGGGTATTTGAAAGACAATTTCCCGACAGAGAAAGGGAAAACCTGCTCTCAAATCCGCTCCGAAAACGAACTTTTCTTATCAGAGATTATGCTCTCGGGGATATTGGATGAGTTGACACCTGCGGAATTAGCATCAGTCATCTGCTCGGTTACGACGGAAGACGTCAGAAACGAAATGTATTCGCATCTGCCGTTATCTAAGAATGTCCGTAAAACGTTAAACAAGATAAAAGATATAAGACGCAAACTTGATAAGATTCAGACAGAATATCATATTGAAGACAATATGTATATCAACTCTTACTATTCCGCACTTATAGAACTATGGGTAGCAGGTGAAGACTGGGAAGAAATCATCAATCAGGCAGGCGATGTGGGCGAAGGCGATATCGTAAGATGTTTCAAACGTGTAGTAGATGTATTAAGACAATTCACAACGATTGACAATGTCCCTGAAAGCCTTGTTTACACAGCACGTGAAGCAATAGACAAGATATCAAGAGAGCCTATCGATATAGATTAAGATACTAAGGCAGTAAGGCACTAGGGCACTAAGCGAGTGCAAAGTGCAAAGTTAAAAGTGCAGAGTTATTAACTTTAAACTTTAAATTTACAGATTTTTACGTAAAAAGAATGTCAGGTGCGGTCACTACCGCACCAACCTTGAATTTTCTAAGCTATATAAACTGTGAAAATACCCTGTAGAACATATAAAGAGCTGTTAAGACAAGGAGCCCGCCCGAAAGTTTGATTATTACATCCGAAACTGATGCAATATTCCCGAATTTTTTAACGACACCCGTGAACATGCCCGCTATCACAAGGATTATTCCCTGACCGATTGCGAAAGAAAAGAGCATTATTATGGCAAGTAAAATACTGTCTGTTATTGCGGCAAAGCTCATAATCCCCGCAAGTATCGGAGTGGAACAAGGTGTCCCCGCTATCGCAAATATTGCGCCCAATATCATAGGGTATAAATATTTTGAATTATTGGTATTTTTAGGAACTTTGTTTACAAGAGCGGGAAAGTTTATATCCAAAACCCCGATAAGATTTAACCCCAAAACCAAAAGCAGTGATGATATTATAAGGATAAAATAATCACCCGCAAATGATATAAATACGTGTCCCGTGATTGCACAGATTATTCCTATTATGCTAAATACAAGGGCAGAGCCGAAAACGAACGACAACAACTGTTTGAATATAGTCTTATTATCGCTGTCACCGTAGCCTCCTATATATCCGATTACGACAGGGAGCATAGCAAGCGAACACGGGGATATCGAGGCAAGCACCCCTCCGAAGAAGGACACAGCAATAAACATCAGTTGGAATTGCCCGTTACTTGCCTGTGATGTGAAATATTGGACAATATCAATCATTGCATACCTTTCTTAAATATCCGTCTAAAGTCTTGGCATCAACATAGCCTTCAATACGTTTTACTACGTGTTTGTCTTTGTCCAAGATAATAATGGTAGGAACAAGAGTAACGTTGTATTTTGACATCATTTCGTTATTATATTTGTTGTTTACCTGAACAGGGATTGCAATATATTGAACAGTGTCCTGATGTTTCTTTACAACCGCATTAACAACAGGTTCGACTCTTCTGCATTCACTGCACATATTGGAAGTAAACTTAATCAACTGCGGTCTTGTGGTAGTTGCCACCGTTACATTACTCGCACTTCTCTGTGAAAGGCAGAAATATCCGATTAACGGAATAATAAATATCATTAGTATTATTGTAAGATTTTTGTTCATAACATAACTCCTTCCTTATTTTTATAACCCGTATACATATTTTGTGAATTAGTCTTACGGGTTTTGGATAGTCTAACATCTTTTGTATATAAATTATACACAAAGTTATAAAAGGGTAAAGTGGTATAAGAGGAATAAATATATTTACCCTCTCATAATGTGCGAAAATTGCAAATAAATATGTAGTATGCTATAATCACAAAAGATTGGGAGAGTGATTATGAAATACTTATCAATGATTTTAACGATGTTAATGCTGACAATGAATATGGCGTTTGCAACCCCTTATAAAGGCAACGCAAAGACCGCAAGGATTCCTGAAGGAACAAGGATGACTCTGGAATTGCTACAAACGGTTGATACAATGGCTTGCCAAGAGGGCGATTCGTTTAATCTGATGCTTTTGGCAGATCAAAAAGTTGACGGCAAAGTCATTCTTCCGTCAGGCTCTGTTATAAGAGGGAGTATAAAGAAATTAAAGAGTTCAAAACGTCTGTCCAGAGGTGCCGTTTTATATCTTGATTTCGACCACGTTGTTACTCCGACAGGAAGACAAATCCCAATCAGTTTGAGTGTTTACGGAATTAAAAAGACCACCTATGACGGAGGCATTTATCAAACACTTGGTTACGGTCAAGCCTTACAGGACAATTGGACTAAAACCTGTGATATAACAAAAGTAGCCACAAACTACGGTAAAAGAGCAGGAGACGTTATCCCCGGCTCACAATATATTACAGCCCCTATATGCGCACTGGGCGGAGCATTAGGCGGTTTCTGTTATCTCGTAGGTGACAGCGTCGCAGACCTGTTTAAAAGAGGCGACGAAGTAACACTTCTAAAAGGCTCAACCTTAGAAGTTATACTCGCACAGCCAATTGATATTCCTATCAGTTAGATTGACGCCGTTTAACTTTTTTTATGGCTCTTTTTCCAAGCTTCTTGCGCATCTTTCAGTGCTTTCTGTCCAGCATTGTATAGCTGTGTATCTTTTACATCAGCAGTCTTTATTGTCTTGCCGTTCTTGTCCTTATATACAAGGGTAGGAGCACCACCGGCACCATTATATTCTATTTTATAACTGTATGTGCCTGATGCATTCGTTTGTTGAACTCCGGTTTTACCGTTTGTTTGCGGGGTTCCCTCTATTCTTACGGCATTAAGCCAACCGCCTTTAGGTGTGAAATTTTTACGCCCCGTTTGAACAGAACCGACTGAAAAATTTGCACTAAAATTCGTACCGTTATTTCCGCTGACACTGAATTGAGAAAGTGTCGGAGAATTAAAATCAAACAACTGTTCCGAAACAGGCATACCGTTTATGGCGGCAGCACCGATTCCGTTATAATAAGAGTCTGCCTGCGGTGAATATATATCAGGTCCGAATTGTACATTCTGTAAAGCTCTTGTGTTAATTTTCATTTTAGAAAAGCCGAGCGATCCCGATGCTTGTAAATCCTGTTGCAAATTATAGTTTACGTCTTCGCGCGCCATAGTGCACCTCTTTTTTAAGTTCTCTCTACATATATATAAAAATAAGTGCACACCCCTAATTTCAAAGGTTTCGCATGTTGTAACAAAAGTTAACATAAGGGATAGCGGACAGCTCAATTTACAAAAAAGACTCCAATTTTATATTTACCCCTTTACTCCCAGTTTCTTAACTTTAGATTTAATTATTTTATTCAATAATGTCTGAGGGAGCTTTGAGGCAACGGACGCAGCCCAAGAATCAAACCCTACACAATAAGAAGGTTTCGGATTTTTTACTCTGTCAGCTTTAACTACAGCGTTTACGACCTTTTGCACGTTTAATCCGTGTTTTTCGTTTTTAAAAGCGTTTTGGACGATATATTCGGACTCGTCCTTATAATCGGTACATTTATCCATAGTTTCAGTATTTTCTTTTACGGATTTTGACCAAAGCGGGGTTGCGATTACTCCGGGTTTTATAGAAACGACCTTGATATTACGTTTGTTTTCCAGTGAAAAAGCGTTGAACAAAATATCAAGTGCCCTTTTAGAAGCACAATATGGCGAGATAAAAGGAAATATTCCGTAACTTGCCATAGAGCTTATATTTATAATCCTGCCGTTTTCAAGGAGCGGATTAAGTCCTTGAGAAAGTTCAAACGCACCGAATACGTTTACATCAAACTGTCTGCGGAGTTCCGATACGGAAATACACTCCGTCGCCCCCGCAACAACACAACCCGCAACATTTATCAATGTATCAACTTTATCCGTTTTTTGTTTTATATTATCTATTGCTCCCGCAATCGTTTCAGGCTTTGCATAATCGACATAGAACGGGATAATGTTATCCGATATCTTTTTTAGATTATCCAGTTTCTCTTCATTTCTATATCCTGCAAAAACAATATTTTCTTTAGAGAAATGTTTTGTTAAAGCCTCGCCTATTCCTGATGTTGCGCCCGTTATTACGTATTTTTTCATCATTTATCCTTTTTTATTCCCATGGAAGATTTATTTTGATTTCTCCTACAATATCCCCGTGGAGTGTTTTTATTGATTTGTCACATTTGTAATCAGACCAACCGAGATTGTTCAGTGCCTCAAAGACGACAAGCCGTCTTGTATCCATATTGCAATCGTTTATCTTTACAATAAGTCCGTCGTTTATTTTTGTATTCACAACAACACACAAACCTCCAGCACCTACTTTTGCTACAAGGGTATCGGAGTTTTGAATAATTTCCGTATCAAGTCTGTCTTCCCCGCCTAAAATATACGGATGCTGTAAAAAAGCATATTTTATCTTTTTATATTTTTCATCTTTAAAAAGGTTTATAAATCCCGTCAAAATATTCTTTAACGGCATTGAATGTATCGGAACCCCGCACCCGTCTTTTGTAATCGGGTATTCTTTTTTTACCTCACAGAGTTTATAAATTTTATCTTTTACCTTTTGTTGGAGCGGATTTTCTATTTGGTCATAAGTGGCAACATCCCAGCCGTTTTCTTTGCACAAAGCCAAAAACAAAATGTGTTTCCCGACACAATTGTTATGGTAATATGTAACCTTTTCTCCGTTAACCGCCATTTCAAACTGTCTCGTTTTTGATAACGGCTTATGCAGACCGCATCTGAGCCACTCATATTTAAGCCCGAACTTTTTCATCAGTCTTTCCGCAATATCGGTATGGCATTTTTCACCCGCGTTAGAACCGCAGCAAAGCGCAATTTCTTCACCCGTAAGGTCATATTTTTCATCCAAGCCGTAATCAATCATAAGACTGGCTTGCAACGGTTTTGCACAGGAGCGCAAAAAATACGGATAATCTGTTGCCTGCCCTTTATTTGTCGTAAGGACATATCCATCGTGCTCTTCTTCTATCAGTCCGTCTCTAAAATGTTTTACTAACATACTTTTATTTTAGCATAGATAAGTATTTACGCTAAATATTCCAAAATAGCTCCACCGATTTCCTCATTAGGATCAAACGGTTGCGGAGTCTTTGGAGGATTAATAGAGTTTTGGATAAGAATTTTTACAAGAGGTCCGAACGCGTCGGGAACTTTAGTTTTCCGATAAACACCCGCCAAGAAGGTTTGTACGTTAGGGGATTTTGTATCATTATGCAAAGATAAGGCAGGATACAATTTATCCACTCCTTTTACGCCGTTTTCGACCATTCTGTCAGCTATATAAATAGCCTCACAGATTTCACCCTCATCTTTGGAGGTTTTCAAAGTATCATACAAAATCGGAAGAGCCTCTTCTCTCTTGTTGAGATAATACAGAACTTTTACCCCGTCAAACTCGGTATGTTCTCCCGATTTTGTCGGCATTTTTATATATGTTGTCTGTATCGGTGTAATTGCCATAATTTTACCTTTTTATATTTACCCCTATGAATAAACGTAAGGAGCACCGTTCTTAACTTCGTTCAGAATATTATCCGCAAGCCTTACCAATTCTTCTTTAGGTTTTCCGTTTTGTTTTTGTCTGTAAAATTCATCGCTCAACGGTTGGATTGAGGCGTCTTTTTTAGACTTGAAGTTTCTTAACTCCGTTGAAACAAGTCGTCTTTGAAGATTTAATTCCGTATCGGCATTGTATTTTTTAACCTGTACATCTTTTATTGCTCCCGCTGTCAACTGCCCTAAATATGCCGTCGCGGTAGCTCCCGTAATTCCGAAGAACAGATGTTTAAACTGTTTGTTGTCGGAATCTATAAGCCAGTTATAGAAGAAAGCTTTATAGTCGGAAACGTGGGAATAGAAAGTGTTTTTATCCTGTCCCGAACCTCCGAGTGCCTTATCAACTTTCTCGGATGATTTTCTTATATTAAAGAGATTATCTTTTATAAACGCCTGCTTTTCTTCTTTACTGTTCCATTTCATTTTTTCTGCGGTTTCGGTAACAAAATCCGGATCGGCAGAAATATCCACAAACAGATTACCTATCTTTTCTCTGTCCATTTTGTTTGCCATATTGTAGTTTTCTTGTCCCATCTGCTCCGCAGAGCGTTTGTTCGTGTTCTCCGCAATTTGTCCGATTACTTCTTTAACCTTGTTTACACCGCGTTTCATTGCATCGTTACCGGCTCTTAAATTTTTCATTGATTTATAGCCGAGCGCAACTATTGCGACCGTAGAAACTGCGCCAAGTGCCATATATCCGAGGTTTTTCAGAAATCCGTGTTTCTTTTTCGGTTTTTCTTCCTTGTCAGCTTTGCTTTTGAAACTTACAAGACTGCTGAAATTTTCTTTTGAACCTTTGCTCTCATCCTCCATTAGCGCGCCGTTAAACTCTTTCGCTTTTTCAGAGAGCATACTCCTTATAATTTGCATTTTGCCTGAGAAAGATTGGGTTTCAACCGATATAAGGTTTTCTTGCAGATTTTTTTGGATATCAGCCTCTTTTTTCTTAACCCAAACATCTTTGAAACCTTCGCAGAAAGTTTTACCCATAAACGCCATAGAACTGAACACGGCAAGCCCAGCAGCCGCCATAGCCGTCTTTTTTGTAGGGTTTGCAACGAGCCTGTATATTGCCTGATCCATTTCTTTGTTTACGCAAACATTTCGTGTCATATGAGGTAATTTCTTTGCTAAATCGACATCTACGGCATCTTTTGCACTCTTTGCAAACAACCCTGTAACAGCAGCCAAACCGCCCATTATACCAACCGTTATACCTGCGATAGGAAGAATACTCTTTTCTTTTTTATTATCTTTTTCATATAGTTTGTTCGGCAACTCAACGCTGTCCGCAATCATTAACGAATTGTATGATTCGCTTAGCGGGAGATTTGCATTCAAAATCGCTCCTTCTCTAAGTGAATTTGTAACCTTTTGTTGGGTTAAGGTCTGGTTTCGTCTCATTCTTTGACTTTCTAAATCCTGATTAATTATCATCTTCTAATTCTTCCTTTTCATCTCGGTTGGTTATTTTTTCCAAAAAGTTTTTAAGCTTTTTAATTTGTTTTTCAAACGCTACCATCATTTCGTTTTCATCGGAGTCGTTGCCTGCTTCAAAAATAGTGAAAATTGAGAACAATTTTTTCTTAATTTTCTTTTTCAAATCGGATATTTTTTTATTAACCGATGCTTTTAATTCTCCGTATACAGCTGCGAGTTTATCCGAAATATCCGCGAGTTTATTTGAGAACTGCGCCAAAGCATTCAGAACATTCTTAGGCATGTTTTGGATAAACTTTACAACGGGGAGCACCATATTTTTAGCGACAAACGCAATCGGTTTCGTTGCAATATGCTGACTCATCGTCTGTATAAAGAGGTTCAGCGTTTCCGCCGATTTTGCCATATTAGCCTCAAAGTTTGCAATATTTATCAATCGCTGCTGATAGTCCGCCTCTTTTGCCAAGCGGGCATTTTTAAGTGATTTTAAGAACGCCCCGATTGCGGCGCACTCGTTCCAACTCATTTCTCCGGGTTTAGCGGAAAAATCGGCTGTTTTAACTTTTTGGCTGCCTCCTGACATGCCTGAACATATAGGACATGCTCCCGGCGAAAGCCCATGCGGACATAACCCCGTGTTCACGGTGTTTACGGCTTGTACACTCACTTTTACTCCTTACGGTGTAGTTGATTTGATATTATATTTCGGCAACGCTTTGACACGAAACATTGCTAACGTTGGGCATTCCGACTTTTACGGCTCCGGCAGAGTCGGAGATATTCACTCCGTTTCCCCATATGAATATTGTAAGCACTCAATGTAATATATCAAATTTCACTTTAAGTTTTATATCAAATTGTAAAGAATTTTCTAAATTTGCTTAACAAATCCAACAATTTTCCGAAAAATATGCTTTAATATACACAGGAGTGTTTATTTATGAAGGTCTTATTTAATCCTTTTGTATCTAACCAACGTGTTGTGTCTAGTGTATCAAAAGCAAATCAATCTAATCAAACGAGTCAAAATCGTAACCCGTTTATGTCATTCGGGAACCTGCAAGGTCCGTCACACGATGTATTTGAAAAATCGGCGTCGCAGACTTCCCCGATTAAACCGTTACAAATATATGCGGCACCTGCCTTTATGGGAAGAGGTCCGAACGGAGATACCTCTGCGGGGATGTGCTTAAAAGTGTTGCATAACATTACCGATCCGTATAGCGGAGCAAAAATGATTCCGGGCTATGTAATGAACCGCGTTGAATTACGTCTTACTAAATGCAGAAACATAAAAGAAAGACTTAATGTTTTGGCACCGTATGAACAGTGTATGCAAAAACGCGAAAAGAAAATGTACAACATTTTCAGAAATTACGCGAAGAAAAACCCTTACGGTTCTATGCAAGATTGCTTAGGAGAATTGAAAAGAAATTCTCTTGAAAAACTTCAAAAAGATGAATTTAATGTCTTAAACGATATTGATAATCTTTCTAACGGCGGAGGAAAAGAAACCGCACTAAGAATAAGAAAATTAACAAAATATGCAAGAAAGCAAATTAAAGAAAACAAACCTGATAATCCTTTTAAACGTAAAACATTAATTAAATTGATGGAAAAAACGGTAAAAGATAACGAAAACCCGATGTTTAAAGATACAATTATGGCAAAAGTAAACGAGTTGCCTCAATCAAAAACCGATGTTGACGCATTTGTCATCAAATACGCAAACAGAGGCTCTCACGAGATTGCAGCACGTTTATTAAGACCGTCTGTAGCATCAATTGAACATATTACACCTGCATCTACGGAAGGCGATTGTACTCTTGCAAACTTTATGACAGTATCAAAGGATTGGAACTCTGTCAGAGGCAACACTCCGTTCCCTGAATTTATCAGACAACATCCTAATATACCAAAACACACGCAAGAATATACAAACGATATTATTGGAGCAATTCAAAACCGTAAACTGAAAGGTCGTGACTGGTATCCATTTGTATTGAAAGAAAAACTTTACAGCGAATCCGAAGGGATGATAGATGTAGATATCTCAAAATATCATGCCAGAGAAGAAAACGCATTCCTAAATGCGCCTAAAGAAGTAAAAGATATTTACGCTGAATTAAAGGCTAAGAATGCAGCAAGAAGAAATCCTGCTCCGGTAAGCGAAGTTGCGGATGCCGTTTCTACTGCAGCTGCCGATGCTCCTGCAGCATAATCAAAAAAAAACTTCTGTCAGCCTTGATATTTACAGCCCTGCCATGTGTCACGGGCGATAAATTCTCTGTCTATTTTATTCAGGGTATCCAGTTTTTTGCCTATCCAGCGAGGAGCAATAAGTTCTTTTTTAAGACCGTTCCCCGCGAGACGGTGAATAGTTGTTCTAGGCGGTAAATATTCCAAGAAATCGCATACGGTGCTAACATACTCTTCTTCGCTCATAAAATCAATTTCGTTTTTCTCATACATTTCGGCAAGCTTTGTACCCTCTAATGCACAGAGCATATGGATTTTTATGCCGTCGATATCCAAATCCGCAAGTCGTTTTGCTGTTTCCATCATCTCATCATGGGTTTCCCATAGTCCTAAAATGACGTGCACGCAGACATTTATGCCGTATTCTTTTGTTTTTTTGTAAGTTCTTACAAATGTTTCCCAATCATGCCCTCGGTTTATTCGCTTTAGTGTCTTATTATGAGACGATTGGAGCCCGTATTCCAACCACGTATAATAATTATCATTATAAGACGATATGAGCTTTAATTTCTCATCGTCCACGCAATCGGGGCGGGTACCGATTGAAATACCGACAATGTCTTTATAATTCAGTGAGGCATCGTATATTTTTTTTAATTCGTCAACGGGTTTATAAGTATTTGAATAGGCTTGAAAATACGCCATAAACTTTTCTGCCTTAAATCGTTTTGCAAGTGTTTCGGCACCCGTTTTAATCTGGTCTTCTATTGACAAAACATTTGAATGCGCCTGAGAAAAGCTCCCGCTCTCGTCACAAAAAATACATCCTCCCTTAGAGATTGTACCATCTCTGTTAGGGCAGGAAAAACCCGCATCAATAGTTATTTTATAAACTTTAGCGCCAAACTTATTTTTAAGAAAGGCGCTAAATTGATTATATCTTTTATCCGTATTATTAAAATTCATGAGGAAATATACTAACCTTTGTTTTCGTTTTCTTCCTCGTTATCATTTATCGGATAAACATAGTGTTCACCGCAGTTAGGGCAAACAACTTCCTGTTGCTTTCCGTCTTCGGTCTTTGCTACTTCAAATAAAGTTCTGCAGCCTGATTGTGTACATCTTATTGCCCAACTTGGTCTAACTAATCTTGCCATAATTTTCTCCTTATTTAACTCAATTATATATTATCATTATATTTCAATGATGTAAAGGACTTACATAATACTCATATTGTTATGAGCGATACCCAAAAGCAAACGGAAAGTCATTTTTTCTTCTTCACTCATACCTTCCTGCAGTTGGTTATCGGTCGCCTCAAATATAAGCTCCATCTCTTCAATCAACTTTTTCGCTTTATCGGTGAGAGCTAATTCCTTTCTTCTGCCGTCTTTTTCTGAATCCGTACGTTCAATAAACCCGTTCTTTTCCAGTCCGTGCATAAGACTTGTTACTGAAGAGCCTTTCAGGTTTAAAAACTGCTCCAAATCCTTACGTTTTACATTCTTTTGTCCTCGGATATTGTGTTTTGAAAGATACATCAATATTCGCGCCTGCTGATTGGAAAGTCCGTACAAATTCAGGCACCTGTCCTGCATATTAGCCATAAGGTGCGCAATGTTTCTTATATAATAACTGCATGAAGTGTTATCTTCCGTCATTTAACCCTCCGATATTCAGCGGTTTTTATACCTTAATTTTATATTGAGCGCCGATTTTCGTCAAATGAAATTATTATTAATCATTCCCCCTCACCCTGTTTTCTAATATTTTAAAGTTAACACTTTAAAACATAAGAAAACAGACCTCTCCCACTGTTGGGGGCGAGGTTGAAACAATATCCACTACGCTCCGTCAATGATTTTCTTCATTATCTTCACAAATGAGACAGATTGCGTATGATTATATTATAATATTGTTATGAAGAAGAACTTAAAGAACCTGTTAAAAATAGCGTTGATTTTAGGACTCCTGTTTATGATTGTATTCAAGCAGGACTGGATAAGAGTCAACGTTATCTACAGAATAGAAGGAACCTTCCTTGTATATAAAGGCGACCGTGCCGTCAGAAAAAACAAATATGCCTATGCGATAGAATATTATCACAAAGGGTTACAGCTGTTTCCTAACCACTACACGGCATGGTACAATCTGGGAAACATCTATGTTGTATATGAAGACTATTTTGCAGCCGTTGACGCCTACGAAGAAGCTATTAAATACAATCCTCAATACGTTGTGGCAAGGATGAACCTCGGCATAATCTATGCCGAAAAATTGGGGAACTTTGACGCCGCAATAGAACAATATAACAAAATAATAACAACCCATTACCACGTATGGGCAATTCCGATTATATTCAGTAACAGACGCAGTTCCAAGACAAACAGAGGGCTTGCATACTACAATATGGGAAGAGCCTACAGGCAAAAAGCACTCTATCTGACAGACAATGACAGATACCTTGCGACACCACTGTTATTAAAATCTGCGGAAGCCTATGAAAAGGCTTGCAAAATCTTAAAGAAGAACTCCGATGCGAGATATAACCTTGCGCTTGATTATCACCTGCTTGGCAACTACAGAGACGCAGGCAAAAACTACTGTAAGGCAATCGAGCTTGCTCCGATGAACTATGAGGCTCACTATAATCTCGCAATCTTATTACGACATATGAAACGTTTCGGCGACTCAGTAGAAGAACTTGAAAAAGCATCGCTCCTGATATCTGCTGCGAAATCAACGGCAAATGCTGATTACATTTTCGGAATTTTGTCTGATGTTTCACGCTCTTACGTTGATTTTAAAACCGATCCGTCATTGATTCCGCCTTCCGCCCTCGGAGGCTCATCCGATACGGATAATCAGGAAGTTACACCTGACAGAAAACACAGAAAACATAAAAATAAGAAGAAAGACGAGGATGAATCCATGGTTAGCGCCGACGGAAAAATCCACCCGTCCGATAAACTCGATAAAACAATGATGGAAGATATGGGTAAATGCGCGGGATATTCGTATTTTAGGAACGAAAGTAATGAATACTAACGAAAAATTTTTATATAAACTGTTTAATACAATTAGTACCAACGATGATATGGAGGAACTTGCGGAGAATTTAAAATCCGTATTCGCAGAGTTTTACGAAATATCGGAAATAAATGTTCTGTATTATGACCGCTCAATTAAAAAACTAAAAAACGCAATCAAAGATTTTGAACCTGCAGAAGATTACTATTCCGCAGAAAAGATGACAATATTAAACGAAATCTTTGAAAAGCTGAAAACCTCGGATTTTGTACTCAACGATGATATCAGCACCCCGCCCGATATCTTTGACCAAGAAGATATTATACTGAAAACAATATCCATAGCCTTAAAAGACAACGGTCAAACAATCGGTATGGTAAGGCTGAAATTCAAGAACAAAACCTCGCTTTCCGAAAACGATTTAAAGCTGTTTGAAATGTTCGGCTATAACCTGTCATTAAAGATGATAAACGTACTTTTGAACAAACAGTTGGAAATAAACACAGCCTTCTACAAATCAATGAAGGCAATTACAAAGATAATAGAAACCCAGTACGATTTCCAATATATTATTCCGCTAATCGGGGAAATGATTGATAAGTTTGTTATGAATCATTTAATATACATCTTCATTAGGGATGATGAAGGCAAATATAACCTGTTTTGGCCTGGGGCTTGCTGGAATAAAAGAGTGTATGAACTTATGGAAAAACTCTCCGTCGATAGCGGAGAAATAATCTCGGAAGACAGAAGAACGGGGATTTTCCCGATGTTGAGCGGGGATAAATTGTTCGGCTGCATCGTTGCAAACAGCACAATTGATAAACTGTCCGACGAAGATATAAGCTATATTAAAGAACTCACAAAACAATCCTCCGTCACAATAGAGAAAGCTGACGAATACTCAAAAGTTTTGCAAAATGCGACACAGGACGCCCTCACGGGGTTGAATAACCGCAGACAGTTTGAGGTCAGATTGTCGGAACAGTATGCAATCGCAAACCGTCAAAATACCCCTCTTTGCGCAATTATGATTGATATTGATTTCTTTAAGAAATTCAATGATACATACGGGCATGCAATCGGCGACACCGTATTAAGAACGGTTGCGAGTACCATAAAAGAACAGCTGCGTGAATACGATATTCCGTCAAGATACGGCGGGGAAGAGTTCTGCATACTGTTACCGCAAACCAATATTGAAGAAGCACGCATCGTTGCGGAAAGATTACGTTCAGCCGTCCAAAATAAAAAAATAGATATCGGAGACGGCAAAACAATCGGTGTCACAATAAGCGTCGGACTCGCCGAACTGGATATAAAAGATATGGCGGAAGATTTATACATCAAAGCCGACAGTGCTCTGTATAAAGCAAAAGAGAGCGGAAGAAACAGAGTCTGCGTTTACGAAAAATAAAGTTTATTGAGGATAGGATAACCGATGTCATCCTGAACTTGTTTCAGGATCTGATTCAAAAGTTTAAAGATGCTGAAATTAATTCAGCATGACAAATACGTTTTTATTATACTGTAACGTATATAAATACTAAAATTCATATAAAAACTTAAAAAGGTTCTCAAAAAATGAGAACCTTTTTTATATTTTCATTAGATAGGAGTTAAACTTATGCAGCTACAGAACCTTTGATTTCACCGATAAGGTATTGAGCAACCCATTCGAAATCTTTATTGTTCTTAGCAGCTTTCTTTAGATAATCGATTGAAGAATCACCTATTCTGATAAGAGTCATAGCAACAACGCCTCTTTTTAAGCCTCTTACTACCTGTAATTGTTCAACCAATTCAGGAACTGCAGGTGTTCCGATATCTACTAACATATTTTCTATTTCATTCTTGTCTGAGTCATTTAACATTGATAATATTTCTTTTACAGATTGCATTTTATTTAATCTCCATATATATTCTTATTCACATTATTATTATAATGCGAATTTTTCAAATTTCGGATTTCTTTATCTAATCTTTATATCCGTATTAATGGGTAGGGGTAAATATATAATGAGTTATACGACGGGAAATCCGCAAAAAATGCAGAAAAACCGCCTATAATGGATTTAAGCGTACAACAGGACTACATTTGAGGGGTTGTTGTACCTGTAGTCAAAATTGCCTCCGGAGTGATATTGTTTGATGCGGTAATTGCTTGAGTATCAACGCCTGTAGCTTTACCGCTGCTCATAAATGCAGATATTGTTTCTTTTATCTCTGCAGAAATATCTGAACTGTTCAACAATGTATCATACAATGATACTGCGTCCTGTCCGTCTGCCTGCAATTTGTAATTTGAATAATCAGGTGTACCGTATTTTGAGTCAGGTCTGTTTAAGAATTGATTTATTGATACGGAGTCTGAGCCATATCCGCTTATAATTAAGTTTTTATCACCGGTTGACAAATCAATTATATTGAATTTTAAGTCATTTACTGATTTTATACCATAGAAGTATAAAGTATTATCCATGCCGGGTTCGCTTATTCTGTCGTTGCCGTCACCGCTTGCGAAATAGAAGGTGTTATGTCCGCCGTTGCCGAACAGGTCATCATTTCCTTTTCCGCCGTATATTTTATCATCGCCGTCACCGCCCAGAATTGTATCATTACCGGCTCCGCCGTAAATAATATCATTACCGCCAAAAGCTTTTATATAATCATCACCGTCTGTTCCGACAATGATGTCATCATCCTCTGTTCCTTTGATATAACGTCCGCTTGCGGGTGTTGCCTCCATTCCTTTAGGAATATCTGTCGGAGAAGGAGTGTTAACGATTGAATTATTCGTAGTGTTATTATCTTTCGGATTTGTAATATCAGGTTCCGGTTCGCTTGTTTCTTTCTTAACGGTTGCAGGAACATTAGCAAGATTGTATAAGTCTATCGCCCTTGAAGAATTACCGACTTTAATATACCTTACACTGTGTTCTTTGCTGTAATTATTTACAGTAATAGTATCGCCTTGCCCGTAAGAAATTGTCAAAGTCGCAACGCCGTCTTCATTAGCAACTTGAGCATTTACTCTGGTTCCGCCTTTGAATACCAAAGTATCAACACCACCGCCGTCAACGATTTCATCATGCCCGTCGCCTTTATAGAAGTAAATATTATTTTTACCTCTGCCTGCATTTATGATATCATCGCCTTTGCCTGCATAAATATTGTCATTATGCGCGGCGATTGAATCAGAGAAAGCATCATCTGTTTTTATTTTGTCAGAACTTGTTGTGCCGTATATGTTACCTGAGCCCGAAACCAAAAATTCTTTTACTTGTTTTGCAAGTTCATTAACATCATTATAGTTAATACCGTTATTTAAAATAAAATTAGTTTCAGCGTTTTTCTTATTGGTACCAAAATAATCATTTACGGTCATCAATGTTACGTTATTTTTATCCAATTCAAGATTATTACCTTTTTTATATATAGAATATTGTGAAATATCATCAGTAAAGATAATATCGTTTTTTGCCCTTACTTTTTCTTTTATAACGGTAATTTTACCGAAATTTTCGCTGTTATCAACAGTTATTGTATTATGTCCGCCACCTGCTCTTATGGTTCTGTAACCGCCGTAATTGCCTGAAATATTTATTTTATCATCACCGTTACCTGTTATGATATTATGGTCCCCCGTTCCGACAATTACGGTATTGTTACCGTTACCTGCATTGATTACGGTTTTATTAAGTCCCGTTGCATCAATGGTTTCATCAAATCTTGAACCGGTAAATATATATGTATCATTTTTGTTTATAAAATCATCTTTTGTATATTTAAAGATATCATTTATGTTAACAGTGTTATTTTCGCTAAGTTTAATCATAACAGAACCGTTTGCACCGACGACATCAGTTTTTGCAAAATTCTTTAATGTTACGGTTCCTTTGTCGTTCGGAACAGATATTTTTAAATCTCTATTTTTGTTTGTATATTCAAATTTCAATTTTGAAATATCATCAAGGTTGAATGATGAAAAATCAAGAGTGGCATTTTCGCCTTTTGTCAAATAAACGGAATCATTGCCAAAGTCTTCGCTAAAAATCAGTGTATTATTTCCTGCTCCGCCAACAATAGTGTCGTTACCGGCTCCGCCTGTTATGGTGTCATTACCGTTACCGCCATAAATGGTATCGTTGCCTGTACCGCCAAAGATTATATCGTCACCGTTTCCGCCATAGATTTTGTCGGAATAGTTTGTACCCGTGATAATATCATTGCCGTTACCGCCGTTTAGAGTCAAACCGCGTTTTGCAGTATTGTCTTGTATAATGGTTCTTCTTTTATCTTTATACAGTTTATAATCGCTTCTGTCGATAATATCGTTATGCCAAGTGCCGTTTGATGCATTTACGGCAACCGCTCTTAAATCAACGATTCCGTTTTCGCCTGTTGATGTAACCAATTCAATGGAAGAAGTATCCTTATAACCGTTTCTTTTTGTCGCTGTATTAGTAATATCTTTTGTGCCGAAATTCTTAATTGTGAAAGTTTTTGATTCTTCTCCGTCAGGGATTGAAACAACAAGGTTTCTGCCGTTAACAGTATATTTAATATCATCAGCAGATACATTTAATGCCGATACATCAATCTTTAAGTTTTCGCCTTTTGTGAGATTTATTGTATCGCCCAATTGGTCAAGTGAAGTATAAACGATTGTATTTTCGCCTGCTCCGCCTGAAATATAATCATTACCGACCGTACCATAGATGGTATCGTTACCTGCTCCGCCATTGATTGTATCATTATATTGAGTGCCTGTTATTTTATCGTCGCCATAACCTCCGTTTATGGTTAAGCCTCGGTTACTTCTGATATTCTTTCTACCGGTCGGGGCATAATTCGATGCCGACAAATCAATCGTATCGTTATAGTTTGTACCGTTTACTGTTAATTTCCTCTCATTATAGGTTGTAATCTCGTTGGGATTGTCTATTTTTGAACTCCCGAAAAGGTCATAAGGCTTATAAGAATATCTGTTTCTGCCGATTTTTGTATAATCAGTTTTGATATATCTTATACCGCCGTAATTATTTACGATAAGTTTTTTGCCGTCAACAGTTATTTCAAGTTTGCCGTTATTTATTTTGTAATCTGCTTTTGTTGCTTGTTCAGCAGTCAAACCGTCAATTCTGATTGCATTCTTTCTATTTGCATTAATCTCTTTGCCGTCTTGTGTAAAATCATCAAGTTTTACAATAAAATCTTTTGTTTTTGCCATGTCCAATCTCGTGTTTTATTTAATGTTAAATGTTCTATGTTTACCGTATTTATCACCATGGGGTAATCGGTAATAATAATGTTCATACTAAGCTAATCTCATTGTACAAATAAACATATACAACACCAACAACTAAATGATGTATTTTGTCCTTATGTTATTTATATTCCCATATGACAAATTAAAATAACAATAATCCATGCTATGTAACGAAATTGTTATGTAAATTCAACAAAAAAGGGAATGAATAATATTCATTCCCTTTTTAATATTATAAAAATATATCAATTATTCGCGTTCAATCTTTCTCATGGTAGGGAAAGCGATAACGTCACGGATACTAGGCGAATCGGTCAACAGCATAACAAGTCTGTCGATACCCATGCCCATACCACCCGTAGGCGGCATACCGTATTCAAGAGCGTTGATGAAGTCTTCATCAATAGACATTGCCTCTTCATCTCCGTTAGCTTTAGCCAAAGCCTGTGCCTCAAATCTGTATCTTTGGTCAATAGGATCAGACAATTCGGAGAATGCGTTTGCGATTTCCCATCCGTTAATACGGGTTTCAAATCTTTCGGTCAATCTGTCGTTATCTCTGTGAACCTTTGCCAACGGTGAAATTTCACGAGGATAATCCATAATATGGCATGGTTGAATCAGCGTAGGTTCAATCTTATCATCGAATACAGCCTCTACAACCTGTCCCCAGTTCATACCGTCATCAACCTGAACGTGAAGTTCTCTTGCTTTTTGAATAGCTTCTTCCGCAGTGAAAATTTCCATAAAGTCAACACCCGTAGCCTCTTTGATAGAGCCAAGCATTGTTTTTCTGTCCCAAGGCGGAGTTAAATCAATTTCGTTATCACCGTATTTAATCTTCATTGTTCCCAATACTTCTTGAGCAACGAAGGCAACCATGTTTTCGGTCAATGTCATCATATCGTAATAATCAGCATAAGCCTGATACAACTCAATCATTGTAAATTCAGGGTTATGACGTGTATCAATACCTTCGTTTCTGAAACATTTACCTATTTCAAAGACTCTCTCGGAAACACCGCCGACGATTAATCTTTTAAGATATAATTCCAAAGCAATTCTTAAAGTCAAATCCATATCAAGAGCGTTGTGGTGAGTAACAAACGGTCTTGCGTTTGCGCCTGATGCAACTGTTTGCAAGATTGGAGTTTCAACTTCCAAATAGCTTTTCTTTGCTAAATATTCTCTTATCTTTTGGATTATTAAACTTCTTTTTCTAAAAGTGTCTCTTGTCTTTTCATTTACGATAAGGTCAACATATCTTTGACGATATCTTGTTTCTTGGTCGGTTAAACCGTGGAATTTTTCAGGCAAAGTCTGCAAAGATTTTGAAAGCAGAGTATATTCTTTAGCCTTGATTGAGAGTTCTCCTCTCGGAGTTCTTCTGACTGATCCGTAAAATCCCATAATATCGCCGACATCAATCAACTTCAAAGTTTTGAATTTATCAACATCCATATTTTCTTTATGTGAGAAAATTTGGATTTTTCCCGATGAATCCATAAGGTCGATAAACATACCTGAGTTTCTTATTGCCATAACACGTCCCGCTACGGAATAATAATCCTCTGTTTCGGCTCCTGCAGGTAAATCTTTATATTTTTCCTGCAAGTCTTTTGCATCTATATCTTTGTTATATTTATACGGATAAGGATTTATCCCCTTGTCCATAAGTTCGGTTAACTTCTGCAGCCTGCGCTGACGCATTGATTCTTTTGCGGAAACAGGCTCTTTTGTTTGTGTTTTTTCGCTCATTATATATATACCTCATTTATTGTGTTTGAATAATTATAGTTTATCACAAAGATAAATTTAAAAATCCCGTGACAAATATTTTTTCAAAACCACTATATATATACTCATACCTTTTGTTGAAAAACGACGGCATATATATTGTCCTTGAGTCCACTTGATATTCGGTAGTAAAAACACCTGATATACAATAATAACGTGGATTTCGAGAAGTATTGCACTTAAAATTTGTTGTGTTAGAATTAACTTATAAAATAGCAGAGGGCTGAAGAGAGGATTACAAATGAGTGAAAGCACACATTGGGTAATATCAAAGGTATTTGCGGGGCATGTAATCAGTGTCAATTTTGATACTCTGCTTACTATGTGGCTTGCAATGGCTATTTTGATTGTCGGAGCTATCTTAATTATCAGAAACGCCTCCGTAATCCCGACGAAATTACAATATGTCGGAGAATCAATCATCAACTATTTCTCTTCAATCACTGCAGGCAGTATGGGGGAAGAAGAATCCAAGAAACATAACCCTCTTATTTTGACGTTGTTTTTATTTATCATAACAGCAAACCTGATAGGGCAAATCCCGTTCAGCATTGTGCACCTTGCACACGGTGAACTTGCCTCCCCTGATAACGATTTGAATATGACAGCTGCAATGGCGGTTGTTGTAGCACTTTATTGCATATATTACGGTGTAAAAGTAAACGGCGGAAAGTACTTCTTCAAAGGTTGGTCAGTCAGTAATTTGATTATTACGGCTATTGATACTCTGGAGCTCTTCGTCAGACCGTTCTCACTTGCACTGCGACTCTTTGCCAACATATTGGCAGGAGAAATAATGATTGCGACATTCGTCGGACTGGTAGCGTGTTTCTTACCGTTGCCGTTTATGTTGTTCGAACTCTTCGTTGCATTCATCCAAGCTCTTGTATTTGCTCTGTTATCGTCTACATACATAACTCTCGCGGTACAGAAAGAGGAATAAATTCATAATTTTAATAATTACGAATTACATAAAAGTAGGTCGGATTTACCAATCCGACAAATAGAATAAAAAAGTAGGGTGCGGTCACCACCGCACCAAGAGAAAAAATAAAAACAGAAACATAACATAAAAAGGAAAGGATAAAAATATGACAGCAGAACAAATTTTCGACGCATCAAGATTAGGCGCAGGTATTGCTGCATTGGGCGTACTCGGTGGCGGTCTTGGTTTAGGGATTGCAACAAAAGGTGTTTTGGACGCTATTGCAAGACAACCTGAGATTAAAGCTGAAGCTTTCAAAGACTTCATCATCGGTGCAGGTCTTGCGGAAGCAACTTCTATCTATGCATTGTTCGTTGCATTATTGTTAATATTTGCATAATAACAAGGCAAGGTGCAAAAAGTAGGGTGCGATGTTTCGCACCGATTAGTCAGACATAAGAATTATGACTGACTCCAAATGAAAGGACTCAATAAAAGTGTTGGAATTTAATGCAACGTTTTTTGTTGCAATGATTAGTTTCATAATATTTATGATTATAATGAATGCTATTCTTTATAAACCGCTTGAACGTATCGAAAAAGAGCGTGCGGAACTTATAAAGAACGAAAACGATGCGGCTAAATTGGCACAACAAAAGAGCAACAGTTTATTGGAACAACAAAAAGCCAAGCTCACAAAAGCAGGTCAAATTGCAGGGAATAATTATAATAAAAAGATTTCCGAATACAAAGACAAAAAAGAATCTGTTTTGTCTAACGCAAAAGACCTTGCTAAGAAGGATTTGGCTGTTGCAAACGCAGAGATTGAAGGTGATTCAAAAACTGCAAAACTGTTGTTAAATTCCGAAATCAATACACTTGCAAGCGACATTGCAAGCAAGGTTTTGGGATATGAAACGGTAGTGGAAGGTAACGAATGATTCAAACATTACTAAATATCTGGAATTTAATATTGAAATCAAACCTGTTCAACTTCATTTTGATGTTGTTGTGTCTAGCATGGATTATTGATTACTTTGATTTGGGCGGAGCTTTGGAAAAAGGCAGAAAAAGTATCGAGGATAAAGTCAATAACGCAAAGCAAGAACACTCGGATGCTCTAAACACCCTGTATGAAACACAGGATAAAGAGGCAAGTGTAGACGAAGAGGCTTATAAAATCATTGATAAATCTTCTAAAAACGCAGTTATTGTCGGTGAGAATTTACTCAAAGAGGCTCACAAACAGTCTGAGACTTATTCTCAAACGACGCAGAAAGCCATCGATGCAAACATAGCAAATGCTAAACTGCATATAACAAACGAAACAGCGGAAAAAGCGGTTAACCTTGCAAAGAAACACATCGTAAACGAACTCAACAAAGACAGAAACTTGCAAATAAAATATATAAATGAAAGCCTTGAAAATCTGCGTAATACAAACGTCAGATGGTAGGGAGTAAATATATGTAGGTCAGGCACTGCCTGACAAAAAAATGTAGGGTGCAATTATTTGCACCGACAAAACAAGGAAACGAAATGACTAAATCGGAAGAAAACGGAAATCAAATAATAGCTCAAAGATATGCGGATGCACTTATGGATTGTGCAAACGACGGCTTATCCAAAAATGATATTTATAATCAAATCAAGGATGTCGAATTATCTTTGAATAATTCCGAAGACTTACAAAACGTTATGTCTTCTCCTATCGTTTCGACCGAAGAAAAGAAAAACGTTATCTCAAAAATATTTGAGAATAATGTCAACAGAACGGTTTTGAACTTCTTAAAACTGTTGGTTGATAAAAACAGATTTAATATTTTAACTTCAATCGTTGATGAGTACAAGAACACTTTAGACAGACAAAACGGAATATTGGAGTTAAAATTGACCTCTGCGATAGATTTGAACGACGAGGAAAAAGAAAACATAAAATCCAAGTTGAAAGAAATCTTATCGAGAGAACTTGAGTTGGAATGGAATACCGACAGCAGTATAATAGGCGGTTTGGTATTTGAATCCGGCGACAATATCGTTGATTGCTCGCTCCAACACAAATTACAAGAAATACAAAAAGAAATAACCGTATAGAGAAAGGATAAAACATGTCAGTAATAAGTCCTGATGAAATTAGTTCAATACTAAAATCAAATATAGAAAATTACGAGGCTAAGACGGAAGTTTCCAATGTCGGGAGCGTTCTTGAAATCGGTGACGGTATCGCAAGGGTATACGGACTGAGAAATGTCATGTCAAACGAGCTTGTCGAGTTTGAAGACGGCAGAGGCACTCTCGGTATTACATTGAACCTTGAAGAAGATAACGTCGGTGTCGTAATTTTAGGTGAATATACACATATTAAAGAAGGTATGATTGTAAAGACTACGGGCAGAATCGCATCAGTCCCTGTAGGTGACGGCTTAATCGGACGTATAGTCAGCCCGATTGGGGCTCCGTTAGACGGCAAAGGCGATTTGCAATATACAAAGACAAGACCTGTTGAAAGAGTAGCTCCGGGGATTGTAGCACGTCAGCCTGTATTCCAACCACTACAGACAGGTTTAACTGCAATCGATGCTCTGACCCCAATCGGTAGAGGTCAGAGAGAATTAATTATCGGTGACAGACAAACAGGTAAAACAGCTATCGCGATAGATACCATCATAAACCAAAAGGGCGGAGATGTTATTTGTATCTATGTTGCGATTGGTCAAAAAGCATCAACTGTTGCACAGCTTGCCAAAACTTTGGAAAAACACGGTGCAATGGATTATACGATTATCGTATCGGCTACGGCGAGTGAACCTGCTCCTGTTCAATATATAGCACCGTTTGCAGGGGTTGCAATGGCAGAAGAATTTATGGAACAAGGTAAACACGTTCTAATCGTATACGATGATTTGACGAAACAAGCTCAGGCATACCGTGCAATGAGTTTGCTGCTCCGCAGACCGCCGGGACGTGAAGCTTATCCTGGGGATATTTTCTATCTTCACTCAAGATTGCTTGAACGTGCGGTTAAGTTATCAGATGAGTTGGGCGGCGGAAGTATTACGGCACTGCCTATCATCGAAACTCAAGCGGGCGACGTTTCTGCGTACATTCCGACTAACGTAATTTCTATTACCGACGGTCAGATATTCTTGGAATCCTCATCATTTAACGCAGGTATCAGACCTGCAATCAACGCAGGTATTTCGGTATCACGTGTAGGCGGTAACGCACAGACAAAGGCTATCAAGAAAGTAGCAGGTAAATTGAGATTGGATTTGGCTCAGTTTAGAGAACTTGAGGCATTCGCTCAGTTTGCATCCGATTTGGATGACGCTACAAAGAAACAACTTTTGAGAGGGGAAAAACTTACGGAAGTATTGAAACAACCTCAATATCATCCGTTGAGTGTTGCAAGACAGGTATCTATCCTGTTTGCGGCAAACGAAGGATTCCTTGATGAAGTTGATAACAAGAAAATCGCTGAATACAAACAGGCTTGGTTTGAACATTTTGAAGCAAACATGCCTGAGTTGGTTCAAAGATTGAATGCCGGCTCTAACCTCGAAGATGCTGATGCAGAGGCTCTGAGAGAAGAGTTGAAGAAATTCAACGAAAGCTGGGGCAAGTAAGGCTTTTGCCCTTCTACCTATGGGAGAAGGACAGTAGTTGTAGGCGACAAAGGAGCCGTACAAATGCAGGATGAGGGTTTGTCCGAAAAAAAGTAGGGTGCGGTCACTACCGCACCAACATAATTCAAGAAAATAATATCAATGTAGGTCAGGCATTGCCTGACAAAAGGAAAAATAAATGCCAAATTCTAAAGATATTAAAACGAGAATACAGAGTGTTAAGAACACGCAAAAGATAACAAGCGCGATGAAGATGGTGGCGTCCGCCAAAGTCAGAAAAGCGGAAACAGCCGTAAAAATGGCTCGCCCGTTTGCGGATGAACTGCTCACAATGTTCAAACGTATGCTTGCAACAATCGGTGCGGCACAGGATGACGGCGAAAAATACAAAAAAGCTATCAATAATTATCCTGCACTGCTTGAACGTCGTGAAGTTAAGACCGAAGGTATCCTTGTTGTAACATCTAACAAAGGTTTGGCAGGGGCTTACAACGCAAATATCGTCCGTGACGTATTGAAACGCATTGCCGATAACGAAGGAAAAGGCATTAAGTCAAAGTTATACATTATCGGACAAAAAGGGATTGCAGCTTTGCATCACAAACCCGATATTGATATAGAAAAGACTTATATCGCCGTAATCGACAAGCCTAATTCTTCCGGCGCAAGCATTATTGCCGAAGATATTGCGGAAGATTATGTAAACGGCAAGATTGATAAGATAGAGATTATCACAACCAAGTTCAATAATATGATGTCATACTCCGTTCAGCAATGGGAAGTATTGCCGTTGGAAATTGACTACACGGGAGAGGAACACAAACTGGATGCGCTGATGGAGTTTGTACCAAGCCCGAAGGCTATCTTGAAAGAGATTGTGCCTATGTTCATCACAAACGAGATTTTCCAAGCATTGTTAGAGGCATCAGCAAGCGAATTGGCATCCAGAATGACGGCTATGTCTGCAGCATCTAATAACGCGGACGAGATAATCAACGATTTGACAGTATCTTATAACAAGGCTCGTCAGGGTGCTATCACCAACGAATTGATTGAAGTCGTATCAGGCGCAGCCGCAACATCAAGAAAATAGGATTTTAGTAATCAGTGCAAAAAATTGCGCCCTACAAAGCCTAAGAGTCCGCCCCTACTTGGGCGAGGACAGTGATTGTAGGCGAGGCTCGAGCCGTACAAGCACAGGCGGGGAGCAACAATAAATAATTATCGGTAGACTGAAGTCTATCCTACAACCTTTGACAGAATTTTTAGCGCCTTAAATCATGAGATTCTTCGCACCGGCTTGTGTTGCATGTGCTCAGAATGACAGTAACGCAGGGGCTTTTAATGCCATCGTGGAGTCATCCTGAATTTATTTCAGAATCTGTCTATATTTTTATTAATGCAGGGACTTTTGGAAATTGTTGGATTGGTAAATCTGACCTACTACCGTGGTCTCAACTTATGAAACCGCACGTAAATTGTCATCCGCGGAGCGGCTCTTAGTGCCCTAGTGCCTTAGTATCTTAGTGCCTTTATTTATATTAACCCCTTAGTATCTTCATTAATTACAATATCGTTATATAATCTCTCGTGATAATCGCGTCGTAGTTTTTGAACCCTAAGAGGTTTAATATCTCTTTAGAGTGGTTGCCGATGATACGTTTACAGTCGTCAGCGTTGTAGTTGACGATTCCTCTTGCAAATTCCACCCCTTCTTCATCGCGGATAGAAACTACTTCACCTTTCTTAAAGTCGTTCTCAACTCTTACAACCCCGATAGGGAGCAGACTTGATTCTTTCTCTAAGATAGCTTTCTTTGCTCCGTCGTTTACTATAACGTGACCTATTATATTGGTTGAATAGCCAATCCAGAGTTTCTTTTCCGGTAAATCTTCGTTTGGTGTAAATGTCGTTCCGAAATCTTCATACTCAAACAATTTGTCTATGATATAAGGTATTTTCCCGTTTGCGATGAGGACTTTGCCTCCGCCTCTGGTTACAATCCTTGCGGCCTCAAGTTTGGTTTTCATTCCGCCACGACCGCCCTCGGAGGCATCCGTTCCCATTTTCATTACTTCTTTGGAAACTCCGTTCAATTCCTTGATAATCTTGGCGCTCTTGTTCTCTTTCGGATTAGACTCATACAGTCCGTTTACATCAGACAATATCAATAGCAAATCCGTATCTATTGCACTCGACACAAGCGCAGACAATTTATCGTTATCGGTAAAACACATCTGAACCGGCTCGGCGTCTTTGTCCAAATCCTCAATTACCGTCACTGTATCGTTTTGGTTAATAATCGGAACCGCACCCATTTCAATTAATTTATTAATAATCTTTCTGAGGCTTAAATATTTCTTTCTTTGAGAGAAATCATCAGGAGTAACAAGTATTTGCCCCGTTACAACTCCGTAGGTATTGAACCCTTCTTCATACAAGGACATCAGATTTCCCTGTCCGATTGCGGCACATGCCTGCTTTACGGCAATTCCGTTTGTGTTTCGGAGCCCGAGTTTTTTCTTGCCTAACCCGACAGCACCGGAGGTTACTAAGACAACTTCTTTACCTTTTTTGACAAGCTTTGAGATACTCTCAATATAAGAATAAATCCTTGAGAGTGCGACATCTCCGTCCTCGTTTCTCAAAATATTAGTGCCGAGTTTTACGACTATTCTTTTAACTTTTAAAAATTTCTTTCTGTCCATTTTATAAATCCTTAAAGCAAGCTTTTGTACATATCGAGATACTGTTTAGCACTCTTCTTCCAACTGAAATCAGCCTCCATAGCGGATTTTCTCATAGCGTTAAAGGTGTATCTGTCCTGTTTAACCCTGAGCGCACAATCGATAGCTTCTTTCATTCTCCAACCATTGTAATCCCAGAACTTAAATCCCGTTGAATTGTCGAGCGGATAGCCCGTAACCGTATTATCAAGTCCGCCCGTAGCTCTTACGATAGGCAAAGTTCCGTATCTCATAGCTATCAACTGGCTTAATCCGCACGGTTCAAACTTGGACGGCATTAAGAAGAAATCACTTCCCGCATATATTTGGTTTGCCAAATCAGCCTTATATCCGACGTAAGCTCTTATATTATCGCTGTTGTTTGATAACCAAATAAACAGGTTCTCATAGTCGGAATTACCCGAACCTAAGAAGATGAAATCCGCATCCATTTTCTTCAACTCATCCTGCATATCTCTTATAAGGTCAATCCCTTTTTGAGGAACTAATCTCGAAATCAATGAGATGATAGGTCTTTCAGGGTAATATTTTAGCCCGAAGTATTTACAAATATGTTTTTTGTTTTCGTCTTTTTCACCTATGGTGTCTATTGTATAATTAGCAACTAGGTTTTTGTCCGTCGCAGGGTTAAATACATCGTAGTCAATGCCGTTCAAGATACCGACAAGTTTATCCGTATGACCTCTCAAGGTGTAGTCCATTCCTTCACCAAACTCAGGAGTCAAAATCTCCTGCGCATACTTAGGGGATACCGCAACAACTCGGTCTGCATAGTTTATAGCACCTTTCATCCAGTTTACTTTGCCGTAATGTTCACAGCCCCATTGGTTATAAACAATATCTTTTCTCATATTGGCAAAATCAAGCACATCTTCAAACCAAACACCCTGATATGCCAAATTGTGGATTTCAAAAACATTTTTAGTCTTTGACCAGAACTCATCAAACTTGTAATTAGCCTTGATATACAGAGGTATCATTGCCGTATGCCAATCGTTAGAGTGGATAATATCGGCTCTGAAGTTCAAGTCTTTTGCATATTCTAGCGTGGCAAGCGAGAACGCAATATATCTTTCGTGTTCGTATCTTGTATCCAGCCATTTTGGATAAACTTCTTTGAAACAAGTGAAATACCAGTCGCTTTGTACAAAGAACACATTTATATTAGTTCCCGGAAGTTTTGTCATAAACAGTTTAAACTTCATCGGACGACCGCCAAATGAAATCCATTTTTCAGAGTTTTCTATCTCTTTTATTCCGTATTTATTCACATCAATACATCCGTGTAACGGTGTAAAAATAGCTATTTCAGCATCTTTTTCCAGATACTTAGGTAAACTCCCCACAACATCCGCGAGCCCCCCTGCTTTGGAAAATGGTGCCACTTCAACCGATGCAAATAATACTTTCATTGTTATCTCCTTTTTGTTTTGGTTTCAATATGAGATTATTGGTCTTGAGTCTGCTCTTCCTGATTTTCGGAAGGTACTGCCCCTTCGTCAGGGAGGATTTGACCGTCTTCCTCTGCAGCGTCAGCTTGAGCCTCGGCAAGATTTTCAGCCTCAATTGCCTCCTGCTCGGCTTTTATCTGTTCGCTGAACTCAGTCATATATTCAGGATCAAGAACTCTTTGATCTTCAATAAATCTGTAGTACTCTTCGAATCCGTATTTTTCAGCCTCGTAGGTTATACGATATACAATAATCGGAATGTCAGCTTTTCTGCTTGGAATTTTAGATGCGATATTGAGCGTAAGAATGTATGTCAATACGGACAATAATCTGTTTTTTATTCTTTGACGTTTTATTGCGTTTGATACGGCAAGTACAAGTTCATACGCCTCATCAAACATTTCTTTGTCTTTTAATAATGTAGCCTTGAACCACGTCGTGATTAACATAACTGAACGGAAACCTGAACGCTGTGCGGTTCTGTAGACATCATCATATATTGATTCACATTTTTTAAACGAGGTTGAGTTTTCTAAACTCAATTTCTGATAAGAATATCCGATAAATAAGTCACATAATAATGACAATATTGAGAATTTACCGTCTTGTGCCGACAATTTTGCCTTATAAATGTTTTGTGCAAAAGTGTTATACCCTTCATCAAAGTGTTTAAACGCCTGTGCTATATTTGAAATAAACATTGATACTGCATCGTCAGGCATAGGCATAGACTCAACATCATATTCAGCATTATGTAAGATACTTTCCATTAATACCAAATATGCCGATGAATAAAGTTCTTGTCCCAAATGTTCTTTAACACTGTTCAAATATTCCGCCAATGTTCCGTCACAAATAATTATTCTTGACAGAGCCGAATACACAAGTGCATCCGTTACATATGACATAAATTCGTCTTTTGAAAGATTATTAGCCTCCAAGCCCGAAAGTAACTCCGGTGTAACGGAAGATAAAATTTTGTCGCATATTGACATGCTTTGGTTATAATGTGCCAAATGGAATGATATAGATGCATTTATACAGAAGTATAAAATCACTTGCGGAACCATATCCACCCCTTCCGGAACTAATTTAGGGTTCAATATCCTTGTAAGAATATTTTGAATACACTGTTGCGCCAGAACGTAATCTTCCCCGCTCAATGCAGAGTCTAATACAAGATTGGACACATTGAGTATTGTCTTGTCATCATTACGCGCAACAGCGTTTGACATAATCGTCTTTGATATAGAATAAACCTTTGTTGAAGGATATCTGTTTAAGTGATTAACGAGAATTGAGAACAACTCGTTTTTCTGCTCCAATATGGTTTCATCTTTTATCTCGTTATCTTCTATCAATTGGAAGAACAACTTAGCACAATTCAAATATGAATTAAAATCTCCGAAATCCAAGTTATTCAAAGCATCCTCATAAACATAAGTAAGCTTTGAGTTCATATCTCCGATTGTATCCAACAATTTGTAATTTACATATTTGATATCTTTAAACAGATTGTTAATCAATGTCTTTTTAACTTCTATATCCAAAACTTTATTGAGAGATTCTTCAAATATTCTGAAATTATTGATATATACAATTTCATCAATACAAATTATCAACCCTTTTGAGACTAAAGAATTTATTGCATCCGAAAGATTTTCTATTCCCAGTTTTGCGAGAATATTAAAATGCGCATAGCCTAACATCAATGTTGTGTAAGCCATTACAAGACCTTCATTCTCGGGAAGAGACGTAAATCTTTTTGATAATAATTCTTGGATTGAGCCAGGGAATATCAGTGTTTTTTCGGCATTTATCATCAATTTGCCTTCAAACGTCAAAAATACGTTTGAATCTCTTAAATACTGAAATTCGTTCTTGAAGTATAGCAAACTGCCTGCACTGCGCTCTTCCAGCTTAGAAATATAGAATGTATCTCTTATCTCTTCTATATCATCAGGGATTGTTGCCAAAAATGCGTTGAAATCGCCCTTTGTAACATTGATTTCTCTATAGAAACTTGAATGTAAAAGTTTCGGAATATTTTTATAAACAGAATACTCCGAACGAACGGTAACTATAAATGTTAGCGTTAAATCTTCAACGGTTATTATGGTTGAAATGTAATCATTGATAATCTTTAAAGAGGTTTCATCTATCAAATCAAAGTTTTCTACATACAAAACAATATTCTTTTGATTTGCAAGAAGAGTTCTTAATTCCCTCATATAAGATATATACGAAGTATCAGGATCCATATCTTCCGAGGGTTGATTTAACAATAAATTGGCAAGTATCCCCGAAGAATCCATCCCCGATAAACTTGATTTTATCATCTGCTCTTGATTTTCCTGTTTTAAATCAATATGCAAAAGCTGTGATAAAAATTCTTTAAAGAACATATACGGTTTATACTTAAATTCTTCCGTACAAACTATATGACAAACCCCGCGCCCGAATTTACCCTGCAAAAATTGGGTAACATCTCCTGACGGAAGGTCTCGGCGTTCCGTCGTCTTCAACGTAATAAAGCAATGAGAAACCAAAAGTTCTGATAAAGCTTTGTATATGTTATGTGCGGCAACTGATAAGAACTGTCCTTCCGGTTCAATATCTATCGCTTTATTACTGTAAAGCAATTCATGAAGAGCGTCTTCATCATCGTCAATCTTTATTTTTGGCAGATTGGCAGGGCCCTTGAGGATACTTTTTTCTTCTTTTTTATCCTCTATTACAATAGGGACAATCTGGTCTTCAAGCGGAAATTCGTAGAACATAAGAAGTTCATCCCCGACCTGAGAAGAATATATCATTTCCAACTTATAATCTCTCTGAATAACGTTATTGATATATTGGTCGGTAATGAGCTGCAGTCCGTCCGTATACTTTTCTTCCGTCGTATCTTTTATAAGTTTGATATTTAACCCTGTATTAAACTCGTTATTATCCGTCTCAAAGGTCTTTTTCAAGATAGTCATTTTGCAGTGTAAACGGACGTTTTTCCCGCGTTTCAGCTTATAACTGATACCGCCGATTTTATTAAGTAACTCTATTGCGGATTTTACGGCTTTTTTTACGGAACTGGTAAAAGAAAATTCCTTGTAATACTTAATAACATACGTTTCACCAAACAATTGGCAACGGTTATCCTGATTTGCGGCATATGTAAACAATGCCTGTTTTAATTTTTTCTTAAATTTGTTGAATATCTGCTTATTTTTAAGAGCAGGTCTCAAATCTTCTATATTGGGGAATGTGATTGCAAGGCAGGCGTACTCTTCGGTTTCCGCCTCGTTCATAATAACACTTTTATAGGTAGGGAAACCGCATTTTCTACATTTACCCGTATTAGGTCCCGGGGTACCGCAATTGTGACATTTAACAATGATAACGTTACCGCACTCTTCGCAAACGGCCGTTCTGTTAAATCTGTGACAAACAGGGCACTCTATCTGGAGCACCTTATGACAATAAGGGCACCTTTTATCCGTCTCTTTTACTTCATTACCGCATTTTGGACATTCCATAACTTAATTATAGCATGAACCTGTGTTTAAACAATATATTAAACGTATTAGAAAACAAAGACTATTCCACAAATTCAGAGTTTTTGACTAGTTATATTCAAGGTTGATTTGAGAGAATTGAACAACCTTGTTACGACCTCTGTGTTTTGCATTATACAAAGCATGTTCTGCGTATCTGATTAGAGTATTTGCGTCTTCGTGAACATTCTCCATACAAGGGAATGTTGCAATACCGCCCGAAATCGTAATCGGATGGCGTTCATCTTCACCCGCAGGGATAAATTCCATTTTTTCAACGGCACGTCTGAAACGTTCCGCATAAATAAATGCGTTATCTTCGGATGTGTTAGGAAGAATAAGTAAAAATTCTTCATCGCCGTATCTTGTAACAATATCTTCTTTTCTGACGGATACGGCTAACATGCCTGCGATATTTCTAAGCAGGATATCGCCCCATTCATATCCGTACATATCATTAACCGCTTTAAAATAGTCAATATCAAACAATATACAAGATACTTTCGTTTTGTAACGTCTTGTACGTGATATTTCAGCCTCAAGAGCTTCCTGCAAATATTTACGGTTATGCAAGCCCGTGAGTTCGTCGGTTGTGCTGACTTCATCAACTTTATGTTTATAATAACTTATTTTTAGTAACGCTTTAGCTCTGACAACGAGTTCATCCTTATTAACAGGTCTTGAAATAAAATCATAGCCTTCTGCCCTTACAATTGTATTGAATCTGTCACCGACAAATAATATCGGGCAGACAAACTTTGTTGTCATCAGGATATTTTCCAAATTATCAACATTATCTACAACGATAAGAGAAGGATTGAGCATCTTATGCTCTCTCATTATAGAACCGTCTTCCACTCTTACCGATACATCATCAATATCGGATAACATTCCGACTAATTCCGTATTCTTATTGTTTGAATAAATTACTATATTTGCCATATTTTAAAGTCCTCTTCTGAATAACCTGATTATAACATAAGTTTTAGATATAAACAATATTACAATAAAAACTAACGCAGGAAAATCTGACAGTTACATCGAAAATGTAAAAAAATGTAAAAATGAATAAAGTTTTTGAGAAAAATGCCGTTACATAAAAAGATAGAAAGGTATTCTACATTTAAAGGAGTGATAGGATGTCAAACGAAATTGGAAGAATAGACGGCACAACGCCGGAAAATCCGACTGCGAAACAGACACGAAAAACTGATAAAGAAGACAATGTTTCCGTTTTTTCGGAAGATGATAAAAAGTTAACCAGAGAAGTCGATAACCAACAAAGAGATATCAGAATAGGTCATAAAGACGGACATAAATACAGATACACGGACGATACCCACGAGGAGCTCGTAACGGTTTCCACAAAGGGTAAAAACAAATATATGACGAAAGCGGAGTTTGATAAACAAATCAAAGAAATGCTCCATATTGACCACCTGCCCGAAAATATAAGGGCTGAATATAAGCATGGAAAGATTGTATTTATCGACAATAAAACGCAAGAAACTTTGTCAGCCGACGATTTACAGAATAATCCCGAGATTGTGGACTTACAAAAGCAAAAAGAAATGAATGATTTTGTAAAAGAACACAAACCCGAGTGGGATAAACAAACGCAACAAGATTTCAGCAAAATGCTTCAACCTGATATTCCTGAAATAACTCAGGAGGATTTGGATAAGATGCAAGGCACCGCCGATAAAGTACAGGCGGATTTAGCGGCACAAGCAACTAAAAAAGCGGAAGCCGCTAAGAAAAAAGCCGCATCTGCTAAATCCAAATTTCGAACAAACCCCGAATGGTATACCCAAAAAGGAGTCCAAGCCTTAGAGCGAGAATGGAGCAATATTGCGCCTAAGAGCAGAGGTTTTAACCGTACTTTCTACAAAGGGATAGTTAACATCGCAAGAGAAATACAGTGTGATCCCGATGACATAATGTCTATTATTAACTCCGAAAGCAGTTTCCGTCCTGATTTAAAAACAGGATTAATGGGCTTTATCGGAGATACAAGAAAAGCATATAATTTTGAACCGTCACAACTGACTCCGACAGAACAATTGCCATATATAAGACAACTGTTGAAGGATAACAAAGCAACTGCCTTCGGCAAAAATTCGCGTCGTGCATTATCATCCGGAGAATTATATTCGGTTGTATTTTTACCGAGCAGATTACGTAAAACTCTTGCGTCAGGAGATAAACGTCAAATTCTGGCAAGAAAATACGAAAAAAGTCACCCCGAATACTACAGAGACAATCGTTGGCTGGACACGCAGAAAAAAGACAGTATAACCGTCGGCGATATGGCAAAAAGAGTAGAAGACTTTAATGCCTACAACACAAGCAAAAAATACCATATAAAATACAGAGGAAACAGACATAACAGAACCTATGAAGCTCCGTATCAACTGGATGAAGTTGTAGTAACCGCGTCACGTCCGACTAAGATTGATACAAGTAAACTGGCTGTTAACGGAAGTGATGATAACCCCGAAACTGCACATAAAAGCTAAGATTACCAGCTAATCATATCGTTATAATCAAGAAAAGCAAATACCGCTATACCTGCAATAAGAAGAATAAACGCCCAAAACAGCAGGTTAGTAATTGTTTCGCCAAGGAATGAAAAACAACCTTCAGGTTCTTTTTGGGATTTATAAGCGTCTTCCATCCATTCTCCGCAATGCATACATTTTTTTGCGTCATCAGGTATTTCACTTTTACAATACGGACAAATCATTTATTTCTCCTAACTTGTTTATTTGCTTATTAGATTACCACAGGGACAGTATTAATGCAAAATTTTTGAAGAAAAATTGCACTAACCTATCTATATTGTATATCTTAATGTCTTATACATTTACCTTGGCATATTGAGGATTTACGGCAAGCCAACGGAATGTTTGTTCAGCAATCTCAGGGATATCAATAACGTAAGTTCCGCCATGACGTCCTCTTGTGAACTGCAAATACCCTTCATTTGATAAATTTTTCAAAGCACGTCTTATTGTGTTCGTGTTTACATCAAACATATTTGATAACTCAACAATAGACGGCAATTTTTGTCCGATATCGTAATTATTTGCTATAAGTTTCTTTATTTTGTTTTGTATTTTTTGGTAATGATAAAACGCCGTATCTTGAGCAGGGGCAAAGATTGACATTTCTCTTCTCGGCTCAAAATTAGCATTCATCGAAGTATTTATAACAACCGTTCCGTATGCGCCGCGTCTCGGCAATAACATTTTTTCTTTTACCAAGATTTGTAATGCGCTATGGATTGTCTTTTTACTTACATTGAATTTCTTAACCAATTCGTTATGAGTAGGGAGCTTGTCCCCGATTTTAAAGTTCTCGCAAATATATTTCTTTAAATCGTCTTTAACCTTGTTTACAAGAGTTTCTTCATCCATTTCATTATCAACGGTATAATCAATATTTTTTACGATTAAGTCTTTTTGTTCGTTATATTCAAGTATCCCGTCGGAAGATAACGTCATAATAGCGTTTCTGACAGTGTTTAAAGTCATATCAATGTCTCGTGCAAGGTTTCTTGAGGACGGAAGTTTGTCTCCGACACCTAAATTATTTTCTTTGATATAATTTTTAATCTTTTCTTCCGCAATATCTTTTTTGGAAGTTCTTTTTCTTATGGTTGTCTCATTTTCGGCTCTGTCTTTGATGATTGAACCGATACATTGTTTTGACCAAATATAGTTTTTATCTTCTAATATCTTAAGAACATTTTGGATTGTTCCTAAGCTTACGCCCAATGCATAGGCAAGTTCCGCCTTTGTTGGCAACAAATCACCGATATGGATTGAATCGTTTTTCATCCCGGTATCAATTCTTTCCGCTAACCATTTTGTAATTGTTTGAGTCTTGTTTGTATTTCTCAAATCAGGGATTGATACCTTTAAATCGTCTATTTCTATTCTGTTTAAATCGTTTTTCTTGTAATTTATATAATTCATACTTGCCTCTAATTTCTTCTAACATTTATAGTGTACCATATATAAAAAAACAAACATACTCTGTAAAGAGGATTTTTACAAAAGTTTACGATTTAATCGAAAGCATTGTATTTCTTGGACATTCAGTATTTAAACACAAAAATATATGCCAAAATAATTGTTTAATTTTGTAATATCTGGCATGTATTTAGATTGTTAATTTAAACTTTAGAGACTTTTTCGTATATATTTTTCAAAACGAACTTAACATGAGAGTATGTCAAACCGCCCTGCATATAGACAGCGTAAGGGGCTCTCATAGGTCCGTCCGCAGATAATTCTATGGTAGAGCCTTCGATAAATGTGCCGCCCGCCATAATCAGTTTGTCTTCATACCCCGGAACATCGTCAGGGATTGGTGTGACATATGAATTTACGGGAGACAAAGCCTGTATCGTTCTGCAGAATGCCTCCAACGGTTCAGGCGCATTAAACGCTATAGTTTGAATTAAATCCGTACGTTTCTCATCATATTTTGGAGTTGAAACATATCCGATATCTTCAAATATTTTAGATGCCAAAACAGCACCTTTTACCGCATCACAAACAACCGAAGGTGCCATAAACAAACCTTGGAAAATCAGCCTGTGCTGATTAAACATAGCTCCGCCTTCTCTTCCTATCCCCGGTGCCGTAAGTGCCATTGCAGCCTGTTCAACGTATTCTTTCTTCCCTGCGACATAACCGCCTGCCTCAACTATTCCGCCGCCCGGATTCTTTATCAAAGAGCCCGCAATAATATCCGCACCGACTTCAAGCGGTTCTTTCTTCTCTACAAATTCGCCGTAACAGTTATCTACAAAACAGATACAATCAGGGTTTTTGCTTTTTACGGTCTTACAAATCTTTTCTATAGTATCAATATCAACAGACGGTCTAAGGTCATAACCGCGTGAACGCTGAATCTCTACCATTTTGACAGAACTGTCAATCTTATTGGCTATTCCTTCCAAATCAACGGTACCGTCTTGCTTTAGCGGAACTTCATCATAAAGAACGCCATGACCTAAAAGAGATTCTCTTTTTGCTCCGCCAGATATACCGATAACCTCTTGCATAGTGTCGTACGGAGTACCCGTCACAGACACCAATTTTTCTCCCTGTCTCAAGTTACCGAACATAACGCAAGAGAGTGCGTGAGTACCTGATACTATATGTACTCTTGCGAATGCCTCTTCCGCTTTAAACACCTGTGCAAAAACCTTGTCTAAGACTTCTCTTCCCAAATCATCATGCCCGTAACCGGATACGGTATAGAAATGTTCGGGTGCTACCTTGTTATCGATGAAGGCTTGTAAAACCTTTTCTTGGTTATAGTCTCTTATCTCTTCCAATTTTTCAAATTGAGGTCTTAAAAAATCCTCGGTTTCTTTAAAATGTTTGTTTGTTTTTTCGCTAACCATACTACCCTCTATATTACTTTTTGGCTCGTGTATTCGTTTTAAAAATTGCTTTTACAAATTATATATTGCATCCTTATTATAATTCAAACAATGATGTTGATACAAAATTTTGATTCAAAGATTTGTAGGATTAATTCTGTTTTTTCTAAAGATACCTTTATTTTTGTAAAGACAAACCCTCATCCTGCATTTGTACGGCTCCTTCGTTGCCTACAACTGCTGTCCTTCCCCCAAAGGTGGAAGGGCGTCCCCCTCTACCTTTGGGAGAGGGGTAGAAAATCGTTTTGAGTTTTACGAAAATCAGATTTTCGGGTGAGGGTTTGTCCGTATGGTACAAACAAAAATTTGGTATTTTAAAGCTAAAAGTATGCTTTAATTAATCGTACGAATATATGATACAGCTTACTAATATGTTTCTTTTTGCGTCATATATATTGTTTGCATTATAATAATGAGGATAACAAAAAAGATAGAGGTACCTAAATGAAACTGTTCAACACATATTCTGACAAAGTAGAAGAATTTAAACCAATCGAAGAAGGCAAAGTAAAAATGTATGTCTGCGGACCAACCGTATATGACTATGCGCACTTAGGTCATGCCAGATGTTACATCACATGGGATGTTCTCTACAGATATTTAAAATTCAAAGGATATGATGTTACATACTGTCGTAACGTAACCGATGTTGACGATAAAATCCTAAAGAAAGCTGAAAACGAGGGCAAAACCCCTCAAGAGATTTCGCAATACTGGTATAAACAGTTTGCAAACTCTATGAAAAACCTTAACACCCTAAAACCTGATATTGAACCTTTTGCAACAAAAACATTAGGCGAAATGATTGCAATGGTAAAAGAATTAATCGCAAAAGGCTACGCATACGAGGTTAACGGCGATGTATATTTCAGAGTTAAAAAATTCCCGAGATACGGAATGCTATCAAAACAGCCTATTGATAAGCTTGAGAGCGGAGCTAGAATAGAAATAGGGGAACAAAAGGAAGATCCTCTGGATTTCGCACTCTGGAAACACGATGAAAAATTCGGATATAATTCACCTTGGGGCGTCGGCAGACCGGGCTGGCATATTGAATGCTCCGCAATGATTAGAAAACATTTAGGCAAAACCATTGATATCCACGCAGGCGGAGCCGATTTGATATTCCCGCACCACGAAAACGAAATTGCTCAATCCGAATGTGCAAACGGCTGCAAGTTCGTAAATTACTGGTTACATAATGGTTTTGTAACTATCAACAAAGAAAAAATGTCCAAATCCTTGGGCAACTTCCTGACTATTGACGATTTGATGAAAAACTACGATTCAAATACTATCAGATTTTTCATCCTTACAAACCATTACCGCATGCCTGTTGAATTTTCGGATGAGGCTTTGCAATCCGCTCAAGCAGGGGTAAAAAGATTAACCAATGCAAAAGGCAAAGTCGATGAAAACTTTGATATAACAAAGACTGACGAGTATAAAGCCTTCGTTGACGCTATGGATGATGATTTAAACACATCAAGAGCATTGGCGGTATTGTTTGACCTTGCGACAAAAGCAAACAAAGGTGTCGAAGGAGCTTATACAACACTTTATAAACTGGCAACAACTCTCGGTTTTACCTTTGAAAAGGCAACATTATCGGAAGACGAAATAAAATCAGTCTTAGACGGAGTAAACAGCAAGGTCGGTAAATCATATGCCTCAATGGAAGACCTTATTGCCGACAGAAACAAGGCAAGAGCCGAAAAGAACTGGGATTTGGCAGACAAAATAAGAGTCGCTCTTGATGAAGCGGGCGTAATCCTTAAAGATTCAAAAGAAGGCACAACTTGGGAAGTTAAATAGATTTATTTAACTTTTTACAACAGGGTTTGATTGAATTTCTGCAGTTTGCGGTTGTTTCGGAGGCTCTACTTTGGCTGTCTTTGTGGGCTTTTGGCTATGATGTGACATTTTATCTATCATCTTGTTGGTATACATAGTTCCCGCAACAAGTGACGCAAACACTACAGGATATCTGATAATTCCTTTAAGTTTCTTCGTCAGCGCCGTTGCCGTAGACAGGAAGAACAGCGGCACAAGAGAATTTGTGATAAGGCATTGTCTTGAATGTTTCAGTCTCTCTCTAAAGGTTTTCTCTTCTATGACTTCAAACCCTTGCATACCGACCATGGTTTTGCTGAACATTTTCATTATCGGCAAATCCGTAACGCGGGAATAAATATTTGATTTGACTTCATCACCCACGGTATTGCCTAGGTTCTTGTTTATAGAGCTGTTTTGCCATTTGTTTGCGAGTTTGTTTTCTACGTTATAGAGGTTACTTATCTGATCGTTGCCGTGTTTTGATATTTTTTTGAATTTATTTATTTTTTCGAGGTGGGAATATCTGATAGCGTAATCGGCAAGCATTGAGCCTCCGATCCCGAAAGCAAGCATTGCAGCGTTATCAAGACAGTTATAAACAACGTCCTTAATCTGATTGGCTCCGGAGCGAATTGCATTCCCGTACTTGTCGAATACTGGTTTTAGGGTTTTGCTATATATATTGGACTGTGTAAGTTTTTGTTTGGCAAAGTCTGTTATTTTCTTCTGTTTAGTTTTAAAGAATTTACTTTTTAAAAGTCTCTTCGCTCTGCCTTCATACCCCATAACACCAAGGGCGGAACCGCCAAGGATTAAAGAATCTCTCAAAAGTGTATACTCTTTCTTATCGTCAGGCGCCTTTGTATAATCGGAGGCAAGTTTACCTAACCCCGATACGGTAAATACCGCTATCCCTGCTGCTTTTGAATCTAATATTTTCCCTAAACTTACAGACATGCCCACCGTTATATAATGCACCCAAATATAAAAATTTGCTACCTGATTAAGAAAATTTTTATTTTTTACAGCATGAGATTTTACAAAAATTAATGTCTTAGCAAATTTCAAGAAAAAAAATAACTTTATAAGAATATGCATGTTGAAATACATGCAATACAAGTGTTACAATAAACCAAGAAGTACAATCAAGAAAGAAACATAGAATACTGTTATATACAAGATAAGTGAGCATCCTTTTTCTATAAAACTTATCTTATAAACGTAATTTTGAAAGGACATAAACATGACGAATTTAAACGTAAACGGTGCAATCCCGACTTCAGCCGTAAATAATACGGTTAAAAAAGAAGTCACAGAACAAAAAGCGAGTGCACATACTCCGCAAATGAAAGAAATTCCGAGCGCGTCTTTAGGACATGATTTGGTAAAACCCGTATCAACAATAAAAGCAGGGGATGAAATTTTAAAAACGGCATATGACGCTGAAACCAAAGGCGGGAAAGCAACATTTACGCTGGCAAACGGAACGGAAGTATTCCCGAATGTTTGGGATCCGTCAGGCGGAGATTATGCTCCTAAAAAAGGTGATATTATTTTAGGCTACGGTGAAGTTCCGAAAGACTGGGGCATCAGCAATCCTAAGGTATTAAAAGAAATGGATGAAAAAGGTTTATCAACCTACCCTGACAGAGCAGTCAGCGCAGAACCTGAATTGATGTACAGAACATATAACGGCGCAGAGGGCAGAGACTTCACGAAGGCTCCTCTGAAACCGGGAGAAACCGTAAATGCGGAAAAGAAAATATTTCCAACAAAATTCCTGTTTGCGGAACCGGGCACAATGGTAGAAACCTTGGAAGCCAGAGAAGGCGCGGGCAAAATGCCTAAACTGGGCTCCTTCCAATATATTCAGATTGATGAAGGCGGAAACCCTTATGTAAAAGATGTCAAAGATTTGATTAAACGTTTAAATCCTAAATCCGACGAAAGCAAAGAAGTATTTGCTAAAGTTAAAGATTTGATTAAACAACGTGACAGCATCAATGCACAAGATATATCGAAGAACGCTAAAGAAATTTCACTTTCAAAAGTATGGCAAGATGCTTTGCCGAAATTGATGAAAACGGTGAAATAAACCGTTTAAAACAATACTTTGTTCATTATAACTAAAAGAGGTGCAATAATAATTGCATTTCTTCGTTTTTAAATCTTTTTCATCAGTCTCTAATCTAAACCTAAATCAAGAGTTGGAGCCTTTGCGACGATAGCACTGGAGGATATTATATCAACTCCTGTTGCGGCTGTTTGTTTCAAGGTTTCCATACTTACTCCGCCGCTTGCCTCAACAATTGCTCTATGGTCGATATATTTAACCGCAGTCTTCATCTCGTCGAATGTCATATTATCAAGCATTATTATATCCGCTCCGCACTCAACTGCCTCTTTTACCTGTTCTAAAGTATCGCATTCAACCTCAATCTTGTGTGCGTGTGATATTGATTTTTTGAGCTTTTCAACAGCCTTAGTTATTGAACCCGCGAATTTTACGTGGTTATCTTTTATCATTGCCATATCGGAAAGGTTGTATCTGTGAACATTTCCCGCACCTGTCTTTACGGCATATTTTTCAAATATTCTGAAACAAGGAGTCGTTTTTCTTGTATCAACCATTCTTACGTTATATTCTCTTATGGCATCTTGGTATCTTCTTGATGCAGTTGCAATCCCGCTCATTCTTTGGATATAGTTCAAAGCCGTTCTTTCACCCGTAAGGATTGCTCTTGCGGAACCCGATATCTCAGCCAATTTTTGACCTTTTTTTATCTCGTCTCCGTCGTTTACGAAGAATTTTATCTCTACATCTTTTGATAAAATCTCAAACACTGTCTCAAATACTGTTTTTCCGCAGAAGACACCGTCTTCTCTGGTGTTCAAAACAACGTGTAATTTATCGTTCTCGTCGGTAAGGTTATCTGTTGTAATATCCTCAAAATTAACGTCCTCATTGAGTGCGTGTTTTACGTGTTCTTCTATCTGAAATTTATTTAACAAAGCTAACCTCTCCTTCTTCTTTTATTACACAATTATGTTTTCCGACCTCGTTTGTTGTCGGATAATCAGTTCTGAAATGTGCCCCTCTGGACTCTTTTCTGTTCAGAGCGGATTTTATTATCAACTGTGATACTTTGAGCATATTTCTCAATTCATACTCTGCCGCATCAAGACATTTTTCGCCTCTTTTAAATTCGGACTTGAGTTTGTAGAGTTCGTCCAAACCTTTAAGAAGTGAGTTTTCATCTCTCAAAATACCCGCATAAGTCCACATTATATTTTTCAATCTCATCTTCATATCAGCAACATCAAATGTTTCGTCGCTTATAGGTTCCGAATATTTTTCAATAGTATGGAGCATATTCTCATCAATCTTATCCGTTGTTGAAAGATTATTGAAGGATAAGAAGTTTGCAAGCTCGTGCGCACAAACCACGCATTCCAAAAGCGAATTGCTTGCGAGTCTGTTTGCTCCGTGTAACCCCGTAGAAGAGCACTCACCTATTGCATACAAACCTCTTACAGAGGTTCTGCCGTCTGCGGAGGCTTTTATTCCACCCATATAATAATGTGCCGCAGGTGCAACAGGTATTAAATCCTTTGTTATATCAATTCCTGCGCTCTTACATTCTTTTGTAATCGTCGGAAATCTCTTTAAAACCGTTTCTTTAGGAATAACCGTAGCATCCAAATATACGTGGTCGGAATGAGTCTTTTTCATTCTGTCATATATTGCACGGGTTACAACATCACGCGGAGCCAACTCCTTGAGTTCGCTGTATTCTGCCATAAATTCCTGCTTATTGATATCAAGAAGTTTTGCACCTTCACCCCTAACGGATTCCGAGATTAAAAATCTGTTTACTGCCCCGTCTATTGCAAGTGCTGTCGGGTGGAACTGTACAAATTCCAAATCCTGCAGAATAACTCCTGCATTGTATGCAAGCTCTATTCCGTCGCCTGTAGCTCCCGCAGGGTTTGTCGTGTATTTATATAACTGACCTATTCCCCCTGTTGCAAGGATAATTGCTGCAGAATATATGGTCTCATATTCTTTTGTATCGTCGTTATATGCTATAACACCTTTGCATTCCGAATCGGCATCCATAAGCAGTTCTACAGCTATTGTGTCTGCCGAAACATCGATGTTAGGGTTTTCTTTTACTCTCTGGCATAAAGTTTTTTCTATAACACTTCCCGTAGCGTCTCCGCCCGCGTGAAGTATTCTGTTTACGCTGTGTGCGCCTTCAAGGGTGTAAGTGATATTTCCGTTTTCGTCTCTGTCAAAATTAACCCCTAAATCTATAAGGTCATTTATAACATCATTAGAGTTTTGTGAAATAAATCTTGTTATTTCGGCATCACTCAAGCCTGCGCCTGCCTTCAAGGTATCTTTGACGTGAAGTTCAACCGAGTCTGCCTCGTTGTTTTCCATAACTCCGACAATCCCGCCCTGTGCGTATCTTGAATTGCTTTCACCGAAATCCGATTTCGTTATTATCAGTATACCTTCCGGCATGTTTATCTGCTGTGCAAGATTAAGTGCACAATACAAACCTGATATGCCGCTGCCTATTATTACCGCCGAATAATTTGAATATTTCATTATCTTACTCCCTTATCAGATATTATATAATAAACAGATGTTTATACACAAAGTCAGAGGAAATATTGTGAAACATGTCATCCTGAACTTGTTTCAGGATCTTATATCGAATTTTGCAGATGCTGAAATAAATTCAGCATGACACTGCGGCTTTAATTTATCGTAATAATATTATCAACTATTTTTCTTTTGTTTCGCCTTAAAATCAAGGTATCTTTTACATTGGTCTACTCTGTCATAGCCGAGCATTGTGCCTAAGATAAAATCCTGCTCGGGCGAGAGCTTGCTCAAATCGTTGCCAAAGGTTTTTACGACATCGACACAAGGTTTTTTGCCGAAATACACATTTACAAGTTTTTTGTTTTTATGCTCTTTCATAACGTAGTCAATGTTTTCACTCTCCAAGCGTTTCTTCATATAATCCATATATTTTGATTTTTCAGTCGTTAAAATAAGGCTTCTTATCCCTTTTTGAAACTCATATATATGGTGATTAAAGACTCTCATATCGGATACTTGTTCCAGTTGAGCCTTTGTTACCTTCGGTTTAGCCGTGAACGATACTGTATCAAATTGCGGTTTGTTTAAAAGATTTGTTGTATATTGGTTTGTTCTGTTATTTTTATGATTATTCCCGACAAAACTGCCGTAATTGTGATAGACATTGATTGAATTAATTAACACACTTTTTCCCCTTTGTCAGTTGATACTGATTGAATTGCATTTAGATTATATCATGGATTTTACGAAATGTACATTTTAGGAGGGGGAAATGTAAAGCTTAGTTAAATAAAAGATACTAAGATACCAAAGCTCTAAGGCACTAAGAGTGGTAAATATGTCCACTCCGTGATTGCACCCCTCACCCGCCTTCGGCATCTTCTCCCACAAAGTGGCGAGGGATAACCGTTGCTGTAGCAACGGTTTAGATTTTGCTATCGCAAAATCTTACGTCTCGCCCCCATCTGAGGGAGAGACCGCAGCTGTTTCGATGAAAGAAATTACAGATGCGAGTGAGGGGGAATAATAAAACCTAATATACTCAAAATTTTACAAACAAAGTAGGACGCGATGTTACACCCCAATAGTTATATCATCTGACTGTCCTCATTTTTAAATCATATTAAGCCCTTAAAAAATCCACTTTTCAGAGTAAAAAAATTTACTTGTAAAGACAGCGTTTTTATAGTACATTGAAATTGCTTGATTACGAAGTATTACAAATAAGGAGGCTTAATAATGAGCGAAAGAAAATTAGTCGGAACAGGAGAAATGTTCAGAAAAGCATTGGCCGGCGGATACGCTATCGGTGCTTACAACGTAAACAATATGGAAATTTTGCAAGGTATTGCAGAAGCAGCTGAAGAAACTCGTTCACCTATCATTTTACAGGTTTCTGCAGGTGCAAGAAAATATGCTAACCAAACTTACTTGGTTAAATTGGTAGAAGCAGCTTTGGAAACAACAACTGTTCCAATCGCATTACACTTAGACCACGGTGCAGATTTTGATATTTGTAAATCTTGTATCGATGGCGGTTTCTCTTCTGTCATGATTGACGGTAGCAGATTCCCATTCGATGAAAACGTAGCAGTAACTAAGAAAGTTGTTGATTACGCTCACGAAAGAGGCATTTCAGTTGAAGCTGAATTGGGTAAATTGGCAGGTGTTGAAGATGACGTTAACGTTAGCGAAAAAGATGCTAAATATACAAACGTTAAAGAAGCTGTTGAATTTGTAAGACAAACAGGTTGTGATTCATTAGCAATCGCTATCGGTACATCACACGGTGCTTACAAATTTGCAGGTACTCCAAGACTTGACTTCGACAGATTGAAAGAAATCAAGGATGCTTTGAAAGAAAACGGTTTCGGTGATTACCCAATCGTTCTTCACGGTTCATCTTCAGTTCCTAAATACTTAGTTGACAAATGCAACAAGTACGGCGGTAACTTACCTAACGCACAAGGTGTTCCTGAAGATATGCTTAACTACGCTTCTAAGCATGGTGTTGCTAAAATCAATATCGATACAGACTTGAGATTGGCAATGACTTCTACAATCAGAGAATTCTTCATTGAACATCCTGAAAAATTCGATCCACGTGAATATATGGGACCGGGCAGAACTGCTATTAAAGAACTCGTTATGCACAAAATGCGTGACGTTTTAGGTACAGCAGGTCACGCTGATGACTAATTTATAGAATTTCTATAAATATCGAATATAAAAGGAGCGATTAATTCATTTGAGTTAATCGCTCTTTATTTACGAATAAAATAAAAAGATGGTGTCGGAAAAATTCCGACACCGATTTCTAATAACCAAAAGATTATTTATGTATAAAATTTATCTCTCTTCATTACATCCGAAAGCGATTGTAATGTGTTCTTTCGGATTGATAGCAGAGATTTTATAGCCCTTGGAGTCTACCATATAAGCGACTTCGTCACCCGTAGATTGTAACAAGCCGAATGAGCCCGAAAGCGCCGTTCTTGTCAAATCAACAGGAGCCTTGAGGGTGTCAACGGTTGCATCAGCCAAGCTTCTGCCTGCAGCACGGAATTGACCTTGGAAGGTTTCACCGAGTGCAATACCTACGCCTGATGCAATATCTTCACCCGCATTACCGAGGTTAGATAACATACCGCCCGTTGTTCTGCCGACAATACCTATCATAGAACCTGCCCAAGTTAAAGGTGCGGATACTATTCTTGATACAATGTTCGGATTATGAGACTTATCAACCTGTGCCGTCAAAATCTGACGAGGCAATGTTGCCTTACATCCGTCATGAGAAATTTCCGTGAACGCAAGTTTCAAAGCACCCTTTTGACATCCTGAAGGTCTGATAACCTCTACGACTTTACCCGTTACGGTAGAGCCTGCAGGGTAGCATTGTCCGTCAATAGTCACTTCTTCAAGTGTTTTTGCGGAGAATTTTTGACCTACGTGAGATGACTTAGCATTTACCTGATCTTTGAACTCTAACTGCAAGGTAGGGATTTTTACGACTTCCTGATTTTCTACGTAAGCTGTTCTGTCGTCTTTCGGAGGACAGCAGTTGTTAGCCGTAGCAGGGTTTTTATCGAAACCGCCCGCGATTCTTGCAGCCTGCATCATAGATGCCACGTCGGCTCTTGTCGCATCTCTGAACGGAGCAATCACGTTAGGTGACGGAGTATTATCCAATACACCTTGGCTAAGTGCTTTTGCGATAGGGATTTGTGCCCAGTTAGGAACAGTCTTTCCGTCACAGTATTTGGACAAAATCTCTTGAGCCTTACAACTGTCAACTTCACAAGGCAATGCCTTGGATATTGCACACAAAACTTCCGCTCTGGTTACAGGGTTAGACGGTTTGAACAATCCGTTCGGATAACCTTTCATAAGGTTTTCGTGTACGGCTTGACCTATCATGCTGTTAGCCCAATGTCCTGACGGAACATCACGAAAAGCGTTTGTTGTGCTTGCACAAGTTTCTTTGTTGAAACCTTTGACCAAAATAGTTGCAAACTCCGCACGAGAGATATTACGGTTAGGCTTGAACATATTGTCAGGATATCCGACAACAACATCGTTCATGGCTAACTTTGTAATATCGCAAGATGCCCAGTATCCCGAAGAAACATCAGGGAATGAGCTGTTTGAATATGCACTGCGCTGCAGACCTGCGGCACCGCCTGTTATACAACCTTCCTTGCTCAAGTCATACGGTACCAATGTTTTCTTGATAGCCTCCATTGAGTTTTTGGTTTGAATTTCAATAGGAGTAGCGTTACCGTCCATCTTGGCTTCGTCTCTCACAATACTTATACCGTTATGAGAAGTGATATCGTTAAGACAAGGAATGTTAGCCGCAGCACCCGTTATGGAAGAGTCGGTTGCGACAGTAGCACCACTTGTCGTTTCAGATAATCGCCTTGGCGAAACCGAGAATCCGTTTCCGCGAAACACACCGTTTGTGGCGTCTTCTCCTATATAGTTATTATTACCGTAGATAGCGTTAGGGTAAGCATAGATTTGTTTCATGCTTGATTTATCTAAATCCAAAGTGCTCGGGCACATAGCTTGCGCAGGGGAGTCACACTTCGGCTCTGCAGCCTCACAAGGACATGCCTGCCCCGTCACTGTTGGTCTTTCCTGTTCACAGCCACATGACGGTGCTGTTACAACAGGTTTTTGATTACACGGACACGCTGCCATTGCCGAGGCGAAAGAACATGTAGTTATCCCGACGGCAATAACCGCTGCCATAGTAAATTTCTTTATCGTCATTTTAACCTCCTTTTATTTGGGTACTTCCCAAAAACTGACTAATAAATTATCACTCTCTTCTCATGTGTTTTCATTGCAAGACCGATTAAACAGAGCGGATAATATAATTTTGCGTTTAAGTTGAAGTTATGGTAAAATATTTAAGGTCATAAGGCACTAGGGCTCCCCATAAAGGCACTAAGGCACTAGGGCACTAAGATACTAAGAAAAAGTAGGGTAGAAAATACCCAACAAAATTAAAAATTAATGGTAGACTAAAGTCTACCCTATGATAAAAAATAATATGTAGGTCGGATTTACCAATCCGACAATACAAATAAAAATAAATAATAGAAAGTAGGGTGTGGTCACTACCGCACCAACGAAACTAAATAATAAAATGCCGAAGTGGTGGAATGGTAGACACGTACGTTTCAGGTGCGTATGGAGCAATCCATGCGGGTTCAAGTCCCGCCTCCGGCATTTTTTGTTGTTTAATTTTCTCTTTGGGGTTGAAAAATAAAAAAAATAGTTTAAAATATAAGTACAGGGAAAAGACCTCAAGAGGTCGTGACTCTCAAGGTCTTTCTTAACTCCCTAAACAAATTCGGCGAGAATTTGAATTAAGAGTCCTAGTGCAGCTAGGACTTTTTTAATTATATCCCGTTTCATTTGCTCACCTCCTTTCCGCCAATTTCTCTTAACAAGTCTGTGTCGGAGGAGGTAATTGGAGCTTACCCTTAAATATATATTAACATAAAATCATTTTTAACACTTTACATACATAACTCTTAATATTATTTTATCCCATATGTCCGTTTCTGACGTAACGGCATTTTATAATACCAATGTAAAACGTCAAAAGGAGGCATATATGGATACAAACTACAATATTTATTCAATCCATTATTCATGTAACGGTTTTTACAAAGGCGGAGCCATAGCACCGACAATATGTTGTATCGCAATGTATAACGTCAAAACGGAAGAGTTAAAGTCTTTTTCTTTATTGGACGGAATTATACAGGGAAAATCAATCATTGAAAGCGAACAAATGCTATTGCAGAGCTTCACGGAATTTTTTAACAGTATAGAAAATCCGTTTATTATCCATTGGAGAATGGATAATTTAGAATATGGGTTTAAAGCAATTATGGGCAGATGCGGAAACTTTGGCATACAAAATATTGATTAGAACAAAATGACCGACTTTAACCTGTCCGAGTTCTCACCTTGCGGACTTATAACGACATTGGAAGACCATAAATGCCAAAAAGTTACACTTCTTTCGGGCAAAGATGAGGCAACCTGCTTTGACAAACGCGACTATAACCTTGTAAAACTTTCAACAGAGGCAAAAGCTTACGGGATAGCTAAAGTTTTCAGAGACTATATAAACGGCTTCTTCTATTATGATAACAATTTTGATAATAATTACAGAATAGTTAATTTTAAAGAGGCATTGCATACTTATAAAGTAGATAAAACAATGGTATAGTTTCTGTCAACAAATCATTCTTATTTAATATAGCCGATAGTCTTAAATCTTTTAAGGTTTTCGGCGCCTCTCTCACCGAAAGTCGTTTTGATTTCATCAACAGAGCCTTTTTTGTTGTTATAAAAATATTTAAACATTAATCCCCAAAGGCTGTCCCCTTTTTCATAATCAACTTTTCTTCTATCTTGGAACCAGTTCTTTATGCGGGTAATAATATTTTTTGATTTTTTATTTCTGTGTACAATTGAAGGAGTTTTCCCTTCAAAAATATCCGCACCGACAGTACCGTACAATTTCCTAACATGCCCAACATCAGTCTTGCCGAGAGAATGTACCTCGTCGTATAATGAAATATTCGGTCTTAGTTGTGGATTAAATCTTATCATTGGTTCTAACTTAAATGTATTATTATAAATAATTAAACACAAAAGTTTATTAAATAAAAGTACCGCTTAATACCAAAACTAACGATACACCAGCTGGATTACTTCGTCGGGGAAGCCGTTCCCCTCCTCGTAATGACAGTACGATTATATCTTAATACTTTGGTTTAAAATTTAAGTCTCAACATAAATTTGTAAATATATATATCAATAATAGCAATATTTTATAGATTTAAAATATAAATTATCTCGGACAGTTGTGCGTAATGATAGTACGATTATGTTTTAATTCATTAGTTTAAATAATAAGAACAAAATACAAAAAGATTTGCGCATGG
>DLEF01000067.1:53295-53470 GCA_002481545.1 Cyanobacteria bacterium UBA7753 | reverse complement strand
CGCGCGACCTATCCCTTAAAAGGAAGGCTCCGTTTGCGTTACTTTAAATGATTAAGTATCATTTAAAGAATGTTTTTACTTTTTTCTTGTATCTGTAAAAGAGCAAATGGAGTAGCTCGTAGAGCGCTCCCCGTCAAATTCTTCTTCATTTGAATACAAAAAGATTTGCGCATGG
>DLEF01000067.1:41308-53268 GCA_002481545.1 Cyanobacteria bacterium UBA7753 | reverse complement strand
CGCGCGACCTATCCCTTAAAAGGGGAGCGCTCTACCTACTGAGCTACATGCGCAAATCTTATTAAGTTCTTTATTAGTCTACCAAGAACATGTTTTCAAGTCAACATTATTTATATAATAAAGTTACACTTGTGTTTCAGCCAATTTTTCAAGTTTCAACTTTTGGTCATATTCCGTTAATAAATCAAGGAGTTCATCCATATCACCGTCTATAACCGTCCATACGTTAAGGTTATGATTGATTCTGTGATCGGTCAAACGACCCTGTGGGAAGTTATATGTTCTGATACGTTCACTTCTGTCGCCCGTACCAACCTGCGAACGTCTCAAGTCCGTTACTTCCTTCATCTGTTTTTGGACTTCCATATCGTACAATTTAGCTTTCAAAATCTCCATTGCACGTTCTTTGTTCTGGAGCTGTGAACGCTCTTCCGTACAGAATACCATAATACCCGTCGGCTTGTGGTACAATCTTGCAGCGGTTTCAACCTTGTTGACGTTCTGTCCGCCGGCACCGCCCGAACGCGCCGTTGACATTTCAATATCTTCAGGCTTAATCTCGATTTCAACATCATCAACTTCAGGCATTACGGCAACCGTCGCTGTCGAGGTATGAACTCTGCCCTGTGATTCTGTTTCAGGTACACGCTGTACACGGTGTACACCCGATTCATATTTTAATCTTGAATATACCGCATCACCTTTTATGGAAATAATGATTTCGGAATATCCGCCCGCTTCACACTCTGTTTTAGAAAGTATCTGAGTTTTCCAACCCTGTTTATCGGCATATTTCAGATACATTCTCGTAAGGTCACCCGCAAAGATGTTTGCCTCGTCTCCGCCTGCACCGCCTCTGATTTCAAGCATAATATCCTTATCATCCATAGGATCTCGAGGAAGAAGAAGGCGTTTCATCTTTTCTTCATAAACGGGGATTTTTGCCTCATTCTTTTCCAATTCGGATTTAAGATATGCTTTCATATCCTCATCTTTTTCTTCATGAAGCATTTGCTTTGAATCTTCTATTGCATCCATGGCATCTTTCCACTCATAATACAATTTTACTGTCTCTTCCATGGATTTTCTTTGTTTGGACAAATCACGGAACTTCTTATAATCCTGTATAACTTCAGGATCGGAAAGTTTTACGCCCAACTCATTATAATGTTTTTCTATCTGTAATATTTGGTCTAACATGTCTTTCATTGCAATATACCTCTTTAATTCGATTATAACAAAAAAATGCCGATTTTATCAATCATACATAATTATGCTTTAGCTATTTATATAGTAAATGCCCTACTGAACTTATTTCAACCCCTGTAATATCCGGTATAAGATTCTGAAACAAGTTCAGAATGACATAATATTTACACCTCAATAAGATTATCTTTATAAGCAATCACTGCAAGATGTACCCGCCCTAAAGCATTCAATTTTATCATCATACTATGTATTTCTGTTTTTACCGTGCTTTCACTAATATACAATTCCTTCGCTATTTCTTTATTGGAATAATTAAGTGCAACAAGTTTCAATATTTTATATTCTCTGCTTGTTAATTTCTTTTTTAACACGACGGTTTCCTTTCCTTTTCTTTTCTTAACTCGCAAAAAATCTTCGGCAAATATGCCTATCATTAAAGCATAGCAAATTATTTTGCCCTATTCAAGAGCGTTTAACATATTCTCCGATAAAGTATAAAAATTAATAAAGAATTAATAAAAACGTCGTTTTTTCCGTTATTTTTATGAAATTTTGGAGTAAATATAAAAAATGTGACACAACATTCAGCATTATATAAATTTTTGAATAAGATCCTGAAACAAGTTCAGGATGACAGATTCCGCACAATATATTGCGACACAAAAAATTTTTTATTTTTTATCGGCTCCTTTGTCCTTTTTGAACAATTTAAACCTGTTATTTTTCTTTTGGTTTAATTCTTCCTGCTGTTTCTTTATGAGTTCTTCTCTGTTTCTGTTGAAGTTCTCATAATCAATATCCTGTTCATTTTGGATATTATTTACATCAACTTGCGGAGTTTCGTCCCCGCCTTTCGATGTTACTCCTCTGCGTTTGCTTCTGTGATACTCTCTCAATTTATAATGATAATCTTTTTTAAGTCGTTTTAATTTTTCGTGATAAACCTTTTTATGAGCGCGTTTCATCGCTTTTCTTTGTTTATTCGCCTCTTTTTTCTGAACTTTCTCAATCTTTTTATTTCTTTCGGCTTCCCACTCAACTTCTTCTCTCGGCTCATAGCTGTCATAAGTGAGTTTGAATCCTACCATACTGACGTTTTGGCTTTTACCCTCAAGGTCTACGAGTTCGCATTTTTCGCCCGTAACATCAACCGCCCAAGTACCCAAGAACGCAGGCACATCACCCGTATAAGCATACCCGCAGACAAGAATCCTCGATTGGTTATCTCTGTCAAAGCCCAAAGGATAAATATCCCATCTTTGTTCCGCAAGATTAACCCCCGTTCTGTTCTGCCAATATTGGATGATAGCCTCTCTGACTTCGTTTAACTTCCACGATCTGTCCGCCTGAAAATCGTGAACCCAAACATTTGTCTGCCAAATGCCTTCGTGTGCCCAACCGAGTTTTTCTTTCGCAACTATATACCTGTTATCCTCTGAAAAATCAACAGGAGTAATAGTTCTGAAAGCTCCCTCTGTTGAGATTGATTTGTCAGTTTCAAAAATAGGTTTATCAATTTTTCTTGCAACATTTGCTTTTTTAACACGCTCTATCTTAGTCAAGCTCATATCCAGCGGAATAACAAAAGTTGAACAAGCGGTACAGTTAACATCCGCATAGTAATAAACGGTTGAATATACAAGCTTTGTGAAATCACCCGAAACAACGCCCTGCGTGTTTATTTGTCTGTCAAAATTATATTTTCTCGGAACATTAAGTTCGGGAGAGCCGGGAGGATCATTGTATCTGACGAGTTTATACGTAGGCTGCGGAACATATTTCATATCACTCGGCTTGATAGGCTTAGGATCGTCAATCTTCAAATTCATCCTCGGAATACCTTTGCTCAAAGCCTCATAATCTTCCGTAAGCATATAGCCTGATTTAGGCATATTGCTTTTTTCGTATTCTTCTTTTAACTCTTCTTTTTGGGCGTAATATTGGTATTTATACTGTCTTACAATAGGATCCTTGTCTCTGAATACAGGTTCCATCTCGTCACATACGAGTCGCACCGATACAATGAATACAGCCGCAAGAATCCCCCAAAACATCTATACCAAACCTTCTTTTAAAGCCGTATTGGTTGCCTTGGAACGATTTTCAGCGGATAATTTTTGTAAAACGTTGTGTACATGAGCCTTTGCGGTATAAGGTGAAATAGTCAACCTCTCCGCAATCTGGACATTGGTCAACCCCTCAACGATTAAAGCAAGTACGTCCATTTCACGTTCTGTCAAACCGTACAAGCGTTTGCCTTCGTAATAGTTTATTCCGCCCTCGTTATTTTGATTATTCTGTTTATTTGCACTCGGAGCCTGAATATTGGAAAGTACAACCTTCGCAATAGCGGGATCAATCCACGCAACCCCTATCGCTACCGATTTTATAGCAGTACAGAACTGTTCTTTTGATGCGTCTTTCATAACATATCCGTCAGCACCCGATTGGAATGCCGCAAATACATCATCCTCACTGTCTCTGGATGTAAAAATAAGCACCTTGCAATTAGGGTTATAAGATTTTATTCTCTTTGTTGCCTCTATTCCGTCTATAATCGGCAAGCCTATGTCCATAACCACTACATCAGGGTTTAACGCCTTTGCCTGTTCTACCCCTTCAATACCGTTTTCCGCTTGTCCTACAAGCTCTATACCTTCTGCCTGTTCTATCATAATGGACAGCCCCAGCCGTTCCAGTTCATGATCTTCTACCAGTAATGTTCTTATCATAATATACCCTATCTGTTATTTATTTAATGACGAGCGCCTGCTTTTTCAACTGCGCTTTCATCCGTTTTTCCTTCTTTTTCTTCCACAATTGATTCGGGAAGAATAAAGGAAAACTCACTCCCTTTGTTTAATTTGCTTTCCAGCCATATTTTACCGTTATGAGCCTCTATTATTTGTCTTGAAAGATACAAGCCGAGCCCAGTTCCGGTTGAACGTTTTCTGCTTGTACCCTGCGAAAATCTGTTAAACATATTCGGGATATCCTCTTTCGGGATTCCGTTTCCGTTATCTTGAACGGTGAATATCAGGTCTTTGCCTTGAGATTTTACGCTTACATTTATTTTTCCGTTGTTATTAGTGTAGTTTATTGCGTTCCCACAAAGGTTGCAAATAACACGTCTGATTTCCGCTCTGTCCGCATTTACTCTTACATCGTCAGACATTTGATAATCAACCTCAAAATCTATGTGTTTGTTATCCGCAAGCGGTTTCAATTCCGCATAAGTTTGAGATATTAAATCTTTGAATACAAACGGCGTCTTGCAAAGTTTCAATTTCGCAGCATCATATTTGTAAACCTCAAGCAGAGCATTAACAAGCCCTAGTAAGTCTTCATTGCTCTTTTTCATCGTTGACAAAAGCGTTTTTTGCTTTTCGGTTATTTCACCGATTGAGCCGTCGAGGAAGAATTTAAGGGTTTGAATAGCAGCGAGAAGAGGAGTTCTCAAGTCGTGCGTCAATGTTGCAATAAAATCATCCCTCAACTGGTCTGCTTCTTTTCTGTCCGTAATATCGTGCATAACTCCGACAAAACGTCTTACTATTGCATCCTCAGATATGCAGGCAAAGCTGATATCTATAGGAATATCACGTTCACTCAACTTGTTGTGTATCTTGCAATCTCTTACGAAGAAGCTGTTGTCTTCCGTTTGCAGACAATCCAAGATATTATGTTTTTCGGCGGTAACAATTTCACTCAAATTGTGTTTTTTAATATGGTTTTCCGACACACCGACAAGGTTTTCGCAGGCTTTGTTAACCTGTTCAATATTACCTTTTTCATCCGTCAAAATAATACCGTCCGCACAGTTGTCAAATATACCTTGCAATTTCGCGTTTGATTCCGTCAAATCAGCGGTACGTTCGGCAACAATGGTTTCAAGGTTATGGGAATAATCTTCAAGTTTTTTGTTTGCGACCTCAAGTTCATCTATTTTTTGTCTCAGTTCGCTCAAAAGATAACTGCGTTCTACCCCGTTTTTAATACTCAAGATTAAGTCGTCGTTATCCCACGGCTTTGTTATGTATTTATACAGTCCGACTTCGTTTATTGCTCTGATTGCATTTTCTTTATCGGCATAGCCCGTGAGCAAAATTTTACTGACTTCGGGGTACATTTCGTTTGCTTTGGATAAGAACTCCAACCCGTTCATCTTTGGCATCATAAAATCAGACATAATCAAATCGGGCGGGTTGTCTTTTATGTATTCAAGCGCAAGCTCGGGTTCGGCAAAAAATTCCGCTCCCGAAAAATCCTCTACATATAATAATGTCTTTAATGTTGATATGATAGTCTCATCATCATCAACAATTATTATTTTCCCATTCTTCATACTAATATTGTAGCGTATTGGTCATGCGCTGACAAATATGTAAAAGTTTGTTAATAAAGATTTAAGGAGACGGAGGCGGCTTGATTTTTCCCGTCTTTAGTTTCTCTATAATCTTATCCAGCGGATCTTCGACCTGTTTTCTGTAGGTTTTGTAGTCGCATTTTATCTGCCCGCTGTCAACTTTTTGGAAATATCTGTTTGTTAATTGAACGTAATAAGGATGTATCGTATCATCTCTGACGTAGCCGTCAGGCATGTATCTTTGGTCTACCGCAAGAGCCTGCAGAGGAATTATAACAACTAAAAGCGCCAATAATAATTTTTTCATAGATAAAACCTTTATTATTACTTTCATTTTAACATAATTTTATACAAGAAGTAAGTGCATAATGCGCGTTGATATTGTTCTCAAAACGGATTGATTGCAAAAGATATCCTTTATATTGAATTTGGGGTTTGTTTTTGATAAGCTTGGATTGGAAAGAAATATAATAAGGAGTTTAAATATGAGTTTAATGACCGGTAAGAAGGGGGTTATCTTTGGAGTTTCAAATACTCACGGTATAGCCTATGGTATAGCAAAACAATTACACGAAGCAGGTGCTGAAATAGCATTCACATATGCAGGCGCACCGATGGAAAAACGTGTAAGACCTATCGCAGAAGGTATGGGCGCAAAGATAATTATGAGCTGTGATGTTACAAAAGAAGACGAAGTAAAAGCTGTATTTGACGCTTGCGAAAAAGAATACGGCAAGTTGGATTTCGTTGTACACGCTGTAGCATTCGCTAAGAAAGAAGATTTGATGGGTAAATTCATCAACACATCATTAGACGGTTGGAACACAGCTATGGGCGTCAGTGCATATTCATTGGTAACTATCTGCCGTAACGCACAACCTGTTATGAACGAAGGCGGTTCAATCTTAGCATTGACTTACTTAGGTTCACAATACGTCGTTTCTAACTACAACGTAATGGGTGTTGCAAAGGCAGCTCTTGAATCTTCAATGAGATATCTTGCAATGGATATGGGTGAATACGGCGTAAGAGTAAACTGCTTGTCATCAGGCGCAGTTAAGACACTCGCTGCAATGGGTATCAGCGGATTCCCTAAAATGCTTAAAGCAGCAGTTGTTAAATCACCTCTTAAACGTAACGTTACTTTGGAAGACGTTGGTAAAGCAGGGCTTTATTTGGCATCTGATTTGTCAAGCGGTACAACAGGTCACATCCTTTATTGTGATTGCGGTTGCAACGCAGTTTACGGTTCATCTAAGGAAATGGAAATCATTTCTTCAAACGTTGATTTATAATTTGATTAACAATATAGAGAAAAACGGACGGTTTATTTTGACCGCCCGTTTTTGTTTTCACTTTTTCAACCAATCATTATAGCTTGTCCCATTATATTTATCAGGCATCGTACAATATAACGGAAACAATATAATATGTTTTAAAATATTTATAACCTTAAAAAGCACATGTTTCATAGCTTACCCTTATTTTTGTCCGTGTGACGGTTTGTTACTTTGTCATTATAGCGGACAATTTAGTCATGGACAAGGCTTTATTAAAAAAACTTGCAAAAAGAATAAAAGAATTGAGGGAAACTCATAATTTTACACAGGATGAGTTATCTTTTAAAGCGGGTATAGGTCGTTCAACGTTGGGCAACATTGAAACCGCACAAAACGATGTTACATTTACCAAATTAAATAAAATCGCAAAAGCCTTTGACTTGTCTTTGTCCGAATTTCTGAATTTTTAGTTTAAAATTACGTAGGTCGGATTTACCAATCCGACAAATTTTATTACCACTCCCCACCTGTGCTTGTAATAAAGATCCTTCGCTGACATTTGGAAGATAGGGACTGAATCTAAAAATTTTTGCTCAGGATGACGATAACGCAATAACTATCCTCACCCAAGTCGGGGCGGATATCACTCCGCGGGAGCTTTTTTACTCCAAAATATATTTACCCTGCCTTTTAATCTAAGTAAAACATTTGATGTATAACTAAAGACAAATCCTTAAACATGTGCTATAATTCTTTTATAAATTACCCGATAACGAACAAAAATACAGGACAAATTTACACCATCGGGATAATAAAAGAGGTATACTATTTATGTTACAAGAGGCAACCCGTGCGATTAATTCCGCATTTAACAACAGCTTTGTAAAAAAACTGTCATTATACCTTCACGACTGCGTTCGTGAAGAAGTCAAAAGTTCCACTTTCAGAAACTTAAAATCCGACAAAGACAACAAATGGATTTTCCTGAAAGAAGACGACAAACTGTTTACCTCTGATATCGAGTACTTAAAGCTCGACGGCAGTGACAACAAAGTCACGGAAATGATGATTCAAAGCGATTTGAACAAGAAAGAAAAATATCTAATCTACGGGTATTTGTTCCTCGTAGGCGGGAACCCGAAAAGCAGACGCAAAAACGAGTTTTTAACTCCGCTATTGTATATGCCGTGCAAACTTGAGCGCAACGGCGTAAACATCAACTGTATGCTGACAGATGAATTTCTGTCTTTGAATACGGGGGCTCTCACCTCTCTTATGCAGAAAAACGGTGACGAAGAAGAGATGGAACAGCTGATTGAAGGGCTCTTGAACGTTGTCCCTGATTTGCCGATTACTCAAGAGAAAATGGATATATTTATTACAACTCTTAAATCCGTTATCCCTGATCTTGAGATATCACTTGACCACACCGATGATATTGACGAAGATAATATCACCAATACAACATCTTCAAAATCCTCTGATATGGATTCCGAAAACCACGACGGCGACGATGAGGCGCCTCAAAAAAGCACAAAAGTAGAGAAAATCAGATTAACCAACCAATGTGCAATAATTTTGACAAAGCGTCCATCTGTCACAGCAGGTGTTTTACACGAGTTAACTCAAATCGCCGAAAAACCGAGCGGAATATACAGAGAAACAGTGTTAAATATCATAAACGAGGAATATACGCAGGCTAAGCCTACTCCGATTCCTCAAAGGAAAGAAGCTTTTAACCCGATTACTCCGCTTGCGCTGAGTGACTCACAGGCGAAAGTAATTGAAAACATTGAAACGCATAAACTCGTATCGGTTTACGGCCCTCCGGGAACAGGTAAATCACAGACTATTGTAAACCTTGTTGCGCACCTTGTCGCAAACGGAAAAACAGTCCTTGTTGCCTCCCGTATGGATAAGGCAGTCGACGTCATAGCGGACAGGCTGAACGAGCTTGGTGCTCCGTATCTTGCGCTAAGAGCAGGGCGTCTGAATTATCAGAAACAATTGAGTTTCCAACTCCAAGACCTTTTATCAAACAAGGTCGATTTAGACGAAGACGTTGAAAACAACGTTCTTGTCGATGTTTCCGATATGGAGGATTTATTGGACTCAATCCGTGACTTGGAACAAAAAGCGGAAAACATTATTAAACTCGAAAACGAATGGACGGAAGTCGGACAGGAAATTGCCGAAAAGAAAAAAGTTTCGGGGCCTCCTATGTTTATGAGAGGGAAGTTCACAAGAAACGACATAAACCAAATAAAAGATTTGTCGGCAGAGCTCGGGAAAAACCTTGAAAAATCAGGGTTCTTCGCTGCCGTAAATAACTACACCTCTATAAACAAACTCAAAAAATTATTGGGACTTAATGATTTCGCTCTGACTCAGGGGAACCTCTTAAAACTCAATGAAGAGCTTGAAATGGCTGATATCGTATGCAGAGCCAAAGACATTGAAGACGAAATTCAAGAGCTCGGAAACATCCATATCATTACCGAAAAAATAAGAACTTTAAAGAAAAAACAAAAGAAACTCGTAACGGATATTCTGAAAAACAAACGCCGTGAGGCACTGAAAGGTTTGATGAGAGACCAAACGAAACGTCAAAGATTGTTCGTTCACTCAAAATCATTAGTAGAACGTAAAAAGAGCCTGCAGAACAGACTGCTTGAGGCGGAAGACTTTAGACCTCTGCTTGAGGCGTTCCCTTGCTGGTGCGTTACGACTTATGCAGTATCGGGCTCGCTCCCGATGAAACCGGGGCTTTTTGACGTTGCAATCATTGATGAGGCGTCACAGTGTGATATTGCAAGCTGTTTCCCTATCCTATACAGGGCAAAAAGAGCCGTAATCGTAGGGGATGATAAACAGCTTCCGCACCTATCATTCTTGGAGAACGCAAAAGAACAATCGTTTATGAGCAAGTATGAAATCGCGGACAGATACCAACTTATGTGGAGATTCAGAACAAACTCAATGTTCGATATCGCAAACTATTATTCTATGTGTCCTGTTCTTCTGGATGAACATTTTAGAAGTCTGCCTCCGATTATTAATTTCTCAAACAAAGAGTTTTATGCAGGCAGAATACGTGTAATGCGCCAGAATAACCCAAACGAAAAAGTGCTTGAACTTGTACAGGTTCCCGACGGGAAAGTCGATTCCGACGCAACGAGAAACCTGCCTGAAATTGAGGCACTTGTAAACCGTGTCCACGAAATAATCATTGAAGATGAAAGAAATAACCCTGATAAACCTATTACAATCGGGATTATATCACCGTTCAGAGCACAGGTAGAACAGATAAAAACCTCTCTGGGCAAGGTTATATCAGATTATATGATACAAAAACATCAAATCGATATCGGTACGGCTCACACCTTCCAAGGTGATGAAAGAGATGTAATACTTGCGTCATGGGCGTTCGCTAACAACAGTTTTCCTCAGAGTTTGACATTCTTGCAGAAACCAAACCTGTTTAACGTCGCAATCACCCGTGCTAAGAACAAGATGATAAACTTCGTATCAAAAGACTTTACGGACTTGCCTGACGGACTGTTCAGAAGTTATCTTGCGTACATAAAAGAATATGAAGAAAAACGCACAAAGATAACCAATAACGAAATAGACGAAAACACCTATAAAAACTCGTTTGAACGCGAAGTCGCAAACACCTTGCGTGATTTGGGCTATGAAGTTCGCGCGGGGGTAGAGCTCGGCGGAGTCAATGCGGATTTGGTCGTAAACAACAAGTTTGTACTTGAATGCGACGGCGTCAAAGATAACGTAAAATCCAAGATGAAGAATATGAAAAAACAAGCCGTTATCGAACGTTGCGGATTCAAAGTTTGCAGATTTTCATATCGTGAATGGCTGAAATCGTCGGAAGCCTGCGTAAACAGAATTGCAAATTATCTGTAATTGCGCCGATAAATACAAGTTATTTATTTATGATGTTCTCAATGACTTTTTGAGAATAAATAATTCTGTCTGCCTTCGGGATTTGCTTGAATATTTCGGGCATTTTGTCCGTAGGGTAATTTTGAGTTATTAAATAAAGTGCATAGTTAGGATGACATTTGTATTTTGCGCTCAAACAGTAAGGTTGCTTATTCTCCTCTGTCGGCACAATCTTTTTTATCAAGGCATTCAACTCTTCCAAAATTTGTATATCATATTTTGCCCCGCATTTTTTGTTCAGCATCTCTGCCATTTCTTCAGTCGGGAGCATTCCGCCACCCCGTGAAATCCCGTTTAAGGATGTGTCAATTATAACATCACGTTTCAAATCCATATCAATAATCTTTTCAACATTAGCCCTCGAAAGGTTCAAATTGTTGTGCGAATGGAACCCGAACGGGATGGTTTTATTAACGTTCTCATCCAAATACGTAAATATTTTTTCCGTATCATCAGGAGTAAGTATTCCCATTGTATCTACTGGCGTAAGGCACGTAGGAGCCAAAGAGTTTGTAATATCTGCGAGGTTCTTTAAATTCTCCGCCGAATATAACCCTATATGCATAGGATTTAGCGAAACCGCGTAGCCGTTGTCAATCAGCGGTTTTGTAAATGTTTCAATCTCTGATAATTGATGAGGTTTGAATGCCAAGCGTATCTCAACATTTTTGTTGAACTTGAGGTTTGTAACCTCCTCCCCGTAATTCAACATAAGAGTGAACGAGGCAGTATCCGAGTGGTTTAACATGCCTGCATCGTTATACAGAGCAACATCGGGGTTGTACGACTTGATATTCTTTAGGAACCCGCATTCTATATAATCAATTTTGGCGTTTGAAAGCAAAGTAATAATCTCGGAAATATTGTCTTTTCCGAATTTCCAATCGTTCAAATATCCGCCGTCTCTAAGTGTGCAATCCAGTATCTTAATCAATTATTCTCTCCGATAAGTATATTATAAACCAAAGTGAGTGAGATATCTGCAAAAAACATCACTGGACTTGCTTAGGTTACATATTTATAAATTTTCAAACATTAATAAAGTATTATTTGTTATGTTATGTTCCATTTTTTCTTTTCAGAGTTGCGAAGCCAAAAAGAAAAAACGGAACCCAAAAAAGAAATGGCACGCTAAGGTTTTG
>DLEF01000067.1:0-41211 GCA_002481545.1 Cyanobacteria bacterium UBA7753 | reverse complement strand
TGACAAGCACAACCCGTACTATTTGTTTTTTAAAGATAGTATTTATCAATTGTAAATAAATGTAACAAAAACTGATTTTTTTTCGAAAATTATTAAAGATTTATCGGAGGGATGCCGTAATTACATGATGTAATTAGGGATAACGCAAAATGGCAGATATCAATAACTTAAATACAGGCGATCAAGCATCGTTAAATAGTCAATATACCGTCAATAACAGCAAGTTGAATGTTGTTAAGACGGAAGGCGGAACGTCTGCCGAGTATGCTCATAACTGGCGGCGAGCGCCGAGACCGTTCGGGCTCAATGTTAGAGTTCCTCAAAATCCTATCGGAGTCAGAACCCAAAATCTTATCAAAAAGACTATTGTTGACGTTCTGACGGCTCCGGCTAAGGAGGTTGTTAATTACTTTAAAAAGAACGAAGACGTATTTAACGGAAACGTATCCGCACAAATAGAAAGTCTGCAAAAACAACAGAAACTCACGGTTGAGTTACTTCAAGACGAAGACGAAGTCGTAATGTCAGACGTACCTAGTTTTATGATGGATATGTAGTTTATTACTATAATGTTATTAAGACGAAAGGAGCAAACAAAAGTTTAAAAAGCGATTGGAGTTATGAACCAATCGCTTTTTTAGTTTTTCTATTTAAGATTTGATTATCTGTCTATACGCAAACTGCTTCCTGTTGAGCGAATGCGTTTTTGATAGATTCGTTATAATCAGGTCTCAAGATACCTTTTTCGGTAATGATACCGGTAATAAGTTCGTGTGGAGTTACATCAAATCCCGGATTGATTACGTTTATACCTTCCGCACAAACGAGTTTGCCGTTGATGTGAGTAACTTCATCATGTGAACGTTCTTCTATCGGAATTTCATCCCCTGATTTAATTGAGGTATCAATCGTAGACAACGGTGCTGCGATATAGAACGGAATATTATGATACTTAGCGGCAATAGCTACTGTGTAAGTACCAATCTTATTAGCTGTATCACCGTTAGCGGCTATTCTGTCAGCCCCTACAATAACTAAGTCAATCATACCTTTTTTCATAAAGTATGAGCACATACCGTCTGTAATCATTGTTACAGGGATTCCGTCCATTTTTAATTCAAATGTTGTAATACGTGAACCCTGTTGACGAGGTCTTGTTTCATCAGAGAACACTTGTACGGTGTTATCTTTAGCGAAAGCTGAACGTACAACCCCGAGCGCCGTACCGTATCCGACCGTTGCTAAAGCACCTGCGTTGCAGTGTGTAAGGATTGTTGCGCCTTTCGGAACAACAACGGCTCCGTTATCACCAATCTTTTTGTTGATTGCGATATCGTCGTTTTCCATCTTAATACCGTTTTGTTTTAATTCTTCGACGATACCTGCAATATCCGATTTAGAGTTTCTTACAATTTCCAATTGTCTGTCTACACCCCACATCAGGTTAACCGCAGTAGGTCTTGAAGTCTTTAAGTATTCTGATTTTTCAATCAATTTAGAGATGAACTCTTCTCTTGATAAGTTTTGTTTTTGTAATTCCTGAGCGTACAAAACAACACCGTGCGCAGCAGATACGCCGATAGCCGGAGCACCTCTGACAATCATTGTTTTGATTGCGTTATACATTTCATCACCCGTTTTAATATCTACCATTACATATTCGTACGGGATTTTTGTCTGATCTACCATTCTTGAAACATTTCCAACCCATTGGATTGTTCTTATTTTTGATTCAAATGCCATAATATCTCCTTTATCACTATTTATATTTCTTAATTTCTGTTTTTCTATTTATTTCTGTATCTTAACCCTGTCTGAAAATCTGACGGGTTATCTTTTTTGTATTCTTCCAAAAGTTCATATATATAAGCGGTTACACCGCCTGCGAAAGCGTTCATCAATGCACAAAGCAAATCCATAAAGATTAAAAACATTATCAATGTAGTAAATGCCAAGAAATTTGTAAATCCGCTTGTGATGATTGAACTCAAGAAGTTATCTTTTATGAAACCTACAATTATTTTAATCGGCATATATGATACACAAAAACCTACGAAAGAAGTCATACCGATGATTGTACCGATTATTCCGCCTTCTTTTACGGTTATATCACCTAAAACATTGATACGTTTAAGATAAATAATCACGCCTGCGGCTAACGCTAAAAAGTACAGAATAAATATCGTTGAGCCGATATGGAAAGGAAGGTTCGCAAGAGCTCCTATTACCAATCCGATGATTACGCTTAGTATACCTATCTGTCTTAACATTATTATATCTAATTTCAATGTATTGCTCCTTTTTGTTTTATGGTGATTTAAAAAATTGCACCCTGTTTTCTTCAATTTTGTTGGTGCGGTAGTGACCGCACCCTACTACATAATGCCTTAGTGCCCGATAACTTAGTATCTTTTTATCGCACTAACTCCATTATCATAACATAAATTTTATTTTAAAAGAAATAAAAATTACCGAGTCGAATAACCTGTTAAGGGTTAAAAAAGTTTTATAAAAAGTGAATAAATATAACGTCGGATAAAAGAAAGGAAATAATAATGAAAGAAACAATAACCACACAAAGCTCCAAAATTCTTTCCGAGTTTTTGGAAAAGAGCGGGTTACATAAAAAAGATTTCGCCCAAATGATAGGTGTAACACTATCTTACGTTTACAACCTAATCGACAACACAATCCCGTTTTCAACAAGAGGAACAACATTAGAGAGAATTGCAACGGTGATGGAGGTTGAGCCCGAAACTTTTGAAGAATACAGACTCCCACAAGAGCCGATTATGATTGATGAAACAGTTGAAAAAATAAAATCAGCCTTAAAAAAGAAAAAAATGTCCATGGTCGATTTTTTGAAATCTTTTCCGCGAACAAAGAGATTGGATGTAGTTGATATGATGAGAGGAGCCCTTCCTGTTCCCGTTGATTATAAAGAGTTGAGCTTTATGGGCGATGTCATAGGCTTGAGCAAAGACGAGGTATTTAATATTTGGGAAAATCGTTTCAGACAAGTTCTGTCCAACAGCGGGATGAATGTGTATTCCAACATGGATATGATAAACGAGATGATTGAGTGTGCTAAAAAATACACAAAATCAAAATAGATAAATAAACTCTTGTAACGGGCAGACCATGCCCGTTTTTTTATTTTGTATACATTCATAAGATGTCATTCCGAACTTGTTTCGGCGGAATCTGATAAAAAGTAAAAAAAGATGCTGAAATAATCCTGAAACAAGTTCAGGACAGAGATTAAAACAGCATGACAACTACAAAATATTGATATAAAAATTTTTTAAACCATGCGCAAAACAGATTAAGTTTATATAAAGAACGGGCGGTTTTGACTATTAGTATGATAGACTGTATAGGTGGGGAAAAGAAATATAAAAAGAAAGGATAAAAAGAATGAATATACCTATATTTAATTCAAAACGTCAATATAAACAAATCGGCGAAGCTGCAGAAAAAGCTGTATGCGAAGTAATGAGATCCGGTTCATATATTTTGGGTGAAAACACAAAAGAATTAGAAAAAGAACTCGCAAACTATATCGGTTGTAAATATACCGTAGGTTTGAACTCAGGTACCGATGCTTTGCACTTGGCATTGAGAGCATTAGACATCGGAGCAGGCGACGAAGTAATCACAACAGCATTCACTTTCGTTGCAACGGCTGAAACAATCGGTATCGTAGGTGCAAGACCTGTATTTGTTGATATCAACCCTGATACTTTCAACATCGATCCTGATAAGATTGAAGCAGCTATTACACCTAAGACAAAAGCTATCATCCCTGTACATTTGTACGGTCAACCTTGCGAAATGGATAAGATTATGGATATAGCAAAACGTCATAACTTACACGTAATCGAAGACTGCTGCCAAGCTATCGGTTCATCTTACAAAGGACAAAAAGTCGGTACATTCGGCGATATCGGATGCTACAGCTTCTATCCTACAAAGAACCTCGGTACAATGGGCGACGGCGGTTTGATTACAACAAACTCTGAAAAATTGAGAGACAGAGTTATCGCATTGAGAAACCACGGCGGTGCTGTTCGTTACCACCACGATGAAATCGGTGTTAACTCAAGACTTGATGAAATCCAAGCAGCTATCTTGAGAGTAAAACTTCCTTACATCGATGAATGGAACAAGGCAAGACGTGAAAGAGCATATATCTACAACGATTTATTCGCTAAATACGATGATATCAAGACTCCTGTAGAATTGCACGACACTTACTGTGTATATCACCAATATACAGTCAAAGTTCCTAACAGAGATGAAATCTTTGATAAGATGCACGAAGCAGGTATCGGAACAATGTTGTATTACCCTATTCCGTTGCACTTGCAAAAAGTTAACGCTTACTTAGGACAAGGTAAAGGTTCATTACCTAACACAGAAAAAGATACGGAATGCGTAATGTCATTACCTATGTTCCCTGAACTCACAAGAGAAGAACAGGAAACCGTTGCAAATACTTTGATTAAACTCGTTGAAGAATCAAAAGTAGTTGCCTAAGAGGTAAGGAGTAAATATACTTTAAACAAAAGCGGACTTAAAAAAGTCCGCTTTTTGTATTATTTGTAGTAGTTTAAATAGACAACTTGTTAAAAATATGATACGATATTTATGCAGGGTAAAAGGAACTCTTTCTAAAGGAAGCCCAACGACACTTTATTTTAAACCTCGGGTTGGGTCCCGACTAGAAAGGGGGCAATATGAACGATTTCAACATTAGTCTTTTATTGATTTTTTTGATTTTGTACATATTAAAAAACGGCTTTTATCGTAAAAGATAAAAACCGCTTAAACCTCTAAGAGTTCTTGGTAGTCCAGGAAACTACCACCCTGTACTTATATTATTTACTATATTCCACTTTTTGTCAAGGGTATAACACAATAAGAACAAGGGATTCTTTTATAAATTTTATTACTTATAGCAAAAAATTTTATTTCAATGTTTTAAGATAATGCAATGCAAATTAATTCATCAACCAATTATTTAACCCCAAATTTTTCTGCAAAAGCTGTTGTGCCAAAATTCAAAAAGGCGACAAAGGACGGCTGGAAGGTGCATTCCAAGCTCAACGTTCAATGCGGGAGCGACAAAGTTACTCTTGCCTCGACCTGCGAAAAATCTTGCTCAAGCAATCACATCAACATAACAACAAAAATCAAAAACCTTTGCGGGAAAATCATGGGCGATTATCATTATCTGATTGATCCTAAGACTAATACTATAAACAACGGCTATATCCAAACAAATCCGCAATTCAGACACAAAGGTGTGGCGGAAGTAATGCGACTGTCGAGCATTATGGAGTTAAAAGAAAATCATATCTCCGCAATCGAAATCGATGCTCTGCCGGAGGCAATACAATTCCATTCCAAATACAACTTTGAACCTAATTTGAAAGGAAAATTTTCTGCATCAAGGGTTTTGGACAGAATCACAAAGTTGCCAAAAGTATCAAAAGAAGACAAGGCAACCGCTAATAAACTGTTAGAAAGAATTAACACGGAAAGACCGCCATATACACCCGCGCTAAAACCTGATGACAAAAAAGATGTAAATAATTTCATCTCCGACTATCTTGTTAACCACGAAAAAGATTGGAAAGATGCAAATTTTGATTGCGTTTTACCTATGAAATTAACAAGCGAACAGGTAAACAAACATTCAGATTTCTTCAATAATTTATACCAAAAACACGGCATTAATTATGTGGTATAGGTTATTAAAGGCACTAGGATACTAGGGCACTAAGGCACTAAGAAGGAATTAAGTAAATATAAGGTAGAAAGTAAATTGGAGCGAAAAAATTGCACCATAAAACTTTAGCAAAAAATTTTATTTTGAGGATTTAAAATATTGCAATGCAAATCCAATCAACAATCAATAATATACGCCAAATAGTCAAATCAAAACCTATGACGGCTCCGAGTTTCAGAACAACTGCCACCGACGGGTGCAAGGTGCACACAAACATGCCAGTCAAATATAAAAGCGGGAAAGCTATTCTCTCAAGTATTTATGTAGAGGAAACTTTGGGATATGAACCAACTATATTTACAAAAATCAAAAACTTTTTGGGCAAAACAATGGGCGAGTACCATTATACAATCAATCCTAAGACCAAAACAATAAATAAAGGCTATATCGAAACGGATCCAAAATACAGAAACAAAGGGGTGGGAGAAATAATGCGATTATCAAGCATTATGGAGCTAAAGGAAAACCATATCTCCGCCATAGAATTGGACGCCCTGCCGGAGGCGATACAGTTCCATTCAAAATATAAATTTGAACCAAATTTGAAGAAAAAAGAGTCAACCGTTGCGATTTTGGAAAGTATTTCCGAATTGCCAAAGTTGGATAAAGAAAGCAAGACAAAGGCAAAAGAATTAATCGCACAAATCCACCATAATAAACCACCGTATACGGAAGAATTGAACACTAACGATGAAAAAGCTGTCAACGGATTTATGACCGAATACATAGAAACACATAAAAATAATTGGCAAGACGCTAATTTCCATCAACTCCTGCCGATGAAACTCACAAGCGAACGCGTACAAAAAAACTCCGATTTCTTCAATAAATTATTCCAAAAACACGGCATTGATTATGTGGTGTGATTGTAAAGGCACTAAGATACTAGGGCACTAAGTGCGGGTAAAGATTGAGTGTTATATTTGGTGCAAAAAATTGCACCCTACATTATTTACAACCCTTTGTAATATCCGATATTGTGGAGTTTAAAGCTTCCGCAATAGTAATAAGAGTATTTAATGACGGTCTTGAAAATGCAACTTCAATTTTGCCGATAAAATTCAGAGACATATTAACCTTGTCGGCAAGTTCCTGTTGGGTATAGTACAATTCTTGCCGTCTGGTTTTGATATTTTCTCCTAATTGTTTGTAGAAACCATCATACATATACGTACAGTCTAAACGTAAAAATTTGTAAATTATACGTACGCACAGTACGTAAAAGAGAGTATAATATTTAATATAAGAATTAGGAGAAAAATATGAAAAAATTTTTTGCATTGTTGTTTTTATGTTTATTTATAAAATCAAACGTAATGGCTGTAACTATTCCTCAAGGGACATTGGTTGTTGTTCAACCTGCTAAATTAATTGATGCAGATAAAGTAAGAACAGGGGATAAGGTTTTATTCTCTGTAACACAACCTGTCAAAATTAACGGTGAAACCGTTATTAAAATGGGAACAGAAGTAAATGCTAAAATAACAAAGAGAAAAAATAACGGGATTTTAGGCATTCCTGGGGAATTAGATGTTTGAGAATTTCAGATTATCACTCCGAAAAGTGACACAATAAGATTATCAGGCATTGTATCCGATAACGGAGAAGGCAGATATTGGGCAAATGTCGGCTGGATTTTTGTATTTCCGTTATTATTTATCAAAGGCAATGACGGGAAAATTATGCAGAACACAACATATATGCTTTATACGGCAGAAGATGTTAAACTATAAATCACATAGAAATAACATCATCAAGGTTTAATGTTTGACGAGATTGCCATAAATCATATTTTGATTGAAGTTTGAGCCACATATAAGCACTCGTTGTTTTAAAACATTTTTCCAATTTTAGGGCTACATCAGCACTTATAGGAACTTTTCCGTTTACGATGTTGGATAAATGTTTTCTTGATAATCCCAACATTAAAGCAGCACGAGAAATTGAAAGGTTATTTTCTTTCAAATACAGTTCATTTAACATAGTGCCCGGATGTGGAGGATTAAACATTTCCATTTGTAGTCCTTTCTTTATAATTATTGATATAATTATAAGTTACTAATTCCAATAACGCAATGTTTGTAAAATTGTAACTCCTTTAATATTTTTGTCAGGCAGTGCCTGACCTACATTTTTTATAAAAAATCATATATTATGTAATTCTTTTCCTCTTATCTTGATAAACTGCGGAAATTATACTAGAATGGATTGTAGGATGTGGGTTTGGTCGCCTGCTGAAAGTAGGATGCAACAAAAATGTGCCACTTAACCCCCTCTACCTTTGGGAGAGGGTTGAATTTCAAAACGAGGTACGAGTTTTAGAAATTCGGGTGAGGGTTTGTCCTCACAAATAACAAGTTAATATCGAACAAATATGAAATGTTTAGACAAGTTGGCTGGATTGCCACGCAGAAAAAGCCTTTTTTCTGCTCGCAATGACACTACATCAAAAAATCCAATCACGGAGAAAAATATGAACAAAAATCTGATAATATTTGAAAAAGAAGAAACATCGCAAGAGATTATAAAAAGCTACCTTGCGGAAATTCCTGATATAACTATAGAAAAAATATTCACGGAATACCCTGCCGGGGTAAAATACGCAAAAGAGAACAAACCGAAACTTGCAATTTTCGCGATGACCTCCGACAAAACGGCATCGTTCAAAATGATAAAAAGGCTTGCCGATTTCGGAATCAATGTCCTTGTCCTCTCCGAGGATTACACGACAGCAAATATTATCCAAACTCTGCGCTACGGAGCAAAAGATTTTGTATCTAAGCCGATAATCAAAAACGAGTTTATCCAATCGGTCAAAAAATGTCTTGCGGAAGAAGTCAGAACGATGAAAAAATCGCAGATAATATCCGTCTATTCAAACAAAGGCGGAGTAGGCAAAACCGTTGTTGCAACAAACCTTGCAGTGGAGCTTGCAAGGCTCACGAGAGAAAAAGTTTTGCTTATTGATTTAAACCTGCCAATAGGGGATGTCACAACATTCTTGGATGTAAAACCTTCCGTCAACATCTGCGAAATAGCAAACGAAAGAGCGGTTGAAAACGTCAAAGGAGCATGCAGGCAATATAAAAACTCATCCCTCTACGTTTTGGCAGAACCGCCGTATATGGAGCAATCCAAGATGCTCACGGCATCACAGGTGGTCAAACTCTTTGATGCGGTCAGAGATTTGTTTGCATATATCGTTATCGATATGGGAACAAATATCGACAAGGCAAACATCACAATTTTGGAAGAATCCGATGTTATCCTGCTTGTGACGGTCGTCAATCTGCCATTAATCAGGAACTGTCAGAGATGTTTGGCACTGTTTGCAAACTACAACATTCCTGCGGACAAAACAAAAATCCTAATAAACAGGTACCTTGACAATGACGAAATCACAACAGAGGACGTCGAAAAAGCGTTGAATAAAAAAGTATATTGGAAAATCCCGAATAACTATTATACGATTATGTCCTCCATAAACAAGGGTATTCCTGTATCAGAGGTGAATGAAAATTCAAACATCACGGAGAGTTTCTCACAGCTTGCATCAACTTTGATAGAAAACCTTTTTGAAAAAGAATTAAGCTAGAGCGGAATATAAACTATGAAAAAATTTAAAATTTTATTGGTCTTTATCCTGATTGCTGGCTTGTTTGCACAAACAGCCGATGCAAAACGATATAGACGCAAGGCGAAGAAAAAAACAACCGTAAAGGTAGAAAAAGGCTACACCGTACCGACGGCGAAAGCTACGGCATTCAAAGGCGTAAAAACGGTTCTGCCCCTTGCGGATTACAAAGACTATCTGACGGATAAATCCTACAGCGATAATATGCAAAAAATAAAAGATAACGCCTTTGTTATCGGAGAAAAAGAAAACCCGAGAACTCTTTATCCGTCATACTGCGGAACTACGTTGTTTTCGTATGGAATAAGATATCACAAAGCCCCTGAGCGGGTTTGGGTTTATACCTCAAAAGGGAAACTTTTACGAATCGAAATTGATAACAATTCTTCAGCAGAGGTTTTCCCGAGAACGTCTTTGACATATAATAGCAAAGGAACGTTATCAAATGTAACGTTCTATGTATCAAAATCAAATCAGTACAACTTTGACGGCAAAGGCAACCTGATAATCCACTGGGTAGGCACAAAAGCCTACAGTCGCAGCGGAAAGCTGATGAAGATAACAAGAACAATAGAATAAGATTGGAGAGAATAAAATGGCAAAATCAATAATATTGGCGGCAGGAAAAGGCACAAGGATGAAATCCGAAACCCCTAAGGTATTGCATGAGATATATTCAAAGACACTTTTGGGCTATGTTATTGATGCCGTGAACGGAACGGAACTCGTAGATGAAAACTATGTCATAGTCGGACATCAGGCTGAATTGGTTGAAGATTATGTAAAGACGAATTACACGAATTCTAAAACAGTTCTCCAATCGCCGCAGCTCGGAACGGGACACGCAGTCAGTATGGTTCTTCCATACTTAAATGATTATAAAGGAGAAGTTATTATTCTTTGCGGTGATACTCCGCTCATCACGTCAGAAACACTCAAAACCTTCATCAAGGCTCACAGAGATATGAACTCTGATATAACTGTTATGAGTGCGGTTTTTGATAATCCGACAAACTACGGAAGAATAATCAGAAATGCTGACGGCTCACTAAATTCAATCGTGGAAGAAAAAGATGCAACCCCTGAACAAAAAGCTGTCAAAGAGATAAATGCAGGCATATATTGTTTGAACTGGGAAAAGATAAAAGATGCGTTCTCACAATTAAAGACTAACAACGCTCAAGGCGAATATTACCTCACGGATATCATCGAATGGGGTAACAAGAACAGATTGAAGGTTAACGCACATATCCTTGCAAACAATACAGAAATTTACGGTATAAATTCTAAATTGAACCTTGCAGAGGCAACGAGAATAATGACAAAGCGCACTCTTGAACACTTTATGACCGAGGGCGTTACAATTGTTGATCCTAATACCACTTGGATTGATCCGCAAACAGAGATTGGCAAAGACACTGTTATCCTACCTTCCACATACATTGAAGGCAAAAATAAGATTGGCTCACACTGCAAGGTTGGACCATTCTCCCACCTCAGAGGCGGAGTTACATTGGATGATTATGTAAAAATCGGAAACTTTGTAGAAGTTAAAAAAGCTCACATCAAGAGCCATACAAATGCTTGCCATCTGACTTATATCGGGGATAGCGAAGTCGGTGCCAACGTAAACATAGGGGCAGGTACGATTACCGCAAATTATGATCCGCTAAGTAAGGTTAAGAGCAAGACCGTTATTGAAGATAACGTAAAGATTGGTTCAAACTCCGTACTCGTAGCACCTGTAACCATTGAGGAAGGCGCAAACGTCGGCGCATTGAGTGTAATCACAAAGAACGTTAAGAAGTGGTCACTTGCGATTACTAGAGCGCCTATGAGAGTGTTTGAAGATTGGGTAACAAAGAGATTGAACAAATAATCGGATAATATTATGGCTGAAGTTAAGAAAAATTTATCGGATTATAAAGAGGAACTGCACAGATGTTCCAAATGCGGAATTTGTCAGGCTGCGTGTCCGCTGTTTCAGACCTCGGGTAATGAATGCACGGTCTCCCGCGGGCAGTTTATTATGCTCAACGGGGTAGTTAAGGATAAATTAAAGTTAAACAAGAACATAAATAAATACCTTGATTTGTGCCTTAAATGCAATAGGTGTACGAAATTATGCCCTGCAGAAATAAACGCACTTGATATTATTTTAGCGGCAAAATCTGATTATTTTAAACATTCATTTGAGGGCAAAATATACGGTTTTTTGGAATCAAAATATGTATTCGGCTTTGCTCTGTCACTGGTCGAAAAGATACGAAAAATATTTACCCGCAGGTATAAACAGAATATCGAAAATCCAAGCGCGAAAGCCATCTACTTTGGCGGATGTTTAAATAAATTACACCCTGATGTTGATAATTACGTCAAAGAATTGCTCAACAAAATGGGGATAGAAGTCATTGACGTTGATTTTGACTGTTGTGGAATGCCTTTTTTGACAACGGGAAATATGGACAGATTTATCGAAGTTGCAAAGAAAAATATAGAAAAGTTACCTGATAATTTTGATTATTTTTTGACTGACTGTGCGAGCTGTAATTGGGCGTGGACACAGTATATCAAATACATCGACGATGATAAATTAAAAGAAAAATTAAGTAAAATTAAAACAAAAAGTTTGTATGAACTTATTGCCGAAAAGAACATAAAGTTCAGAGCTATAAAACATACAACGGTCACTTATCACAAACCTTGCCACGAGGATTTAGACATACAAAATGATGATAATTATATCGAAAAAATCATAAAAAATATAGAAAATATTGACTATAACAAAATGGATGGTTGTGACGAATGTTGCGGATTTGCAGGCTTTGAACATCCCCAAACTTTAGGCAAAATAAAACCTGTTTTTGATAAGAAAAAAGAAGCAATAAAAAAATCAAAATCCGATTATGTTCTCACAAGCTGTGCCGGATGTCTGATTAGCCTCGGACTACTCACAGGATTAAGGCAAAAAATACGACGCCTAATCACGTTTTTAAAAGATAAAACAGAGATATTATAGTGAATTTATAAAAGTTTGCACCGTTGCCATCAAAATTATTTTATCAAACCCTTTTTATATGCGATAACGATGAGCTCTGTATCGGAATAGGTGTTGAGTTTTTGTTTTAAATCGGTTTTTATTTTCTCTATAAAATCTTTATCAAAATCAATTTTTTGCGGGGTGTTAGTATCGGTATATTTTGATATCAAAAATCCTAAAATTTTTGTTTCTTCTTCGGTTAATTTTTCATTCGGTGAATTGTCTTTCATTGTCATATTCCTATTTTATGTCATATACAATAATTTTTCAGGTACAAAATTGCTCCTAAAAATATCTATAAATTAATGATACCAAATTCAAACGACGCCCGCAATGGGATTTAATATATTTTTCTGATAAACTGAAAATATTAATACAATCTTTATATCTTTTTTATTTTTTCGTTTATTTATGTTGTATAAACAACTAAACGCAGAAAATTGTAAAACATTTTTAACATTTCGTTACTTTTATACATACTTATTATGTCAAAAATTCATCCAAAAATCAACTTTTTTATAAAATTATATGAACTTTGTAAAAGCAGGCATGCTTTTGCGATATTTCAAGCAGTACAAACGCTCATGGAACCCACGTTCTCACTGTAATTAGTTGGGCATGCTCGTAATTTACATTTTGCATATGTCACGCAACTTGTGTAAAGGAAACATACCTATCTTCCGCTTTTAATTTAGAGTTGCTGAGCATAATTGTGCCCTGTTCATAAAAATAATTTCATATTATATGTTACGTACACCGCCATTTAAAATACTAACAACAACATTTTTTATTGTTTCCATTTCATCAGGGTTACTTTCAGCGATTAGTAGAGTCAGTGCAAAAAGAGTTCCGCTGTCAAATATAGTGAGTTTATCCAGCATTTTATTCTTTTCTAAAAAATACAGGAAACAACTGGCAGCGATACGCTTGTTGCCGTCAGAGAATGAATGATTCTTTGTTATCAGATACAAAAGCATAGCAGCTTTTTCTTCCAAGGTCGGATAGAGTTCTTTGCCGTCAAAAGTTTGATAAATCTGATTAACGGAACTGGAAAAGCTTTTATCCTTCGGGTTGGCAAAAACATCCGAGGCATATTTAGATTTCATTTTATCAATAACTTTCAAGAACTCTTCTTCTTGTATTCTTACTGCCGGTTTGCTTGAAACTCCTTTTGTATCAAGTGTTTTATGGTCAAAATTATCAAGAAGAGTCAAGCCGTTTGCATAACTCGACATAATTTTTGCAATCGTTTGTCCGTCGTCAAGATTTTCAACCTGATTAGTAAGGCTCCTTGATAACAAATTTATTGTATTTTGCAAGTTTTGGACTTTTGATTGTTCTTGTTTTAATCGTTGTTCATTGATAGCGAAACCCTTGGTTAAATAATCTTTCAAGGTTGATGTTGCCCATTTTCTGAAATTTGTTGCTATTTTTGAATTAACTCTGTACCCGACTGAAATAATCATATCCAAATTATAATAGGCTACATTATAGGTTTTACCGTCATTTGCAGTTGTTGCAAAAAATGCAACAACTGATTTTTTATCCAACTCACCGGTTTCAAAAATATTTTTTATATGCCTTGATATTGTTGATTTGTTTTTCCCGAAAACAGTTGCGATTTGTTCTAAAGAAAGCCACAGAGTATTGTTTGTCAAATTTACCTTACATTCAATTTGATTTTGCTCGTTTCTATATATCACAATATTATTTTGTACATCATTATTATCCATTTTAACCTCAGAAATGTTTAGCAAAGTCGTTTTTAACAGTATAGCACAAATGATATCGCAATTCAAATTATAATACATTTACTGTAAAATCATTTTGGTTAAAATTTTACGCAACTTTTGCGAGTCTATCCCTTCTATACGCCGTTAGGCGTGACTCTGTCTAAACATAAAATATACGTACTTTTTGTATTCTTACTTGAATTTATCGTCTCAATATGATACGATAAATTAGAAAAATGAGACGATTATGGCGAAAATATCAAAACGACAACAAAATATTATAGATTTTCTGAGTGATAATGATACCGCATCACGCAGTGATATTGAAGGATATATAAAAAATTTAGATGATAATTTTTCGAAACCGACACTTATAAGGGATTTGAATTATTTAATCCAACAAAATTTGGTTAAAAAATCCGGCTCGGCAAGGAATACGACTTACAGTCTGTCAAATAATTCCGATTTATTCAGAAAAATTGATACAGAAAAGTATTTCTTAAAAGAAGTTGATGAAAGAAAAATAAAATACCCTTATTTTAATTTTGAAGTGTTTAAAAATTTAAAAAATCTTTTTTCAAAAGATGAAATAGCTGAATTGGATTTGATAACAAAAAGCTTTCAAGACAAAGTCAAGACTTATTCTGAAACAGAGTTGAAAAAAGAATATGAAAGGATTTTGATAGAGTTGAGTTGGAAATCTTCAAAGATAGAAGGAAACACTTATACGCTGCTTGATACGGAACTTTTAATCAAGGAAAATATTGAGGCAAAAGGGCACAAAAAAGAAGAAGCAACAATGATTCTCAACCATAAAACGGCGTTGGAGTATATCTTTAAGAACAGAGAATATTTTGAAAATATTACTCTTAGAAAAATAGAAGAACTGCACCGATTATTGGTTGAGGATTTAGGTGTAGGATTTGGATTAAGACAAAAGCCAGTTGGGATAGTCGGCACAAATTATCAGCCGTTGTCTAATCAATTACAAATAAGAGACGCAATGGAAAATTTGGTTGATTGCATAAACAATAGCGATTATACTATCGAAAAAGCATTGATTGCGGTTTTGATGATTTCATATATACAACCGTTCGAGGACGGGAACAAACGAACAGGGCGTATTCTTGCCAATGCAATACTTTTTGCAAATAATTATTGCCCTATATCATACAGAAGTGTAAGCGAAATTGAGTATAAAAAAGCTGTTGTAATTTTTTACGAAATGAACAGCCTTGATTATTTCAAACGATTATTTATAGAACAGTATAAATTCGCTGTTGAAAAGTATTTTCGGTAATATTTACGCAACTTTTGTAAGTTTATCCCTTCTATACGCCACTAGGCGGATTACTCTCTTTCAACAGCGACAAAGGTTTAAGGCTTATTATTGCATTTTATTTTAATTTTCATCCCTAAAATGGTTATCACTTTGTGTTTTCTTTCATTTTTTACAGAAATAATTTGCTGTATAAAAGTTTTTAAATCGAATGGCTCTCTATATTTTCTTTTGTTCAATTTTTCTAAAATATTTGGATAATGCTCTAAAACATTTCTTATTTGTTCATCATTTTTATAAATATTCTCGTTATACAAACAATTCTCTTGGGTTCCTTCTATATAATGTAATTTTGATTGATTGTTCTTTACAATATTTATTTTTCGGTTGTTCATAACGGCCATAGCCCAAAACCATATATCATCACCAGTCGGAGCTAATTTTAAAAATAATTTTTTATTTAACACATCTTTATACAGTGAGTGTGACGGATATAATACCCCTCCACCGCCTGTAAAAAAGTTATTAAACGATGGGTTTATCATTTTGACTGACTTTACCCAATGGCTATAATCGTTTAAATGTTTTTGCTTATCAAAAGTAATCCTGTGTGCTCTGTGGCAATGTATCATTTCAGGATGTTTTTTGTAGGCTTTGTATAATTTTTCAAGCCAATCATTTTCATATATCAAATCATCATCTGCAGTAACTATGACAGAATCAGGATATTTTTCTAAAGCAGGAATTAGCTTTTTATAGCTTTTTATATCTTCACACCATTCAATAAAGAAATTAAAATTATTATGTTCTAAGTCTATAAGATGTTGTGGTAAATCGTTTTCTCCGTTCGGGAATTGCTCTTGTGCCAACCAAAGAGTTATTTTTTGAGGTTTCATTGTTTTGAGGAAAGACAAAACAGCCTTCTGCTGTGCTCCGCTAAAACGTTTCAAAAGCCTCAATATCTCATACATCGTAGAGGATATTTTGCCATCTTCACCTGTATCCAATGCGGATATGTCTAAATCCAAAACCCCCGCCAATTGCAAAAATGTCTGCAAGCTCGGAGTATACTCGCCTCGTTCTATTCTTGAATAATGCTGTGAACTAACGCCAACCATTTTAGCGACTTGAGCTTGTGTTAAGTCCTTCTCCTGTCTTAAACTTCTCAATAATTCACCTAAATTTTCAAGATTAATCCCGCTATTATCAATAATTGACTTTTGTCCCATTCTCACCGCCATTTTTAAAATAGGATTTAATATTTTAATAAAAATTAAATCTGACCTCATATTAATTAAACATAACTTAATTTTCAACGATTTATTAAGTTATATTTAGTTCATATTTAAGTATTTAAAGGCTAAATTAATTAAGTGGGGTATCGTATGAACAAAAAAATATTACTCGGGAAACGATTGAGAGAATTGCGCAAGCGAAATGGCATAAACCAAGAAAAACTTGCAGAACTTATCTCCGTCGAACCTGCGACCATTAGTAATATCGAAAACGGCAAAAACTACCCCTCTATGACTAACCTCGAATCAATCCTCAATGTCTTAGACTCAAGCTTTCTTGAAGCATTCGATTTTGAACACAAAAAGACGCCAAAAGACTTGCTAAACGAAATAAATACAACCCTAAATAACAACCCAGAAAAAATAGAAGCTATCTACAAGATAGTTATGGCACTGACCAAATAATAATACATCTTGTTTACTGTCCCAAAATTGTCCCAAACACAAAAATGGGTATCCAAAAATTTTAAAATCATACCCAATTTTACCCAATTATTTTTTAGTGGAACCAAATTGGAACCAAATGCATAATTTTATAAAAATTCTAAAAACTTAAAAACTCTGAAACCCTTATAAATAATAAAATGCCGATGGGGAGACCATAAACGCTGCGGCTCGCGTTAAACGGCAACGTTCAAAATCAAATCGAAAAGCGTGGTTTCCGATTATGATTTTTCAACTCTCGCTACGCTTGTGCCTCTGCTCGCCTTGTCGAACTCTGAAAAGGGCTCACGCCCTTGGAGTTCTCGTATTCCCATAACTTCCCCCAAAAATTCTCAAAACAAAATGCCGATGGGGAGACTCGAACTCCCGACCCACGCATTACGAATGCGTTGCTCTACCAACTGAGCCACATCGGCATTTGTTTCGTAAATATTACTTTCCCATTATTCCATAAAAGTTATTTTCGTGCAATATCCTTTTATCTCGTATATTTATGGTATCATCATATTGTTAGAGAGAACTGATTGCTCGTTGGAACTATCAAAAACAATCAATAAAGGAAACGGAAGTTATGAATATTCTTTTTGTAGTAGATAAATTAGAGTTAAAATATTTTGAGTTTAATGACCTTGTTACAAATTTTTGGATAATAAAAGAGCTCCTCGCGCGCGGGAACAAAGTTTTTATTACCACAAACAACAGACTTTATCTCGAAGGTCAAAAAGCCCACACTATCTGCTTTGACACCTATATAAAAAACGAAGATATTTTCTACAACAAACAATCTGATGACAAAAAAGTCGATGATTTTGATTTCGTTATGTTCAGACCTGATCCGCCTGTAGATAACGACTACATTAACGCAACCTATATTCTTGATTTCACGGACACGCCCGTCATAAATAACACAAAATCAATAAGAGATTTTAACGAAAAATTACACACAACACTATTCTCGGAATACATGCCGGAATACATCGTCACAGCCTCAAAAGACAAAATAGAAGATTTCTTGCAAAAAGAAGGCGAAATAATCTTAAAACCGCTTAACCAATGTTTCGGGAGCGGAGTTATGTACCTTCATCAGGGCGATCCGAACACACGCTCTATCATTAACGTTATGACGAGAGAAGAAAACTCCGTTGTTATGGTACAAAAATTCATTCCTGCCGTAAAACACGGGGATAAACGAGTTCTGACGCTCGGCGATAAAGTAATGGACTACAGCGTTGTAAAACTGCCGACAAAGGATGATTTCAAATTCAATACCCATAACGATAACTTCGTCAAAAAAGGAACATTGAGCGAAGAGGAAAAATCGAACTTCTCGAAGATTGCTCAAAAACTCAACGAAATGGGTATCTATATGGCAGGGCTCGATGTCGTAGATGGTAAAATAATCGAAATAAACGTAACAAGCCCTTGTTACTTCATTAGAGAAATAAATAACAACTTCGGTTCACACATTGAACACGAAATCGTTGATTATATCTTGGACAAGGCTGAAAGTTTATCTAAAAAGGTCGTTTTAAATGTTTAAATTATTGTTGATTTTATTATTTATAATAGCTTTAATCTTATTTATCGACACCTGCTTTATTGAACCGAACAGGCTCATAAAAGTTGAATATAAAATTAAAAACCCCGATATGAAAGGACTGAAAGCAGTTTTTGTAAGTGATTTTCACATAAAAAAACACGGAGCAAAACGATTACAAAAAATAGTCGATATGATAAAAGCGCAAAACCCAGATATTATTCTTTGCACGGGAGACTTTGCGGCAGAACATAAATTAAAGACCTCCTACGACATTAAAAAAACGGCAAAAGCTCTCGGAGGAATAAAAACAAAATACGGGTTTTATACGGTTCTCGGCAACCACGATAATTTGGCAGACGGGGATTATATTGCGGAGCAATTACGAAATAACGGTATTGTTATATTAGAAAACTCAAATACTCATATTAACTACAACGGCAAAAATATTTATATAGCAGGGCTTGCCGATTTACAGACGCGGGAACCTGACGTCGAAAAGGCACTGGAAGGCTGTGAAACCCCGACTATAATGCTCACGCACACGCCCGATACTTTCCCCGATATACCTGAGAGAGTAACTCTTACCCTTGCTGGGCACACACACGGCGGACAAATCAGAATGCCGTTTGTTGGTGCAATCCTTATTCCTTCAGATTACGGCGAAAAATACGCCGTTGGACTAAAACACAAGAATAACAAAACAATGCTTGTAACAAAAGGAATGGGAACAAGTATTCTCCCATGGCGTTTTAATTGCACACCGGAAATTGTTGTAATAAATTTTGTTTAGGGCATGTAACAATTTTGCAATAATATATCAAAAATTTTTATTCCGACGCATTACACAAGTATGGCAATTGCAGGTATAAACAGTGCACAATTTTACCCTCAGATTAAGCCGATAACAAGGAACTATTCACAATCAGTGAATAATACCCAAACAAACGGTTTAACTCAAGATACTTTTGTCAAAACAAATAACACTCAGTCCTATTATGAAAAAGAGCTTGACAGGCTGTTCCCGAACGGAGAACTGCATAAAATCTATAACGATATCTCAAAAGAATACGGGCTTGAAAATCCGCCAAAGATAAAACTTAATCCGTATCCCGATGCAACCGACTATATGGCAACATCACACATATCAAATGATGTAATGGTTAATTTGGGAACCCTTTTGGCGCCTAATCAGTATAAATTCACCTTTGAAAAGAACGGCAAAAAGCCATACTGCTACGATGATGTAACAAAAAGAATAAGGATTGTGCAAACTTCAAATCCCGAAGATTTAAAGCTGATATCCGACTATAATAAACAGTTAGGGGCTGATAACTCTGTTGCAGTACCGCTCACAGACGATGATAAAAGAAAAATGGTAATATCATCACTCGCTCACGAACTTGAACATTGCAAACAAAATCAAGTTATTAGGCACACTCAAGGGTTAGATGAATTTCAAATGATAACGTCACAATTAAAACCAACACTTGATAAAAGACAAGTTAATTTAATCGACCAAACAATTTTGAATATGGTTTTGAAAAATAAATATAACCAAAGCCACTACCCGACGGATAATGTAAAAATATACTCTAAAGACTCTCCTGAAGGCAAAAAAGCTTATGAATGGTACAATGCGGAAGTAAATTACATAAATTACGAACAAGATTATAACGGATATAAAAATAATCCGATAGAAAAAGATGCAAACGAAAGAGCGCACGAATATCTCGTAAAACATTACGGCGAATTTGAATTGGAAGATAAGTAGCGCTAAAAAAAATATAATTTTCTTAAATAATGCCGGTACGTTGGCGAACGCACCCTTGCTTATCGTTAATTTGAAAATAAAGGGTACTTTCATTTGACACGTTTAGAATAATCGGCTGGATTGCGAGAGCCGCAAGCCTTTGCGGCTCTCGCAATGACAGTTCCGCTGATGCGTTGGGTTTTCTGCTCCGCGGTAAACTTTTGTATCATTGCTCCCCAGCTGTGCTTGTACGGCTCATAAATTCGCCTACAATCACTATCCTCACCCAAGTCGGGGCGGATACCGCTCCGCGTAGCAAAATCATAGTGCCTTAGTATCTTAATATACATTTCCCCTTTATTCACAAAATGAACAATTTTAATTTCCATTCGTTATAAGAGTGTCACAGTTAAATAAGGAGATGTAACATGTCAGATGAAGAAAGACACAGCTGTAAGAAAGCCGTAAAAAAATTCTTATTTATTTCAGGCGGAGTCTTTGTTGGGGCTACCTTGGCTATTTTGGTTAGTGCTGCTCTACTTAAACCAAAATGCCCTCCGCCGCCTGCAGGATTTATGCCTCCAGCACCGCCAATGGAAAGACAACTTCCTCCGCCGCCGCCACAAGCAATGGGAGGCGGACAACCTGCCCCTGAGTTCAGAGGTTCGAATGCGCCTTGCCCTTGTCAAAACAAAGGGAAAGCTCACAAACACCACCGCGAACACTTCAACCCGCAGGCTCAAAATATGCAACTCCCGCCTGCTCCTCCTGCAAGACCTGAAGGCAAATAATATTTTGGGATAGCGAGAGCTAAAGAGGATGATTAAATTTAATCATCCTCTTTTTGCAAGTTTTATTTATTATAAACATTACAATTATTTATTCTGCCAATCCATTGTTCTTTTTAATGCCGAGAATTTCTCTCCGACATCTAAAATACGTTGTTTCAATGTTCTCGGAGCAATTTCCATTTTCTCAGGAGTAAATATTACAAGCTGAGACTGTTTTTTCCCTATTACCTTGTTTATATCAGGATTAAATATCCCCGCGAATATGCCTCCGCCTGATTGCACTCCTTTTGGGATATACGCGGCATCATACCCTGCAGCCTTTATCACTTTTTCAGTCAAGCATTCACGCATAGCGTTTCTTGTAGCTTTCGGCAATTTATCCAATTCTTTTTTGGGTGCTCTTTCCGATAAAAATTTGGAAATTGAAGAACTTAAAGTCGCATAACTATTTTCAGGAATTAAAGCAATCTTTGTATCTTTTGCCATTGTAACAGGAATAATATTTCCAAATAACCCTGAAAAGTACGACGCAACCCCTATATCAGGAGTAACATATACACCTGCTCCGAGTTCTCTTCCGAACGAATTGATTTGATTGCTTGCATAGTTCGTAAACCCTGTTTTATAAACCTGTTTTGCATGTTTTGTACCATGGTAGAATATACCGTCATTCGGTAAAATATCTTTCGGGCATTCTTTTATATTTGGAATTAGGCTAAGGTTTGCTCCGAGTTCTGAAAACCTATATTGGAGTTCAGAATCTTGTTTTCCCATAAAATCAGATATCACAGAGAAATTATCGGCATTCTTTGCTCTGAATTTTTCCTGTAATTTATATTCATCGACATCAGCACCCTTTGCATACTGCTCCTGCAGATTGTCTGCATATCGGTTTAAGTTTTGTTTTAAAGATTGAAATGCTTTTGATGTTTCTTTATCAGGCGTAATATTTTTATCTTTTAAGAATTTTTCAGCCTCTGCAATATCTTGTCCGAGCCCTGTTTTATGTTCGGACGGCTTAAATATCTTCAATACATCATCTAATGAGGTCTTAAAATCACCTTTTTTATGCAAAATTTCTTCCGCAAGTTTTTCACCTTCTTTATAGGCTTCATTTGCGAAATTGGAATTACCCTTTAATACTTTAGCAGCTTTTGCAGGGTTGCGTCCAATCATTACGGCTAAACCTACCGCCGCACTGACAGCATAAGCTGACGCCATAATAATAATAGAGGCTTTTTTGAGTCTTTCCTTTTTGACAGAAAAATCTGTTTTATCCTTCTTTAAGCCGGTATCATTAGGTTTTATTTCACCCTTATTGATATTATCTGTTTAAATATTCGCGTTGCTTGATGATACTTTTGAAATTTCCGACATACTTATCCTTTGTGTTCTGCTTTATGTTATATATAAAGCCTCAACTAAAAATAATTTGCTGATTTTTTATATTTTTTTACAAATTAATACTTATACAAATTCGCCATAGAATTTTTCTTTTTCATATTTTATGAGTTTTGTATCTCTCAGAGTATTATAATATTCTTCTTGTTTTTCCTTTGGAATATCTACCAAAACGTTGATATAATTAGGGGTCAGACCTTTTAATAATCCCGTATGTTTATCGGGATGTTTTTCGATTAAGACTGATTGCACCGAGCCGACATTTCTTTTCATAAAATCATCAAATTTTTCTTTTGAGATTTGTTTTATGATATTCGCTCTTTCGTGTTTTACGCTGTCAGGCAGGTGTCCTTCTCTTTTTTCTGCCTGTGTTCCTTTTCTGATTGAATAAGGAAAAGTATGTATCTTTGATAATCCCGATTTTTTGAGATTTTCAACAGTTATATTGAAATCCTCCTCGGTTTCACCGACAAACCCTGCAATTATGTCGCTTCCAAGAAACGGATTTGTAAACCTGTGGTTTATATCATCAATCTGCTCCAAGTACTGTTCAACAGTATAAAATCTGTTCATAGCCTTTAAAGTCTTGTTGCATGCAGACTGCAAAGACAAGTGAAAATGCGGACAAAATTTATCCGATTGCTCCAGTACATCAAGTAATTCTTTCGTTATCTCAAGCGGGTTGAGCGAACCTATCCTGTATCTGAGATTAGTTTTTTCTTCAATATCTCTGATTAAATCTATGAGACTTTTGCCGAAATCGTGCCCCCATTGTCCTACGTGAATACCCGTCAAAACAATTTCTTTAAAGCCGTTCTTCTCTGCATTATTAATTTGTTCCACGATAAAATCACTCGTTGCACTGCGGGATTTGCCTCTCGCAAACGGAATAATACAATATGCACATCTGTTGTTGCACCCGTCCTGTATTTTCAAATTAAATCTTGTCTTTGTTGTGTCGTCCAAAACCTGATAATTAAACTTGTCAACGGACATAATATCGGTTATTTTACTTGATTTTGCATCTAAATATTTCGCCAAATCAAACTTGTCATCGTTTCCGAAAACATAATCTACATACGGCAAAAACAAGACTTCATCTTTGTCGGTTTCCGCAACACAACCCGTCAAAACCGTTTTAATATCAGGGTGAACATGTTTTGCATTTCTGAGCAAATACAGGGTTTCATTATCGCTTTTATGGGTTACGGAGCAGGAATTTAAAATATAGTATTCCGCATCATCAGGCTTGTTTAAAACTTCATATCCGTTTTTGACGAGGTTTTCCGTAATCAAAGCCCCCTCAAACTGATTGGATTTGCACCCCATGGATTTTATGTAAAAAGTTTTTTCCTTCATTACACTCGTCCGTACATATCTTCATATCTGATAATATCGTCTTCGTCCAAGATATCACCTTTTTGAACTTCAATGATTTGAAGATTTTCTTCATAAGGGTTTTGGAGTGAGTGGATAGCCTTTACCTCGATATCCACACTGTGTCCCGGACTCAAAATGAGGTCTTTACCTTCGAGAACAACTTTTGCCATACCTGACAAAACAACCCAGTGTTCACTTCTGTGGTTATGAGATTGAACGGAAAGTTTTTGCCCCGGATTAACCTGAATCATCTTAGTCAAAAATCCGTTACCTTGCGCCAGAACCGTATAATATCCCCACGGTCTGTATACGGTTTTATGTACCATTTGGGTATTATCGTGCTGTTGTTTTAAAGTTTCATAAACCTTTTTAACATCCTGAACTCTGTTCTTATCGCATACAAGTACAGCGTCATCGGTGTCAACAACAATCATATTTTCCAGTCCGATTGTTGCAACCAATTTTGAAGATGAATATATAAGAGAATCTTTTGAATCTATGTCCAAGACATGCCCTATTTTTACGTTATTATCAATATTTTTCTTGCTTACGTCATAGATTGATTTCCATGAACCGACATCCAGCCAATCGGATTTTAATACCGTCATTGCAAGATTATCGGATTTTTCCATCAACGCGTAATCTATTGAAATGTTAGGTAAATTCTCAAAATCAGTAAACGGAATATGGTCACCTTTTGAAAAATCAAATCTGTTTACGATGTTGTAAATTGCAGGAACGTATTTTTCCAACTCTTTCATAAATACGTCAGGTTTGAACATAAACATACCGCTGTTCCAATATACACCATCTTTTTGTGAATATTTATCGGCAGTTTTGCTGTCAGGTTTTTCTACAAATTTTTTAACTTTATACCCGTTGTCAATTTCATCACCGATTTTTATATATCCGTAGCCTGTCTCCGCATAGTCAGGTTTTACGCCAAAGGTTACAAGATAACCTTTTTTAGCCAATTTTTCCGCATCTTTTACGGATGAAACGAAATTCTTTGTATCTTTAATTTTTAAATCGGAAGGGACGACAAAAACAACTTCATTTTTTGCCCCGCTATAGTTATCCAAAATATATTTTACCGACATTGCAATTGCAGGAGCCGTATTTTTTGATTCAGGCTCAGATATTACAACAGGGTTGTCTGCCAATTTTGATAACTGGAATTTTACATTCGGGGCATGTTTTATGTTGGTAACATTAACAATTTTTTCCACAGGTATAATATCCAAAACTCTTCTGTATGTTTCCTGTAACATACTTTCTTTATTTTGAATATTCAACAACTGCTTAGGATACAACTCTCTGGATAACGGCCATAATCTGCTTCCGGATCCGCCTGCTAATATAATACCAAACATTTTACTTCCCTTCTTTTTTCAGACCTATTAGTATTATATAATAAATTCCGCGATATGTGAACATTTTAAATAAAAAAACAGAGACAAAACCATATTTTGATTTCATCTCTGTTTTTATTTTAATTATTTTTTGCTTATACCATAGCAGGTTCTTTAATCATAGAATCGCAATCCATTTCTTTAGGTTTTGCGATACCCAACAATTCAAGAACTGTAGGCGCAACGTTGCACAAAGCTCCGCCTTCTCTCAAAGAAATCCCTTTAGGTCCGTTAATGATAGCGAACGGAACTTCATTTGTGGTATGAGCCGTGTGAGGTTTGCCCGTTGATTCATCAAACATAACCTCAGCATTACCGTGGTCAGCCGTCAAAATCATTGTTACTCCGTGAGCCTTGCAAGCATCTGCAATCTTACCTACACATTCATCAACGACTTTACAAGCCTTCGTTGCGGCCTCAATAACACCCGTATGACCTACCATATCAGGGTTAGCGAAGTTAACAAGAACGAATCCGTACTTATCATCGGCAACAGCTGATAATACGTTATCGCATACTGCATAAGCACTCATCTCCGGTTGCATATCGTATGTAGGAACCTTCGGAGAAGGAACCAATTTACGGGTTTCGTGAGGTTGAGGAGCATCTATTCCGCCGTTGAAGAAGAATGTAACATGTGCATATTTTTCTGTTTCGGCTGTTCTGAATTGATTTATTCCGTTTGCCTCCAAAACATCCCCTAAGATATTTACAAGTTTTTCTTTCGGGAATGCTACAGGGAAGTTAAAGGTTGCCTCGTAGCTTGTCATTGTGGTGTAATGAATGTTCTTCAAAACTTTCTTTCTTTCGAACCCGTCAAAGTCTTTGAAGTTGATAGCCTTGGTTATCTCTCTTGCTCTGTCAGGTCTGTAGTTAAAGAATATGATTGCATCATTATCGTGTATTCTGCTCTCTTCGCCTAAAATAGCTGTCGGGAGTACAAATTCATCTGTTACGCCGTTTGCGTAAGATTGTTTTACACCCTCTATTGCGGAAGATGCGTGTTCGCCTTCTCCGAATAACAAGCAGTTGTATCCTTTTTCTACTCTGTCCCAACGGTTGTCTCTGTCCATTATATAGAAACGTCCGCAGATAGATGCGATTTGAGGAAGACCGTATTTCTTCAACTCATCTTCTACAGGTTGCAAAAATTCGCAAGCACTTGAAGGAGGTGTATCACGACCATCCAAGAAAGCGTGTACATATACTTTTTTAAGTCCGTTATCGGCTGACATTTTAATCAATGCCAATAAATGGTTCAATGATGAGTGAACACCGCCTGTTGAAACCAATCCGTATAAGTGAAGTGATGAATCGTTTTTCTTAGCGTGTTCCATAGCATCCAAAAATCTTTGGTTCTTGAAGAATGAACCGTCTTGGATAGCTCTGTTAATCTTAGATAAGTCTTGGTGAACAACTCTGCCTGCACCAAGGTTTAAGTGACCGACTTCGGAATTACCCATTTGACCTTCAGGAAGTCCTACATATTGTCCTGATGCGTGTATTTGAGTAGACGGATAGTCTGCCAACAATTTAGGAACATTAACGGGATGTGCAAGTTTTGTAGCATCATATTTCGGATTGCCCTTGCTGATACCCCATCCGTCCATTATACATAATAAAACTCTTTTACTCATATTTTTACCTCTCAATTTGTGTTTTATATCGACATCATTTTAGCAAAAAGAGCGCATGTTTTCAAGTATTATAGGGGTTAGAGAGATAAATATAAATATTAACCCTGCTTTACGACTTCCAATTTGTCATAATCTTCAAGATAAGGTAAATGTGCCTCGGTGATGAGCTCTCCAGGAAGTAATACGGCAATTCCGGGAGGACATTCGGCAATAACTTCCGCAGAAATTCTCCCGATTGCATCTTCCTTATTTACTTCTTCTTTTTCCGAATAAAAAGCTTTTCTCAAGTTCATCTTGATTTCAGGCACAAGCATAGGCATGTGCTTTTTCTTATCAGGCTTTGCATCCGTATAATTTTTACCGTCAATCTCTTTTAAAACTTTTGCAAGATACTCAAAATCTTTCCTTTCATTCCCGATATTTGATAATATCAAAAGCCCTCTGTCAGATGCGGATTCCACCTCTGTGTTATAATCTTTCTCTAATACGGATTCCAACTGTATTCCCGACAGATGTTCAGCTTTAATAAATATCTTTGTCGGATCACAAGGATGTTGCTCCAATTGTTTAATATGTTTAAGCTGTCTTATTTCATTTCTCAAATAATTGGCATTATCAATGGCAGTTTGGATATTATGAGCACCCTCTTCTGTTTCTAACTGCGCACGCGCCGCATCAAGCCCCGCAAGCAAAATAACGGAAGGGCTCGTTGTCTGCAACAGTCTCAAAGAGTGTACAAGCGCCTCGACATCAAAGTTTGTATCTTTAGCAATATGCATAACGGAAGTTTGCGCCATACTTCCGCCTGTTTTATGGAAAGATTGGACGACTATATCCGCGCCCAAATCCAAAGACGGAGTCGGAAACGCCTCTTTAAACTTCCATAAAGTTCCGTGCGCCTCATCAACAACAAGCGGAACATTATGTTTTTTACAAATTTTTGAAATCGATTTTATATCTGATACAACCCCTTCATAAGTAGGGTTTGTAAGCCAAACCATTTCAACATCGTTATGAGTGTCTAAAAGTTTTTCTATATCATCAGGGTTAATCTTTCCCCAGAGTGACCAATCATCTAATTTTTGCGGGATTACCCACAGAGGCTCCGCCCCCGATACTATCATGCCTGTCAAAACCGAACGGTGACAGTTTCTGTTCACGATAATTTTCTTTCCTTGCAGACTCAATGCCATAGCGATTGCTATATTTCCGACTGTTGAGCCGTTAAGCAGGAACAGTGATTTTTGAGCGCCAAAAAGTTTTGCACACATTTCCTCTGCCTCTTTTATAGGACCTGTGGGCGGGTTAAGAGTACCTATACCGTCAAATTCATCCGTCATGTCACAGCGGAAAAATTTTTCTCCCATAAAATCCTTAAAAGGTTTATATACACCTTGACCTCTGGTATGTCCCGGAATATGGAAATGATACGATTTTTTCTCGTATGCTTTTATTAATGCCTCAACTATCGGGGCTTTTACTCTGTCTTCTTTTCCCATAATTTTATTATAGTAAGAACATATATTTTTTTAAAGGATAGCAAATTTTTTTATTTCGATGCTTTATAACAAATATGATTAACCCTGTCAACCAATTTGTAAAATTTTCTTATGATATATCAAAAGGCTCAATGGCAACCCGTTACGAAAAGACAAAAAACGTAACCGATAAGGTTTATGACGGTTTATTGGACAAAATCCAAGACGGGAAAATCAGAATAAAAGACATTGAAGCCGTAACCGCTGATGCATTACCCGAGAAGAAATATATAAAAATAGTCAGGTTAAAAAACAGCGATGAATATGAGGGCGGATGTGACTATATAGAAAAACGCGGTGACTATATCGGGCAAGAAATTGATATCGCAACAAACGGAAAGACTATAAAAGCGGAAGCTCTGCCTACTTATATGCATGAGCTGACACATGCCGTCGATACTCTTTATAATCCTAAATACACCGCAAAGACAAAGGAAATGGAAAGAAAAAACTTATACGACAGGAAATTTGACCGTTGCTATGATAACTCGTTGTATGCGGAAGAAAAATACAAGACCGAAAGCGAAAAAACGGAACTGATAAATAAGCGCAAAAAAGAAATAAAGCAATGGCTCGCAGGAAGAACCGCAGATGAAAAAATAACAAGCATTCAATTAGCAAAAGCAATGTTGGAATCTGAGGTAAAAGCTTATCATTCCGAGGCAATGTATGCTAAAAAGATGCAGGAAAAAGGATTTAAACTTCCTGAAGACCAGTATGTTGACGGGGAAAAAGCATTTCTTTTTAAAGAAAAAATACAATTACTAAACGATATAGGTAAAGATATTATCCGTCGAGAGCGTTGTAAACACGCTAAAGCGTTGGCTGCAAAACAAGCATAAACAATCTGAGTTTCAAAAGTCATATATTTTTTAAAAGAATAGCAAAAAATTTTATTTTGATACGTTATAGCAAATATGAAAATATGCCCCGTCAACCAAAGTATAAAATTTTCTTATAACGTAGCGAAAGGTTCTATGAAAACTCGCTATGATAAAATCCGCTCCGTTTCTGACAAAGTTTTTGACGGAATAGTAGAGAAAATTCATGATGACAAAATTGATATAAATGATATCGCAACAGTGACTGAAAATGCCCTGCCTGAAAATAAAATGATAAAAATAACCAAACTGGAAAACGGAGATGAGTTTGGCGGCGGATGCAGTTATATGACTAAAAACGGTAAATATGTAGGACAAACTATTGAAGTCCCGACAAAAGACGGGAAAATAGATGTAGAGGCATTACCGGTATATATGCATGAACTGACTCATGCTTTAGATACACTTTATAATCCTAAATATACTGCCAGAACTCAAATGATGAAAAAAAGACATATGTATGACAGAAGGTATAGTCAATGTTTTGACGACTCATTATATAGAGAAGAAGAATACAAAAATGCCATGGATAAATCCGTACTGCTAAACAGACGTAAATATGAAATAAGGCAATGGCTTGCAGGCAGATCCACTTCTGAAAAAATTGCAGGTATTCAAGAAGCAAAATCAATGATGGAAACCGAGATAAAAGCATACGGCTCGGAAGAAATTTACGCTAAAAAAATGCAAGCTAAAGGACTAAAAGTTCCTGTAGATGAATATGAAAATAATGATGAAAGATTTTTGTTTAAAGAAAAATTGCAAATATTAAACGATATGGGGAAAGATATTATCCACCGTGAACGTTATAAACACGCAAGAGAATTAGCGGCAAAACAAGCATAAATAACCTAAGTTACGATAAAAAAATGTCATGCTGAATTTATTTCAGCATCTTTACACTTTTATATAAGATCCTGAAACAAGTTCAGGATGACAAATCACGCAAGATATACCGTAACTTTGTATATATCTATCTAATATTTAATTTCACAAAACTATAATTTACCTTGAAATAGGGCGGAGTTTATAGTACTCTAAGAAATGTGGAAAATAATGACGGTTTAGATTTAGAGTACATATTGCAAAGTTGCGGAGTCGGGACAACGGCTGATGAAGAAGTCCTAATCGACAACCTTATTAACCTTTCCGATAATTATACCGACGAAGAACTCGTAAAAATTTACAACTATCTGATGGGGAAAGTATACAACCCTAAAGTCTTAATGCAGTTGATACGTTTATCCGACAAATATAGAGATCCGTCATCTCTGGATGTTTTATGCAATCTTTTATTGAAACGCATTAACCTTGACAACACCCCTTACGACTTTGACGATTTGACTAACGTACGCGTTATGTGTGCAAAGGCAATCGGGAACATAAAAGATACTTCCGTCGTCGGTTCCTTGCTGTATTGTTTGAACAACAAGGACGAAAACTACAAAGTCAGACTGGCATGCGCAGACGCCCTCGGGAAAATAGGCGATAAATACGCAGCCGCACCATTGATTGATTTGGTAAAAGATGAAGATGAAAAATCTGTTTACTTAAAAGAATCCGCAGTTTCAGCACTCGGGATTTTAGGCGATGAAAGAGCCGTTGATCCTTTGGTATCTATCCTTGAGGCAAAACAGGGATTCTTAGATAAGTTCTCGTTCTTAAAGGAACGAATAATTGAGGCACTCGGCAAACTCAACACAAATAACGGCAAAGTAATCAAAGCCTTCAAGAACTCACTGTTGGATTTATCTCCGATGGTCAGAATAAATGCAATAGAGGCTATTATGAACAGCGGGGAAGAAGATGCAGCCGAAACCATAAGACCATGCCTGCACGACGACGATGACGAAGTAAAGAAAAACGCACTCGTCGCACTCTATAACCTTGAAGGTCGCGCTATTTTGGATGAAGTCCTTGCTGTACCTTCTTATCCTGAATGTTTGAAGCAGGAAGCTCAACACCTGATAGACGAGTATGAAAACGAAGAACACGAAGATAACGAAAATAACGATTAAAAGTTAAAGTTTTTGTAACATTATTGCGAATTTATTGGCGCATAAAACGAAATTGTTATAAAATCAATAAAGATTAAAATGACTAACAACTAAAGATAGGAAAGAATATTGAATCAACAACAGGATATTAATGACGAACAATGGAGAGAGTCCAGTTTTAAGGCACTCATCCCGTTTATAGTTTTCGTATTTTTCTATTTCGGATTTTCGATAGTTACACGAGATTTCTCAAAAGTACCTATGACAGTTGCTTTTATAATCTCGTCTGCCGTAGCGTTAATCCTAAACCATAAAGAAAAATTAAACAAAAAGATAGAGATATTTGCGGTCGGAATGGGTGAAAAAGACATTATGATAATGTGTCTTGTTTTCATCCTTGCGGGAGCGTTTACAGCGAGTGCGAAAGCCGTCGGCGGAGTGGATTCTGCCGTAATGATAGCACAGCACTTTATCCCGGCACAATTTATGGTATCGGGGATGTTTGTAATATCCGCTTTAATATCCCTCGCAATCGGAACATCGTGCGGAACGATTGCGGCTCTTATTCCTATTGCCGTTACGTTGGTTCAAACTCTCGGATTTAATCCTTCCGTTATACTCGGGGCAACGGTTGGCGGAGCAATGTTCGGGGATAATATTTCGCTTATTTCCGATACAACAATAGCCTCTACACGTACACAAAACGTAGAAATGCGCGATAAAATGCTCTACAGTTTAAGGATTGTTATAGTACCTGCACTCATCTGCGTAATATTATATATGCTTCCGATGTTTGCGGGAATACACCCTAATAATGTCAATATAACCGTTAATCCCGACGATTATATAAAAGTATTTCCTTATATATTCCTGCTGGTATTAGGGATTGCGGGAGTAAACGTAATGTTTTTGTTAGTAATCGGCACAGCCATTAACACAGTTATCGGAATGTATTACGGCATTTTTGATATCTTCGGAGCCTTCACCTGTATCGGGGACGGAACGGTCAGTATGGCAAACACTCTTATCGTTGCGATGCTCGCGGGCGGACTGTTGAAAATGGTCAGATACAACGGCGGAATAGGCTTCATCATAAAAGAAACCCAACAATGGATTACAAGCAAAAGATTGTGCGAAGTCGGGATTTGTATCTTGGTCGGAATAATAAACCTCTTCACCGCTAACAACACAGTAGCCATTATAACGGCAGGGCCTATCGCAAAAGAACTCGCCGCGAAATACGGTATAAACCCTAAACGTACGGCAAGTTTACTGGATACTACCTCTTGTTTTATACAAGGTTTAATCCCGTACGGGGCACAAATCCTTATTGCAACGAGTTTGGCAACAGCGATTTCCGCAAGCTCGTTTACAATAATGAAAGGTTTGTTCTACCCTGTATTATTAGGTTTCGGAATAATAACTTCTATTATATTCAGCAAACCTAAGTATGATTTTGTAGATGTAAAGAATTAAATTTTTATATTAAGAATAACATACAATACAAATAACACGTTATCGTCCTCTCCTTGCAGGAGAGGACAACAATTCTTGCAACAAAGCAGTTAGAATTGTAGGTGAGGTGCAACATTAATCTATATACTTATCAATTTCCTTAAATACACCCTCTATATTATTATCAATTTCATTATTCCAAAATCTTAATATGGTGTATCCATATTGTTCGATATATTTACTTCTTGATATATCACTTTGTATATTATTAGGTTCATTATGTTGCCCGCCGTCTAATTCTATAATTAATCGTTTTTCACGACATATAAAATCAACTATATACTTTCCAATTGGATATTGGCGTCTAAATTTTAAATTTTTATATCGTTTATTGCGCAGTAATTTCCATAATTTTTCCTTTTGCGGCGTCAACTTTTTTCTTAAATTCCTTGCGAGTGATACTATTTTATCCATAAAATAATATTACCATAGCTATATTTGATGCACCTCACCCACATTTGTACGGCTCATTCTTCGCCTACAACTGTTACCCTCTCCTGCAAGGAGAGGGTGAATGCGGACTATTTAAACAAAAACTTTAACCTTTATGTCTAAAGAAAAGGTAAAACTGATTTACGGTATCTTTTGCGGGCTGTTCCGCTCCCAGTTTTTTGTAAAAATTGATTGCTCTATATGCGGACTGTACAAAAATATCTTTCTTGTTGTATGTATTTAAAACATATTTTACAAGAGATTTCCCTACATTTTTATATTCTCTTCCGTAGCCCCCCCTGAGTTTTTGTGATTTCGGATTGGTTTCAAGCCACTTTATTTCATTTACTTTATCGCTTGTTTCGTTAAACTGCATTACACCCAAAATTTTGTCGGATTGTAATTTGTCAAACCCGTCCTTTTGAGACGTAAGCGCGTAAAAATGACCTTTTGTAACATCTTCCTCTAACAATTGTTTTTCAAAATCACGACTAAACTGCTCAATATAGACTCCTCCATGCCCGAACCACGATTTTTCGGTCTGTTGTATTGCCTTAACATCATTTTTGTCATTATGGTCTAACTCGACAAGAGACACGGGAGTCTGCTTGTAATGGACGGCAGAAGCACGTTTTGGGATAGATGGATGACTTATTAAGTTGGCTGTAAAATTAACGCTCATACCTAAATAAAACCCCTAAAAATAATATTTGCGATATAAAATTATAGATTCTGAAACAAGTTCAGAATGACGGGATTGGTGTTATTTCACGCATAATTACAAAATTCTACACTCTAAAATAAAGCTGACATTTTTTCGGAAATTTTTTATTCGGCTGCTCGGCTCCGAGTTTTTTATAAAACCCGATTGCACTGTCCGCAGATTGGACAAAAATATCTTTTTGTTTAAAGTTAGCTCTTACATATTCTACCAACTTTTTTCCGACATCCTTATATTCTCTTTTAAGTCCGCTTGCTTTTTTTGTTTGGGGATTAGTTTCCAGCCATTCAATCTCGTTTTCGGGATTGCGTGTTTCCGCAAACATCATTACCCCAAGGATATCTTTCCCTTTTAAATTCTCAAAATCAGACTTTTGAGTCGTTAGGGCATAGAAGTGCTCTTTCTCCACATCAGCGTATTCAAAAGGCTTGACCATATCATGGTAATAATTGCTGATAAATTGCCCGCCTTTATCCATCCAATCCTGACTTGTCTGTCTGATTGCATCGACATCGTGTTTGTTTTTCTTGTCTAGTTCTACCAATGAAACCTCTGCAGGCTTATAGCCGAAAGCAGACGATTTATGTTGAACGGTCGGATGAGATAATAAATTCGCTGTAAAATTAATGCTCATACCTGTATAAAGCACTTAAAAAATATTTTTGCTAGTACTTAATCAAAACGTGAACCCAAGCAGGGATAGGGTTTTTAACATCCTTGAACGGGATTTCTTGGATTGTATTTTCTTCTTCTTTGTCTTCACAATTATGTTTATAATTAATAAAATAACGTACTAATTCCTTACTGAACATATTAGATTATTCTCCATACACTAACTACTCTTATATAAAGTATTTTTTACCCCAAAAATTGCCCTTTTGTAAACAAATTTTAAAATAAATAACATACCAGCCATGCGGTTAGTTTTTAAAAATTCATCTTAATATTTCTTAATATTCTATGACAAATGAAAAAAAGTTCTATAGAATAAAAATATAATCAGTTCGGAAACAAAATTTTAAGTAATGGCGTAGGAGGAGCTGAAAGGTAGGAAAGCTACGACTTTTATACATTTACCGTACTCTTTTATATTTGATATTTACCTTACGGATTTTAACAGAAAACCCGTATATAAACATTGGAGGGATTTAGGTATGCGACATTGTTGCGAATTTGATGCGTATGATATTTGGTATCTTAAAAATACCGACGACTACACAAACAGAACACTTTTTATGGGGACTTGCCCGATTTGTAATAAATCCGTGGCGATTTTATTGCAAAAAAGAAGCAAAACAAACGGAATAGAAACGATAAAGAAAGTCGGACAGAGCGCGATTACATTTGTATCGGCACTCAGAAGAGAAAAAGAACTCTCAAGAAACAGTCTGAACAGAATGAAATTAAAACCGAAACCGTACGGTTGGAGATACGGACTGAATAAAGAAAAGAAGGATAAAGACGGAAACGTCAGCATAGACCAATATGCCGTAGACTTTTACGGCAACAGCGAATTAGTAAAAAAGATTAAATAATACTTCCTTTACACATACATAAAAATCTTTTGGGCTGTCTTTTGTTTTTTTATTTTCAGACAGCCCCTTTTTTTAGATTTATTGCCAGGAAGAACAAAAAGGATTAAACATTATGATAGAAGTAAGAACCCCGCAGAGCAAGAATTTTAATTATGCGGAATGCAAAACTATGTATGAGAAGAATCAAGCATTGATAAACGATGATGCAACTTTTGATGAGGTAATCCAAAATACGAGATTTTTTGCATTCTATGATGATAACGTATTGACATTGTGTGTATATTTTCTCCCGACAGAAGACAAACTGTGGCTAACAGGATACGGTATCAGAAAAAAGCACTTGTTTAACAAAAAATGTTTTACGGCATTGCTCCGGCTTATGCCATGTGATGTTTGGGCAGAATCCTATAACAAGCCCGCAATATACGGGCTATTGGTCGCAGGGTTCAAAAAATATAAAGACAATATTTATGTATACAGACATAAATAAATAAAATATGCATTTTTACTCCTTTTATGACTTTAAATTTCATTGTTTGAGTGTCAGGCTTTTGTATTTTACAAGAGCTTGGCACCCGTTTTTTTAAAGATTATACGAAAAGCATATTTTACAAGGATTTTAAACTCGTCGGATTATCGGGTTTGAAAATATTAATAATCCAAAGATATTACATTTGAATCGGACGGATGTCCGAAAAGGAGAAATTTATGGGAAATAAATCATCAAAGACCGAAACAACAACGTACGGTAACACAAGAACAAAGAATCCGTTTGTTATTTCAAGGACAAACAACAGCGGGACAACAAGCAGTTTTGTAAACGGTACCGCGTACCAATCTATTAATGATTTTGTTAATCAGAACATGGAATCACTCTTGAATGAGTATTTGAATCCGTCTTTGAACACTATACAAAACCAAAGGAAGATGAACACATATCAACAGAATTTAAAGTCTAATACGGCACAAGCTGTAGAGGACAGCTTGGTTAGTCCGTTGGTTGACAGGAATATGCTTAGGTCATCGCAGGCTGCCAATATGTATAACAATGTAGCAAATAACGTTGCTAACAATGTGGCGGATTATTCTAATGAACTGTTGGATAATTCTCAGACTAATTCTATCAATATGATAAAGAACCTGATGAATTTGTACCAACTGGGAGTAAATGCGATAATGCAAAACCAAGAACTTTCACTCAAAACCTCGCAAGGAAATGCGACCAAGCGAACAACAGAACGCTCCAACCCGTCTGCTGTTGATTATATCAATGCATTCTCTAATGCAGCGAAATCTATAGGGGGACTCCTTACAGGAGTTGGTGATATTAAAACGCCAAAACCAAAGACAAATAATGGTAGTGGTAGCGACGTAACAAATAAGGTTCATTAATTGCAAAAATTAGGAAGGTTTTGTCCGAAATTCGGATAAAACCTTCTAGCTTACTATAAATTATTATTAAATTGTTGAATTTTGTATTTTACAGATTCATCTAATTCTACAGCTTTTTGTAAATATTTATTTGCAGTATTTTGGTATTTTTTTCTTTTTGTTCTTTTATATAATTCATTATTTGTATAATATGCATACAAATATGCCTTCGGATTACTTGTGTCCAGTTTGAAATATTTTTCAAAATATTCTGCAGATTTCTCATACTGCATATTTATATATCCACCGTATCCGCACCGAAAATAATATTTTTCAGGGGATTCAATAATAAATAATTTTGGACTGTTTTTATTCTTCCTAAGTGTAAAAGATGTTCTGTCAGAAGATAATTCTGAATACAAGACTTCTGAATGATAAATATTATATTTTCCCCATTTATTATATTCTTCAATCGGAATAAAGTTCTTTGCGATATAACAGTTATATATTCTTTTTTTTATATTAGGGGTTGAATCCCAAAAACCTGTAGATAATCCTGAATATTGAAAGTATTTTAAATATTCAATTGCATCATTTATATCATACCCTGCTTTTGCAATAAGATTTATAGCCTCTACATCAGCAGACAGTTCCATATTTTTAAATTCGGTTAATGAACTTTTAAAAGTAGATAGAACTACAAAGCCACCAGTTAATTCAAAAAATGCTGATTTCCAAATTCTATTATCTGCTTTAGTCCTTCTCTCTTGATGCCCAAGTAATGCATGAGCCATAACATGAGCTATTGCAAAAGCTATTGCGGAATCATTATTTAAAAAAGTATCACAAAAAGCTGTAGATATTAATATATAATTCCAGTCAGAATATCCTGCCATAAGGTCTGATGAAGCTCTATTTATTCCGATTCTCCAATTAGTAAAATCCAAATTATTGGCACGGATTAATCGTTCTACTATTCTGTATATATGGTAATAATCTTCTCCTTTCGCCTCAGCATTATAGTTGTCAATGGTTCTTGTCTCAAATTTTTCTTTAATCTTTGCATATTCTACTTCATCTTTTTTCAATTTTTCTTGATAAAGTTTATCATCTATTTCTTCATAATCACCTAACAAACCTTTAGTATTATGTGTTTCAGAATATTGCGAATTACTTACGTTCATTCCATACTTTTGAGCGTGTTTCATTTCTTTTTCTTGTAACTTTGTATAGTCACGAGCATATACATAATTGACGGAATTGCAAAACATTAAGCACAACAGTAAACACAATATCTTCTTCATACATTACCTCTTTTGAATATTTTATCACATTTTTAATATAATCTCAAGAGATAGAATGTTAAAATTTTTGACTTTTTATATGACGAACCTCACCCAAAAATCAAATTTTCACAAATGCTCAAATTGATTTTCCCCTCTACTGGCAGTAGAGGGGAGCAACTTTTCTTCGTGCATTAAGGCATTAAACAAGAGATTCTTCGCACTCACGCTGCCACATGTACTCAGAATGACAGTCTTGCAAGGGCTTTCGAGCACTCTATCAGAGCAATCATACGTTAATTGTCATCCTGAGCAATAAACAAAACATAAAATGCTCTATTGATTGAATATCTGCGAAGGATCTTTTTTATTATTTGTAATCCTGATGAATTTGTACCAACTGGGAGTAAATGCGATAATGCAAAACCAAGAACTTTCACTCAAAACCTCGCAAGGAAATGCAACAAAGCGCACAACGGAGCGCTCCAACCCGTCTGCTGTTGATTATATCAAAGCGTTCTCAGATGTTATTTCATCCGTTGGTTCCGCTATGACAGGGTACGGGAATATGACAGGAACAACTAAAAACAAAAACAAAGACAAAAATAATACTACTAATAATACTAATAACAAAGGCAATAATTAAAACTGTTTCATATACATAAGGTAGAGAAAATCTCTACCTTATATTATTTTCTTAAAGCACTTGTAATATGACAAAAAATATGATATTATAATATAAAGGGTAATATATGAAAAAGATACTAATTATATTCTTGTGTTTATTTTTTAGTTGTTCTGCTTATGCCAGAGATTTTACAAAAATACAAGAAAAGGAAATGAAACACGCACAAAAACATGAAACGGTATCAACATATTTACAATACAATAAACTTAACAAAACCAACATTTATACGAGCTTATTTGATGATTATAAAGTAACTCCGATACAATACATAGAAAAATTAAATAAAGATAATACCAAGTACTCAGAAATAAAAGAAAAATTTGAAACAAGAACAATTGATAATTATAATGCAGAGGCAAAAGGTGAAGATTATTACCATATATACAGAATTGCCGAAAAAATCATTCGAGCAAATAAATTAGATTATATGAACTGGAAAATTGAAATATATAGGAGTTCCGGCAAACCCGAAGTAACATATAAAAATTTAAACTATATCTGCATACCAACTTCATTATATGATACGTTTTCTGGGAATGATTCTGCCATAGCTTTTTCTATTGCCCATGTTATGTCTCATTCTATACTCGGACACAGAGCGAGATTAGATAATTTTAAAACTAAAATGTATCGCACAGCTTGTTTTGATTTTACAGGATGTATATTTTTTACTATGTGTCGAAGACATATTATAGAAGAAAAAAACACTGAATTTGCGGCAGATGTTGAAGCTCTTAATCTAATAGCAAGAGCAGGTTATAATCTAAACAATGCAATGGAGTATTTAGTATATTTTAAAGCTTATGAAACAAATGGCGATTTTTGGAGCGAAGATCCTAATGTAAAAAAACGAATATCAAACTGTGAAACAGCAATAAAATTTATTCCAACTGAAAAATTTAAAGAATTGGGAGAATATAACCTCTACACAACAGATGTTCTTAAGGCAGAATTATCGTCTGACAGAGCTTCTTTTACAATGATAAAACCATCAGCCAGACCAAAAGACCAATATTACCATCCCGAGACGCCACAAGAATATTATCTGCGTTGCGGTTATGGCGGATATGTGAACGGCTACTATGAAAAATCTTGTGAATATTTTGAGAAATACTTTAAATTGAATACAAGTAACTCACAAGCGTATTATTACGCCTCTCTTGCAAATGAACAAATGTATAAAAAGACGCATAAAAATATCTATAAAACTCGTACACAAAATTATGCACAAAAATCGAACAGTTTAGTGCCTTCCAAATTATAGATAAATAATTTTATTGCACCTCCCCCAAAAATCAAATTTTCGCAAATGCTCAAATTGATTTTTACCCTCTCCTGTTAGTAGAGGGTATGCCACTCCGTGGACAATTTTTGCAAGTCACACGCTTGTCCCCCCGATTGGAGAACTACAGGGGGAGCAACTATATATGCTGATTATTCAAACAAGCTTTTGGATGATTCTCAAAACAATTCTATCAATATGATAAAGAACCTGATGAATTTGTACCAACTGGGAGTAAATGCGATAATGCAAAACCAAGAACTCTCACTCAAAACCTCGCAGGGCAATGCAACAAAGCGCACAACGGAGCGCTCCAACCCGTCTGCTGTTGAGTACATCAAGGCATTCTCTGATGTTATTTCATCCGTTGGCACAGCTATGACAGGGTATGGGAATATGAAGAATCCTAATAAAGCTAAAAAGGATAAAAATAACAAGGGTAATAATAATTTATCAGGAAATGGCAATAATACTAATATAGACAGGTAAGTATACATCATTATATGTGAGTTTTACGAGTTTTTTTTGTTAAAACTCACATATACATTTATTAATCGGGATTAGTATTTTTTGTAAATTTCTCATATTTTTTCGCTTTATTTTTATAAATAATCAAATGAGTTTTTTTATACATTACCTCATTTGCAAGGAATGCATAATAATAGGCTTGTGAGTTACTTGTATTCAATTTAAAGTATTTCTCAAAATATTCACAAGATTTTTTGTATTCCCCATTAACATATCCACCATAAGCACAACGCAGATAATATTCTTGCGGTGTTTCCGGATGATAAAAATTATCATTTGGTTTAATTTTATTTTTTTTCAAAGTAAAAGA
>DLEF01000075.1:271-2829 GCA_002481545.1 Cyanobacteria bacterium UBA7753 | reverse complement strand
TTACAAAACTTATTATACGAGGTGAATTGAATTGAACAAGACTTTAACTATTTCTATTGCCGCATATAACTGCGAAAAATATATTAATGATCTTTTGGATAATTTTTGCTCTATGCGTAATTTTAACGAATTAGAGATATTTGTAATTGATGATGGAGGAAAAGATAATACTTTAGATATTGCAAAAAATTATGAGCGCAAATATCCGGATGTTATTCATGCTATTCACAAGGAAAATGGCGGATGGGGTTCAACCCTTAATTATTCTTTTGACCATTGTACAGGTAAATATTTCAAACAACTTGATGGGGATGATTATCTAGATTCTACAAACCTCGTTAATTTAATTGAGATTCTTCATCAATCTGATGCAGATTTAATATGTTCTCCTTTTATTACATTTGAAGATTCTACAAATAAAATTTTAGGTAAGGAAGATTTTGAGAATATTGATTTAAAGTTTGATCATGTATATCCGCTTGATGATGTTGTTGATCAGGTGCCACTTTCAATGCATTCTATCATCGTAAAGTCTGAAATATTAAAAGATAATCAAGTGCATATCGATGAGCACTGCTTTTATACTGACATTGAATATCTTTTGTATTCTATATTGCACTGTAATAGTGTCGTTTTCACAGAGGCTCCTATTTACTACTATAGATTGGCAAGAAATGGTCAAAGTTGTAGCATGGATGGGTTGATTAGGCATTATAAAGATCATCTTTTTGTTGTAAATAAGTTGTTGGAATTTTACGAAAATAATTTTAATGGTTTTTCCACAAACAAAAAAAACATGTTCTCAAAAAGAATATGCCAGCTATGCGGCGCTCAATATGGAATTTTTTCTATGCGAGGGAAATTTAAAGAAAATAAGGCCGAGTTAATTGAATATAATAATGTATTAAAAAGAAGATATCCGTATTTTTACAATAATTGCACGTGTGCAAGAATAATGAAGCTATTTAGAAAAAATGATTTCAAATTTTATAATTTTATGTTGGTTTACTATCGGATAAAATATAGTTTATATAAATATTGATCAAAGAAACGATACTAGAATGAGTGGAAAAACTAATAAAGAACAAGTGCATTCAGTCAAATATAATTTCATAATGAATTTTATTTTGACTGCTTCAACTTTTCTTTTCCCTTTGATTACTTTCCCGTACGTAACTAGAGTCCTTCATGCAGCGGGAAATGGGAAAGTAAATTTTGCTGCGTCTGTTGCTAATTATTTCTTGATGGTGGCCTCGTTAGGGATACCTACATACGGAGTGAAGGCTTGCGCAAAAGTTAGAGATGACAGGGAAAAGCTTTCAAAAACTGCGCAAGAAATATTACTTATCAATCTTATAGCTACTATTTTGGTTTCGGCAACATATGTCGTTTGTGTTTTTACTATACCGAGATTTAGCCAGGACAAGGTCTTATTTCTTATAGAGGGAATAAACATTGTCCTTAATATGTTTGGAGCCAATTGGCTTTACCAAGCTCTAGAAAAATACGATTATATAACCGCCAGGTCAATTTTTTTCAAGGCTATTTCTGTAGTTTTGATGTTCCTTTTTGTTCATCAGCAGGATGATTATAGAATTTATGCAGCTACAACTGTTCTAGCAGCAGTGGGATCTAACGTTCTTAACTTTGCTAGACTTTATGAGTATATCAGTTTCAAAAAAACTGGCAAATATAATTTTAGGCAACATTTAAAACCAATATTTGTTTTATTTGCACAGAGTGTTGCTTCGAGTATATATCTTAATCTTGATACTGTCATGCTTGGTTTCATGAAGACTGATACTGATGTTGGTCTTTATACCGCTGCAGTAAAGATAAAAACAGTTTTGGTTAGTGTGGTGACGTCTTTAGGAAATGTTCTTCTTCCAAGAATGTCATATTATGTTCATCAGAACAATAAAAAAGATTTTAATAAGCTGCTTACAATTGCATTGAGTGCTGAATTATTTATGTCCCTACCATTCTGTGCTTATTTCATCTTTGAAGCAAAAGATTGTATTTTCTTTCTTGCAGGTCAAGAATATGTGGGATCAGTACCTGTAATGCAATGGATTAATTTATCGATTGTGCCAATTAGTTTAACAACTGTTATCGGTATTCAAACATTGACTCCATTGAATCGGGAAAATCAAGTCTTATACAGCGTTATCGTTGGTGCAGTATCAGATTTTCTATTGAACCTTGCTTTAATTCCTGAGTGGGGGGCTGCTGGAGCTGCATTTGCCACAATGGTTGCTGAGTATTTAGTACTTGTGGCACAGCTAATAAAGGGAAGAGATGTAGTCTCAGAAGCGTTCAAACACGTGAAGTTTGTAAGATATGCAGTTGTAACAGTAATCGCATTGATCCCTACGATTCCGGTTTCAATGCTCCCTGTGACGAATTCGTTCCTGCGTCTTGTGATGACTGCTGTTGCATTCTTCGGCGTATATGCACTGGTATTATATTTTAGGAAAGATGAGCTGATGTATAGATTACTTGATAATCGATTTACAGCTAAATTGATTAAAAAATAAGGCTCTTCGGTAGTCTCTGTG
>DLEF01000075.1:0-223 GCA_002481545.1 Cyanobacteria bacterium UBA7753 | reverse complement strand
AACAAATATGCTTGACCACAACAATTTATCTGCTACATATATGTTCAAATATAGTTATCCAAAAAATATTACAGATGATGTGATAGCAGTAAGTTTTGAAAACAGAAAATTTCCTATTTACTCTGGATATGATGAAATGCTTAGAATTTTTTATGGAGATTATATGAAGTTGCCCCCTATAAAAGAGAGAGTATGCAAGCATAATCCTGTGAAGATTAAGTTT
>DLEF01000076.1 GCA_002481545.1 Cyanobacteria bacterium UBA7753 | reverse complement strand
GGGCGTCTCCTTTCATTGTTAATCTGTTAATCTATTAAGTTGTTTTACCTTCATGGTTTCTTTTAATGTTGCATTCTGACATGTCAACGCAACAAAAAAGTGTGCGTAATATTTCTTTACAATTCGGTCTAACGGACATTATTAATTTTTCTGTAACAGGCAGCACATGATTTCATCCGTTTGGAGGACATGAGTATCTGAAAATAAGGGCGGAAATACTTTTTCGTAATATTTTACATGCCATAGTTTCTTATATTTTTGTAAACAAAAGTTCCATGAACTAGCAAATTAATTTATTAGTGTGCATTTAACCATTAAAAACCGGTAAGAATTAATTATTAGAATTAGAAGGATTAGGAATGAAAATATCTTTTTTGACTCAACAACCAACAGCTAAACCCCATTTTAAGGGTGTACGTGAAGACAGAAATACAGTATCTCAATTAAAAGAGAACAATGATTACTCTCTGAATGAGCCAAACCAGAGACGAATAAATAAAGCTATTGATAACCTCGCAAAACAACGCGGGGAAGAAAATATCCAATTTTTGCTGAATGTGGGCGAAAACCTCCAATACCAAACTAATATTGATAACGGCAAAAAGACTAAAAATGATTGGAAAGACAAACTTAAAAATGCGACGGAACAATCGCTAAAACATTCTAATCCTATATTGAAGAGCAAATATGAGCCTGAAATCAAACGTGTATTCTCCCCAAAACCGCTTACTCAAGAAGAAGAGAACATTACCATGCTCAAAAAACGTATCATGAACAGAGTTGGTGATGCGAAAGAGGCTAAGGATATCAACAAAAACCTTGATTATTTCATTACTTCAACCGAGACTCCGACCGCTCAAAAAAGCTATATCATGAAGAGATTTGATTATTTCATGAGTCCTAAGTATGAAATAAATCCTCAATTAGCGGATAAAAAAGCAAAAGTTTTATCTGAAATGGTAAACGATATTACCGTAAACACTCCTGAATCAAAGGTTCCTAATATCAAGGCAATTAACCAAAAGACTCACGGTATGTGTGCGGCAATTTCTATTGCTCGTAAATCCGTAGCATATGAAGACAAACCAGATTATGTAGATTCTATCTTAGAAGAATTAAACTCTAACGACACTATGCAGGTTTATGACCTTCAAAATTTAGGAACAGGAAAGAAAGTTCCCGTAAAGAAAGCTCATGTCGATTTTGACTATGCACAGCAAAAGGGTTATCGTATCGTTGATGCGTCTACTTTGCAATGGATGAATATTGCAGGTATGTACGGTGCTCAACATGAAAATCTTTATGACTACAATCCGTTTGATAAAGAAAACTTTGATGCGTTCCATGATTCATTCTTCTTAAAATCAATGGCTGATGAAAAATTGAAGAATAAACAGTCTTATTATCAGGCTTTGACAAAAGCAAAAGATGAAATCATCAGTGCCAAATCATCAGACATCAAAAAAGAAATAAATACTCGTAACAACAGACAGGATTACAGCAAGAATATTGATAAATTGAGTGATTTGAATCAAGATTTGAGAGACTCAATCAAAGAAATTCTGCCGGAAGCTAAGGGTGAAACCGTTAACAAGGTTATGACGGATATGATGAATTTGCGCAAACCTGTTACGGATGATATCAAAAAGAATAAAGAATCTATCAGACCTTATTCTTATATCCCGAACGAAGAACATTCACAAAAAATGAAAAAGGTAAAAGCATACTTTACCGATAATTTTGCCGATACCGTAAACGAAAAGGCTCTAGATAAGAATGTTGATGCGATTATGGATACGGTAACCGATATCAAGGCAACAGAGAGTAAATTGTCAAAGAAAGGCTCTTTACCTGCTAAAATCGCGCAAGCAAGAAAAATGTATAAAACAGAAGCAAGCTATCGAGCAGCAAGCATGCTTGGCTTTATGGAAGAAGATAACCAGACTGATTTGTTAATTAAGGAGAATATTCCTGATAGAGAAACAAGAATTGTTAAAGGTTTTGATAAGGTTATCGACAGAATAGAAAACAAAGACGATAAGAAATTATTAAACCACTTTGCGCAAGCATTCGGAACTGATGATAAGAAAGAAATAACAGATAAATTGACCAAGGTTAGAGATTCTGTTGTGGTATTATCAACAGTCGGACTTGACGATTGCTACTTCAGATTAGGTTTAGGTGACAGACGTAATATAGTTCTTAATGAAATAGACAATTTAAAAGAAGACGTTAAGAACGGCAACAAAGCTGAAATCAAACGTTCTGCAACTACATTGCACGTAGCACCTGACAAACATAAAATCATCAAAGAATACACAAGATTAGAAGATAATATTAATAAAAACCCTAAAGATGAAGCTGCATTAGCTGAGGCTTACAACAAAATGGGCGCAAAAAATCAGGTAAATACGTTCGTTGATGTATTTAATCAGTTTGTATCATCTATGGATACTGAAAGCCCTGAAAGAGCTGCATATCTTGCAGGTTTCTGTGATGCAAACGGATTAGGTGACAATCCGTCAGCAGAAGGCATTAACGATGCTATAAACGCTGTTGCAACACAGTTCAACACGATATCACAATCTTTGGCATCCGCAGAGAACTTATTGGATGTCAGAAACGAAGACGGTTCAACATATTTCACTGTTTCCGCTCCTCAAATCTTGATGAAGAGGGCAGAAAACAGAGGCGAAATCGTTCCTGCAAAGACAATGAAAAAACTGCAAGACAGATTTACAAAGATTGATTATATCCGCTCATCTGATGAATTTGCATCAAGACAGGGTAAAATCTCTGATCAGTCTTTATATCAATTATCAAAAGAAGAAAGTGATGCCATTAAACAAATTCATAAGAATTTGAACGGCATGTACAAACAAGTTAACAGAAATCTTGATTACCAGTACAGAGATTTAAAAGAACCTTTGCATAAACTTGCAAACTATGTAGGTACAAACGCAGGTCATTACTGGGTAGGCAAAGAAGGCAGCAGCGGATTAAATTCTCCGCAACAGGTTAAAATCTTTGAACAGATAACAGGTAAACCGTACAGAAATATTGAAAATCTGGATGAAGCAATAAAAACAATTAAAAATACTCCTCATTCGGGCACATCAGGCTCAAGTGTATTCCATAACGAAATTGGCGGACACGCTCAGTATGTAGCGGATGTAAGACCTATGCCGAACGGTAAGGACGCACTGTTCCACGATAACAGTTGGGGAGCTTCGGAGCACGAAAACTCTTGGGTTGACTCCGAGGGGTTAACAAGAACCGACTACAGCGACAACAGAGGCGGTGAATTAGGTTATATCACGGATGACAGATATGAAAACGGTAACTACGTAGACAATATCCTTTACAAAAAAGGTCACGTTGACGGTGATACAACCGAAAGTAAAGTATATAAGAAAATGAATCATACAGGAAATGCAAGCGGAACTGATTTCCCTCTTATGTGGGATATTATTCTTCCGGGCAATAACCCTGAACATAAACAAATTGCAGGCTCATTGAAAGATACTTTGTTCTTGTCTGATGTTTACCTCGCAGGCGAGTTGAACAAAAAAACTAAGAATATGACTCAAGATGAAATCAAAGCCGCTATTTTGAGAAACAAAGGTGCAGGTCGTTCATATTTCAAAGATTATGACAAAGTAATGGAAAGAATTACAACGACTCCGTTCCATAAAGGTATTGATTCTCAAGAAGAATATGATGCATTGCCTGATAATGATTTCGTAAAACTTACATTTGAAAAGGCTGCATTAAGAAACTCTTATCCTGATGCTAATATCACAAAAGATTTAGCACATGCTAAGACTATGGATGATGTAAAGAAAATCCAAAGAAAGCAAAGAAAAACAGCTTATAAGAATTTCGAATACGCATTCGGTAAAACTGATGAAAACTTGACTTATGTAGGTGTTGAACATGGTCAGGAAATCATTGACAGCTTTAAAAAGGCTTTGAAGGATAACGGTATCAACCCTACTAAGGATCAGGTAAAAAATGTTATAACCAATCTGGTAGCGATTGATAAAGATGACTACACCGGTGAATTTACGGGTAGTCTGAAAGATACAATCAATATTGCCGTAGATAAAGCCGGCAAGAGATTTGATAAAGAAATCCCTGAAAGCGATAATGCAAAAGCCGCTAAGAAACAATGGCTTGATTCTTACAGAACCATCTTGGAAGATAACACTTACTTCACAAAAGATGATTTGAAACAGGAAGGTTCAAAGGCAGAAGGTATCAGAAACTGGGTTGACAGAAAGTTCAATCCTACAACTGATGAAGAGTTCGTACAGGTTTACAGAAAACTCCAAGATATGCCAAAAGAAGAATTTAGAAAAGTTACGCTAGGCATTAAAGATAGCGAACTCGGTATAAATAAGGAAAACGGATATAATATCATGGCAAGAGTAAAGGCATCATCTTCTCAATATGATTCACTTTTGAGAAATACTTTATTCTCTGACAGATATTATGAAGATGTTACACCTGCAAAGACTGCGCCGCATTATAAATACGGTAAAACCGAAAAGAAAATACAGTCTTACAGATATGTATCAAGATCGTTTGATGATTTGTACCGTACAACGTTCTATACACTGGAGCCGTTGCAATATTCTAAAATATTTAAGCAAAATGAAGACAATGCGTACAAAATGTACGGGGCATTACCTTCATATCCTAAATTGAACTTAACTGATAATCCTACATTAAACGGTAAGGTTGATAAAGCTATTAATATTATCAATCAAACCGCAGAGAGTATCAGTGCTCAAAAGACTGCAGTTTACGATATTATGCTTGTTAACAAGTTGGATAAATACAGAAAATCCATCCCTGAAGACAGAAGTTTAACTCCGATGGAACGTAACAACCTGTCTGATATGGTTAACAAATATATCACAACAAATTGCACGGATTCTGATTTTGATGATTCAATAAATGAAGCATACAAAGTATTTGATTTGGATGAAAATGCAACAATCAAAGATTGGAACAAGAGTCTTGATAAAGTTGTAAATACCGTAAATGCTTTACAGAATATTTCAACTCAAGAAGATTACGAAAATTCAATCAAAGAAAATTCAAAATCCTTGAATCAATACATCAATTTCTTGACTGAAATAAACATTGCGCCTAAATATCGCAGAAGAATGAAAGAAGAAATGCATGATATGGTTTCTATTGAAAAGAAATTGTATGATAACGGATTGGATTTCAACAGCGACAGTATTGATGTACAGAAGAAAATACAAAACAATTCAATCAATCCGTACAGCAAAGAACAAGCTGATGATTTCGGACAACTCAGAGGTATGATTGACACTGCAAAACAACTCAAGAATGCCGACAGTGTTGATGCGGATAAATTATCAAAACAGATGAACGATATCAACGACTTTGCTGACGGTTATGTTGAAAATTACATCAAACCTGAAAAACAGGATTATGTAAAAGCAAACATAAACGATTGGATGAACAAGGAACTTGATAACAAGACAAGCGAAAACAAGGCAGCATTAACTGTGAAATTGGATAAAGCTCAAACACAATTCAGAGAAGATTTCCAAAAATATAATGTCTTGAATAACGTTACCGATATGCTTGACGAATATTTGATGTTATCTGCAAAAGATGCGCCAAAAGATGAATTTAACAAGAAAGCTATTTACAAAAACTATCTTGAAAATACTTTAAACTTAGCAAAATTTGTAGAAGTACAAGATATTCTTATGCAGGCTGAAAATACAGGTAACCCTGCTCAAGTAAGAGATTACTTCAAAGACTATGATGTAATAAGTAATGATTATATCGGTAATATGGATGACGATAATGCAATAGACTATATGGTCAGAAGCTTGTTACTTGATAATAATACAAAAACCGCAAAGATGTTTGTTGAAAAACTCGGACTCGGAGACAGATTGATGACGGTTGAAAAAGACGTTATGAAGGCTAACAACCCTAAAAAATACGTTGATGAAACCGCAAAAATCTTCAAAACGACTAAGGCATTTACGGATATCGTAACTGACGAAGTTGATACTTTGAAAGAAAATCTTGCAACCACCGATAATTTAACAAAGACGGTTAACGAAGCTAAGAAGCAGCTCATCGAAAGAACAAAACCTTATGCTAAGAACGACAAACGTGTAAAAGAAGACGTTAAGGCATTTGTTACAGCTATGGATGAAGGTAAAAAGATGATAGAAGAAAATCCTGATTTACCGAAGGAGTCTATCATGGATCAATACCTATCCGATGCGTTCCAACAAAGACGTGAGGTCGCAAACAAAGAACTTACCGACAAACAGGAATATATTCAGGCTTCCTTGTTAGTTTACAAGTTCTTGTCAGGTCTTCACTTGCCGGAAGGTTCACAGGGTGCAAAAATCCAAGAAAAGATGAGACAGGATTATATGGAACTGCAGGTTTATGCAGCCAAAACAATCGGTGACGCAACCGACGGTATGAATGTAGAAGCTCAAAGAGCCTAGTTAATACGAAAAATACCTGTCAAAATCGACATCATCAAAACTGCAAAGAAGGAGGAAGAGTTCATCATCTTCGTCCATTCTTTGGAAGTTGTATTCATCAAAAAGCCAGTATTTAGGGTTATTCCCTTTTACACGCACAATGTTCTTTTCCTTTAGGATGTTGAGTTTCTTTTTCACGACGTCAAGGGGTAAATCGACCAGTTTTGACAGCTCAACCGCAGTGATACCGTCTTCGTGGTCGTACTTTTCGGGCGTCAAAAACATAAGTTCAAGTCCCACTTTTTTAAGGTCATGATCTTCTTCATATGTATACATAATTTCATATTATCAGTAAGAATGAAATTATATATCATATCAATGGTGGATTTTGTAAGTTAATAATATAATTAAGTATAAAGTTAAGGCGTATATAATTCGTAATTATTAATGCGTAATGCGTAATTATTAAAATACGTAAAGACACAAATGCCTGTAATCACTAAATTTACTGTGTTCGAGGTATAATTGTTCTAATAAACAACAACTAAAGGAATATAAAAGATGCGTATTTCCGCTATCAACAGCAATTATTCAACCACATATAAAAACGGGCAGGTAAAGAGTTCTCGAAATACACAATTTGTCCCTGTTACACAACCAAATATCAAGAATAATAATCAGGTACATTTTACAGGACTTCGGGATAAATGGGCTAGATTAATATTTTTTGACAAAATATCGACTGTTGAGCAAAAGTCTGTCGAAGTATTAAAAGACGGAAGAAAAAATATATATAAATATTTTGACAGCAATGCAGGGAAGAAATATTCAACCAAAACTGTGCAGGATAAAGACGGCAAAATCCTTGGTTTTACAAAATACAATTATAAGAAAAATTCCAAGGACAACCAACTTATCAGCACAACGAGTTATGACAAAAATAATAACTTTTTATATGAAACTAAATATACCTATGACAAGAAAAATCATATAACCAAAACAGCCGATTATGATAAGAACGGGAGTTTACTGCATTCAACGGAATATGAATACAGTGAGTATGATACTCTTAAAACCGCGTCGGGTTTGGATAAAGACGGTAACATAATAAAGACTAAAGAATACCGTAATAATGGGAAACTTAAATCGGAATCATATTATAAAAAACAAGAAATTAACGATTTTATGCAAAAATATCCGAGCGAAAACTCCGTGTTAAACAAATTTAAAAAACAATTAGGTTTTGAAAAGTATAATGTAACGAGAAATTATGATAAGGACGGGCATGTTAAAAATTTAGTCTTTGATATGAAAACTCCGAGATTGAAATTCGGGACTGATAAACTTGAATTTGCATATGACAAAAACGGAAAAGTAGATAAAATATACAGAAATAAAAATGATAAACTCTATAATGATAAAAAAGGGGAACAAATAAGAGAGGAATATACTCCTATGGGGCGTCCGATAAAAAAGGCGTTCAAATACAGAGCTATAAACACTCAAACCTATGAGACTTTTTATCCGAACGGAAGAGTAAAAGAAAGTTATAACTTAGATAACGGGTATTTAGGCTTTTACCGTAAATATGACACCAAAGGAAAACTGACAGAAAAAGAGCAAAGAGTCAGTTATCCGACTTTTGATGAAAATTGGAAGAAAAACGGTTCAAAGATTTTAGAGAAAAAATATGTTTTGGATTACAAAAAAGACAATACTAAGAGTAACTCTGACAAAGAATGCAAACTCATAATGGAGGATGACCAAGGTCATTTTTATTGTAAAAGTCTTGACGGTTTTTCATTCTTGTTTCCGCTGATGAAACGCAGTTTTTCCCCTCAAAGTTGGTAGGAGTAATTCGTAATGCATAATGTATAATTATCATGGCTTTTTGTAGGTCGGCATTACT
>DLEF01000052.1:15110-17575 GCA_002481545.1 Cyanobacteria bacterium UBA7753 | reverse complement strand
CAGGCATTGCCTGACAAAAATATTAACAAAGTTTGTAGGTTAAACTTCCTGTTCAATAAAACTGTATTTTTTAACAACGAAAAATCATATATCATAAAGATTCTTCGCACTTGCTCTGTTGCTGTGCTCAGAATGACAGTAACACAGGGGCTTTTAGATATGAGAAACCATACGATAATTGTCATCCTGAGCAATAAATCGTACATATTGTCTAACCTGTTTAAATATCGGCGAAGGATCTTTATAATTCTGTAGTACAAAATTTACAACACCGTTATTTCAACAACTCTGCTATCTCTTGTGCAATATCTTCTACATCCTTGCCGTCGGTGTCTATAACGATGTCCGCCTGCAAATAATTCGGCTCACGCTGTTCCAATAAATCAGCCAACTTTTCCTGCGGGTTGTCACACTGCAACAGCGGGCGGTTTGTGTCAGATTTTATGCGGTTAAACAACTCTTCGGGGGTGCCTTTTAGGTAAATAACTCTTCCGCCTTGTTTTAAATTTTTTCTGTTTTCGGGGTTTTCAAACGCACCGCCACCGAGTGCGATAACGAGCCCTTCTTTTTCCGACAATTCGCGCAAAACAGAGGTTTCCAAATAGCGGAAATACTCTTCCGAATACTTGGCGAAAATCTCGGGGATAGTGAGCCCTGATTTTTCCACGATGACATCGTCGGCATCGATGAAATCATAGTCCGATAAAATCTCTGCGAGTGCCTTGCCCACCGTTGTTTTGCCCGCACCCATGATACCTGTCAGAACGATATTAGCTTTCATAGTGTGCTTTTACCTCTTTAAGGCTGTCGCCGCCGAATTTATCCAAGAATGCATCGACAAGAACCGTCGCGATACGAGCCTCGGCAACAACTGCACATGCCGGAACGGCGCAGGTGTCGGAACGTTCAAAATGAGCCTCTGTCTCTGTCGTATCTTTGATATCAACGGTCGGCAGAGGGGTTTTCATGGTCGGGATTGCTTTCATTGTCCCGCGCACAACGAGGGTTTCGCCGTTGGTCATTCCGCCTTCTATTCCGCCCGCGTTGTTGGAGGTGCGGACGATTTTGCCGTCCTTGAGTTCAAACGGATCGTGAGTTTCAGCGCCTGTCATGTCGGCAACCTCTGTGCCTGCCCCGATTTCCACGGCTTTGACCGCTTGAATACTCATAACGGCTTGTGCCAAAAGCCCGTCTAAGGCTCTGTCATATTGTACATGAGAGCCTAGCCCTACAGGGAGCCCCGTATAATAGACTTCAAACTTTCCGCCGAGTGTTGTGCCCTCTTTTTTTGCTTTGTCGATTTCCGCTTTCATCTTCTCTGATGTTTCTTCGTCAAAGCATCTGACTTCGGAGTTTTCAGCCAAATCTCCGATTTCCGTGAGCGGGTAGGTTTTATCTTTGTAGGTTAATATTCCGTTTCGGACTTTTACGTTATCTTCTAATTTACCACCGCCTATTTGGGTGACGTGGGAAACCGCAGCTATGCCGAATTGGGCAAGGATTTGTTTAGCGATACTGCCGATTGCGACTTCCATGGCGGTTTTTCTCGCGCTTGAGCGTTCAAGCACATTGCGCAGGTCAATAAACCCGTATTTGACGGAGCCTGCGTAGTCGGCGTGTCCGGGGCGGAGCTTTGTGAACGATTTTTCCTCGATTTTAGCGATATTTTCGTCGGTTAATTCAACCGGAGCGGTGTCCATGACTGTTTTCCAGTTTTCGTAATCTTTGTTTTTGATTTCGAGACAGACGGGCGCGCCTGTAGTGATGCCGTGCCTTACGCCTGATTTAATCTCTACTTTGTCGGATTCGATTTTCATCCTTCCGCCTCTGCCGTAGCCCTGCTGACGACGCCATAGGTCGTGGTTAATTGTATCTTCCGAGATTGGGAACCCTGCAGGGATTCCGTCTATTATTGCGTTTAAACATTTTCCGTGGCTTTCGCCCGAGGTTAAAACTCTAAAATTCTTGTTCATAGTCACCTTTTATGTTTTGTATTTTATGTATTATTTGCTAGGACAAACCCTCACCCGTCCTTGCGGACACCCTCTCCCAGAGGTAGAGGGGGCACTTAGCTTCGCTTTTATAACTTCGTACCCTACTTTTCATCAGCGGAGCTGTCATTGCGAGTTACAAAAAGGCTTTTGTAACGTGGCAATCCAGCCGATTTTTACGAAATTTGTTGAACTTCTCGTTATTGTTTTTGTAAGAAACATTACATCTTTCGTTACTATTTGCGAGGACAAACCCTCACCCTGAATTTCTGATTTTCGCTGACAGCTCAAATCGAAATTCTATCCCTCTCCCAAAGGTAGAGGGGTAATAGCTCCGCTGTCCTTCTATCTTACAACCTTTTCCCGTTTTGGGCAATGGGGAAAACTTTCAATAGTTTTTATTCGAAAGATTATATTGTATAATACGTTGGAGAAACGGACTGACCTTGTATTGGCTATAGTTTCCTTTCGAAA
>DLEF01000052.1:14167-15031 GCA_002481545.1 Cyanobacteria bacterium UBA7753 | reverse complement strand
TCGAAAGATTATATTGTATAATGAACTTGACAAAGATACAGAAGCATTTTTGGCTATAGTTTCCTTTCGAAAGATTATATTGTATAATAAACCGATTGATACAAGTTTACGACATTGAGCTATAGTTTCCTTTCGAAAGATTATATTGTATAATAAAAAGAGCAAAATCAGAAAAACTAACGGCGCTATAGTTTCCTTTCGAAAGATTATATTGTATAATTATGGAAGTACCAAGAAGAGTTAACCGACGGCTATAGTTTCCTTTCGAAAGATTATATTGTATAATATTGTTGATTTATTTACACCGAAAAGAAACGCTATAGTTTCCTTTCGAAAGATTATATTGTATAATAAAGAAAACGTTATTTATATGGTACCGAATGCTATAGTTTCCTTTCGAAAGATTATATTGTATAATACACCAAACGGACATAAACAATAATGATAAGCTATAGTTTCCTTTCGAAAGATTATATTGTATAATCGGAATCCTGATGTAATTATCATTGGTTTAGCTATAGTTTCCTTTCGAAAGATTATATTGTATAATATCTCTGCCAATATATACATCATCATAGTTGCTATAGTTTCCTTTCGAAAGATTATATTGTATAATTAATGTAGGCTCTAAGGTTGAATGGATAGAGCTATAGTTTCCTTTCGAAAGATTATATTGTATAATAGATATGATAAATAAGTGGATAGACAATAAGCTATAGTTTCCTTTCGAAAGATTATATTGTATAATTTCAGACCAGTTCATATTGCCAACCCAATCGCTATAGTTTCCTTTCGAAAGATTATATTGTATAATTGCAGGATATATAACAGGCATAAACTCAACGCTATAGTTTCCTTTCGAAA
>DLEF01000052.1:0-14155 GCA_002481545.1 Cyanobacteria bacterium UBA7753 | reverse complement strand
CGAAAGATTATATTGTATAATACCAAAGCTCAAACCTTAGACAAGGCAAGGGCTTTGGTATAATTTTTATCGAAAAAATTTAAAATAAACATAGCTGTTCTGCTCCGATAATTTCTTCTTTTTCAGGCATGCCAACTAAAAACATCATATTACCATACTGTTTTTCTGTTACAGTTAGGAGTCTTATATTTCCTTTAGGCGGGAGTACTGTTTCTATTCGTCTTATTTCTCTGTCTACGATGTCAGGACCTCGACAAACTCTGCAATAGACAGAGAATTGCAACATCGTAAAACCTTCGTTCAATAATTCTTTTCGGAATTTTGTCGCATTGCGTCTGTCTTCTTTCTTCGTGACAGGCAAGTCAAAAAATACAAATAATCTCATAAATATATCGTTTTCTTTTACGCTCATTGTTTTTATAGTTACTCCATAGGAATACTTAATTTACCCTTGATAAATTCGGGTAATTCCAGTTTGTCAATATTTTTTTCGAGCATTGCTTTTACAAAAGTTTGGCATACTCTTTCACAAGCAGTTTGAATAGTTATTTGCTCTGTTTTATATTGACATTGTTGGTTTAATACTGAAATCAAATACATTTTATCATCTTTGTTTAATTCCCCATCAGATTCTATTTCCATTCCGCTGACCATTAAATCAACAAACGGGCGAAACGGTTCTATCAAATCTTCCGTTAAATTAAAGGCATTTAATTCATTACAATGATGAATTCCTAAACACGGAATTAGACCGCTTGCAGAAACATATTTTGATAAACATCCCCTTATTATTGCATATCCGTAATCTAGTGCGGAATTGTGTTTTGATTCAGAATGTCTTTTAAAATTATCAAACAAATATTGCCAATATTTTCGGGAAACGGTAGCCTCGACATTTTTGGTATCACCTGACAAAACTTTTTTTAAATAAAAATCAAGTTCATCAATGTTATATAAAGTTTTTAAAACCGTTGATTGATTTTTGATTTTCTGTTTAATAATTTTTTGCCAAATTTGTTTTTTCAAAGGTTCTTTCATTTTTGTTTGGGTTATGGCAATTTTCGTATTTCTGCTGTGCTGGAAAAACGGGGTTAATACTCCAATTGGTTTATGCTTTTTATCGCAGGTAAAAATTGTAACATTATATTCCGAACATAAACTCAAAAAATAATTTGTTACGCTTATTTGAGGATTCTCAAGTATAATTGTTCCTATATCTTCTATAGGAATAGTTATTTTTTCCTCTTTTAACTCGCAAACCAGTTGAAAATTTTTTACTGAAAGTTTGCAAGGATTTGAAAACATTACGGTTTTCCAACTCATTTATTTTTGTCACCTCTAAAATGTATCGGTTGTCTTTTTTCTTTTTTTATTTCGTGGTAATTTCCAAGTACATCGACCTGATACTTTTTAAAAGTTTTTAATGTTTTCACACCAATTGTTTTTTGTACATGTTCACCATTCTCATTTATCTTTCCGTCAACCATTTCATAATATATGCTACCTGTGCATCTGTGAGTTTTAATATAGTACCCAAAAATTTCATCTTCTTTTTTCCCTGTTTTATTAATGGAAATAAGTGTATTGCTGAATAAAGAAAACTTAAATTTAAAAGTATCATCTATTATTATCCACTCAGATTCCGGTTGATTTGCTTTTATTACCTTGTTCGGCAATATACCTTTTGCGAAATCGGCAACATAAATAGGAACAAGATAAAATTCATCTTTCCCTTTACTGTTTTTCTTTGAGAATACATCTACTCTTGCCATTGAATCATTATCGGCAAAGCCTTGAGGTAATAATACTCCCGAAACAGAGTTGTCCACAAGTTTTATGCTTTTTATTTCATGAGGTTTCTGTCCTGCTTTTTCCTTTTCTTTAGATAGAGGCATATAAACAGGTTCTGCAAATGCTTTCTTTCCGTCGCCTCCAAACTGTTCCAATCGTTCTTTTAAAACATTATAAACTGCAATATTTCGTTCCTTGTCATACATAGTTTCAAGTTTTGATAAAGACAAACTCTGAATATCCGTTTTTAAAGTCGTAAATCCTTCCGCCAAATGTTTTGGACTTTTCAATGTAGCTTTATGAATACTGCCCGGAATTTTAGTAACCAAAGCTCTTGACACAAATATGTTATCTTTTATTTTCGTTAAATCTTCATCAAATGTTGCCCATGGCTTAGAAAAGCGAGGTTTTGCATTTCCTTCTCGTTCCATTTTTTCCCTTTTTGCAGAAACGGTTGAAAGATATTTCACCATTCCTTGAGTTGAACATGCTAACACTACTGCATCAATTGCGTGGTGCTTATCTGTATCTCTATTTTTAATTATACCCCATTGGTTTCTTAAAAATGCCGTTAAAGAACCGTTCCTCGTTTCAACCTTACAATCAAGGTTTGATTTTATGTAGTCCTTAATGAATACTGTCATATATCTTGTGTCGTTTAAATTCCTGCTGATAAAAGTATCCGTATTTCCGTGATATTCTTGCCTTAAAATTCGGTTTGTTTTTGCGGAATTTAGATTTAAACTTCTGATATATTGAGAATATTTATACCAATCCACCTTATTTCCTAAATATTCATAAGGAGTTTTGTTTCCCTTTTGTCTGTTTTCGTCTGACAGACAAAGTACTTTATTATTTAAACTGTCATCAAAACTTCTTGAATACGGTAAAATATGGTCAATATCAGCATAATTTGGTTCTGCTAAACGTTCTATGTCTATTTCAACAGGTTTTATTACTCCGTTATCTTCTTTCCAAGAGTAAACGCACTTTCCCCCTTGTTGTTCCCATAATCTGTATTTTAAAAGATTATTTTTAGAATCAGGATTTATTCCGTGTTCTATACATCTTTCTCGTGCTTTATCTTTTTGTTCTTTAAATTCATTTTGTCCCGCTTTTATTTTATTTCTTTCTTCTGCGGATTTACCCAAATCTCTTGCTGTTTCAATTATGATTTTATCAAACTTTCCATACTTTCTAATCAAGGCATTTACGACTTTTCTTGTCTGTGAAATTGATCTGTTTACAACAGGATTTGTAGTTAATTCTTCTTGTTTTAGTACAGGCAAAAAATCCTCTCCTTTTGATTCTTTTTCATTTTTAAAATCATATCCCGCAAGTTCGCACGCAACATTGTATCTGTTTCCTTGTATCATAAAAGGTATAATTTTTTTCATAGCTTTTATTGATAAATGCATAACTTTTACCGCTGATAAGTCTTTTACGGCATTTATTATTTCGTCGGGAATTTCTTTTTCTTTCATAGATTGAACGATTGTATCATCGCTCTTTTCGTATGTTAAAACTTCTGCAATATTATCGAATAATGTTTGTACGTCTTTTATATTTTCAAAATATTCTTTACTTGTATTTTTTATTATTGCTTTTTTAAACTCTTGATATTTTTTAAGTTCTACAAATGCAGATTCTTCAGGATTAACAATCTTTTCTTCTTTTGTCTTTTTATCTATAATCTTTTTGTTATAATTTAATCCTTTAAATCTTGTTTCATCTGATAATGAAAATTCTTTTTTGACTTGTTTGTATGTAACTTTAGATTGTTCATGGGCAAGCTCTAAAATTCGTTTAATATGTTCTTCATCAAATTCATATTCTTGTCCTACTTCATCAATAACATGGGTATTTAATATTTTTTGCACAGCAACAAAAATTTCCGAAGTATATGCAGCTTTTGGAGCTCTTTTTTCATCTTTTTCAAATTGGCAATACCCAACCATTTTTTCCATTGACTGAATAGAGTTTTGAGCAAAAATTTTTTCAAAAATTTGTTTTTGGAATTCTTCGGTTGCTATATCCAACCCAAAATCTCTTTGTTTATCAAAAATAATATTTAATTCATCAACGAGTAAATACCTAGGAATAGAATTAGTATACATATCTCGTTTATTTCTTTTTGCTTTGTCAACAAAAATAGTTGCAAACATTTCTCCGATAGTCTGAAAATTACTATCTTTAAATGCTTCTACATTCTTAGACAGGCTTTTTAACAACGCTCCTTCTCGTTTTGCTTCTTCGCTTTTCCTTATAGATTTAAAACCCCTTCTTTTTGCAATTTGGTGTATAACTCTGTATAATTCTTCAACGGTTAATTTTCTGTTCAGAGCTTCTTTTCTCAATTCCCAAACATCAATTCTGTTCTTTGAACCTTGAAACATATTGTTTATTTGAGCTTCGTTGAGAAGATTATTTGAAATAAATAATTGTTTTAATTGTCTTAATCTGGAAGAGCGTCTCGCCAATCTTCTTCTTGCAAGTCGAAAATTTCTTCTTTGTGCATTTAAAGGTTCTTTAGTTTTTGCTACCTCACAAGCGTCAAAAACTCTTGCTCCGGCTTCTATTATTTCTCCGTCAAAATTCTTATCATCATAATTTATAATAGCGTGACCAACTGATGCAATTCCTATATCAAGTCCTAAAATTTTTTGTTTCATTTCTTCCTTGCTCCTATTGACAATTATATTTTGTATTTGTATAATAATTGTATTATACAATAAAATCTTTCGAAACGTTACTATAGTAAGTTAATTCGAAAAGTATACCTGCATTTCGGTGCAGGTTATCTTTTTATATATCCCATTTTAATATGCGTATACGTCAGAAACGGACGCATAAAAACAAGAAATTTTCATTAAATTTGTAATAATTTTTATTATAACATTATTTTTGCCAATGGTTAAATTTATTAAAATTCTCAACACACAAAATATTGATTTCCGACAATGTTTTAACTTGGTAATTTTTTAGGACCTTTATTCATTTCTAATAATGAATTATTGTTACTCCCCACCTGTGCTTGTAACAGAGATCCTTCGCTAATATTTAAAAATAAAAGAACTGCCCTCAGAATTTTTGCTCAGGATGACGATACAACAATCACTGTCCTCCCAAGTCGGGGAGGAAGTATAATTTTTAATTAATAAGTTATACACTTTTCACTTTCTTAGTGCCTTAGTGCCCTACTGCCTTAGTATCTTTATTACCCCTATTCGGGTTGTTCCTGTGTACGGCAATCGACACCGCCGTTTTGTTTCAGGTATTCGGTTGTAGGGGCAAAGTATACTTTGTCTACTCCAGCCTGTTCAAAGTATTTTTCAACAGCTTGATTTAGTTCGGGATATCCCGAATCGTTTGTTATGAAGAAGGTTTTGCCGTTCTTGCCAGTTCCGCCGACACCGTTTGTATAGTTTATATTCACCCCTGCGAGTGCCTCTTCGTTCGGAGTCAGGACGTCATTTGACCAGGATGTATCATCGGGTACCCCATTTATAAAACTTGGCAGTTTTACGACCTCGTATCCGTCTTTTTTGAGAGCCTCTTCCGCCTGTTTGCGTATCGCTGCCGTCTTTTGGCTAATATCTTCAAGCTTTGTTATGAGTGCTGTTTTTGTCTCGTCACTCATGCCCGCAATCTGTGTGTTTTTCAAAATCTTTATGCTTTCTTCATAATCTGGCACTGCCATTTGCCCGTTGTGTAACGGGTGATACAGCATATCTATGTGAAAATCATACTGAGGCAAAAACGTAACATCCTCAAGTTTTAACCCCAAATCTTGTGCGATTTGTTGTTTAGCTTTTTCAACATTTTGAGGAGTGTTTTCCAACCCCATTGCAATCAGGCTGTAACCTATGGATTCCGCGCCGACTACAGCTCCGGGGCTTCCGTCCGCCTTGCAAGTGTTCAAGACATTTCCGCCCTCAAGGTAACTCTTTGCCTCGACAATGCTCCCGTCATGCGGCATTCGTTGGGCAACGTCTCTTGCGTGCAATCTTGCATTGCCCTGAACTCCTTTGGATATATTCGCTCGGTGTTGGATAATGGCATCTATGTCCTTATCCTCTTCCCCTTGCGGGAAATGTCTCTCCAAATTTTCAACTGCTTTTGCAGAAGGTCCCATAATCTTTCCGTCCGCACGGCGTATGGCGTAATCTTAAAACCAGTCCGCATCTCGCGTCCCGAAGATTTTTCTCACCTCAAATCCGTTGTCTTTGCCCGCCTGCTCCAGTACGGATGCAAATTGATGATATTCTTTCGCCAGTACATCAAAATTTTCTCTGCCGTCATCTGCGGTTATACTGATTGTGTCAATATGTCTGTCCAGTCCCTCAGACCAATTGCTGACAGGCTTTTTAACCGGCTTAAATTGCGAATATACTTTGCTCAGTCTTGGGGCATTCGTCGTTCCGTCGGCGTTCTGTATGTCCTCTTGTCGGTTTATTATATATAATGAGCCGGTTGTATCATCCGATTTTGAGATTTATTCGATGTCTTTATCGCTCAATGAGTCAATATATTTTTTCACACCGATGTTTATATCCAAAGTGTTAGACTCGTCAGTTAATCCCTTTTGTTTATATTCCTCCGAGGTCATTGGCTCATGCCCGTTCTTGGTGTTTATCGACGCCTGAAAAACTTCCTCAAAGCATCTTTTTCGCCTTGCTGGATTATGCCGTCGTGGTTGGTGTCCACCTTGTTAAATATTGAATCAAACCCGTCTATATTATTGGATTTTGACACACTCTCCCATGTGTCGCCTACATTTAATTGTATGCGAACGGGTTTATGACTATTGTTATATGTATATAATGTCCAGTCTCCATTGTCGGCAGACATAATTACACCTCGCATGTATATAAAGTTTTTTTCTTGTCACCGATTTAAGTTAGTGTTTCAATCTTTACATTTGTTAATAACTGTGGGGGAAATATTTAAAATAACCGCTCCGCGGAAGTACCCCTCGCCCATTTTCGGCATTACTATATAGGATAATTTTATTATTCGTAAGGATAAACCCTCATCCTGCATTTGTATGGCTCCTTCGTCGCCTACAACTGCTGTCCTTCTCCTAGAGGTAGAAGGGGTGCACCGTTGCAAAGCAGCGGTTTGGATTTTGCAAAAGCAAAATCCATAACCTCGCCCCCGCCTGCGGGAGAGGTCGAAGCCGTTGAGCGATAGCGATTACGTATTCAGGTGAGGGGGAATTGCAAAATGCAGATTTAGGTTTTGCTCCGCGGGAGCAGAAAATAAAAAGGGGTACTTGTTGTTGGGAAGTACCCGATTAGTCATATTATTTAAAATTAAAGGATTAAATTGTGTTGTGTGATTAATCTAAAAATAACAGCTATAACCACTTTGTCCTATTCTAATATATCGTGTTTGTTTTAAAAAGTCTGTTGGAAAACCAACAGAATAAAATTAATTTTTTAAGTACCGCAAAATAGTTTAAACCCCCGATTTATTCGTGTTAAAATATCTGTGTTGATATCTTTTAGGAATTTTAGGAAAATTTTATGTCAGAAAATAATCTTAGAGAAAAAGCAAGTAAAATAAAAATGATGGCTTTTGATGTGGACGGTGTGTTCACTGACGGCGGTCTAATCTTTGATGAAGACGGGAAAGAATACAAAAAATTTGACGCAAAAGACGGTCAAGGTATTGTCTGCGTTGAAAAAGCGGGGATAATCACAGTCATAATTACCGCAAGAAAAAACGGAACCGTCGCTCATAGAGCCGAAAACCTCAGGATTACGGAACTAAACCAAGGCATAAAATACAAACTGCCTGTCTTGGAAGAGATTATGCAAAAATACGGTTTCACATATGAAAATGTTTCCTATATGGGCGACGACCTGCCTGATATTTGTATCTTAGAAAAGGTCGGTTTATCATGCTGTCCTCACGACGCGGTTGAAGAAGTAAAAAATATTTGCGATTTTGTCTCAACCAAAAATGGCGGACACGGCGCAATCAGAGAACTGTGCGATTTAGTCCTGCATTCACAAAACATTAACCCGCTAGATATAGTGAACAAATCCAGACAAAAATAAGCCAAAAAAAAAAGACCTTGTTATCAAGGTCTGTCCGTTTAAATAAGAAGAGAGAGCTTTATACTTTTAATAAGTATTTATCGTCGTAAAAATTGCCTTTTTTGTTTGATTTTGGTTTACAAAACTTAACAATGCAATATCGCGCAAACCATGTCATAGGTTAGGTTTAAGAAAATGACTTAACCGAAAATGCACTCGTTATATATAAGGTTATATATTGTTTTTGCTGTTGTTCCCCGCCTGTGCTTGCAGGGGTTTGAATTAAGATACTAAGATACTAGGGCACTAAGGCACTAAGTGAGTTTAGTAGGGTAGACTTTAGTCTACCAATAGTAGATTGTTGCTACTCCCCTGTTCACGATAAATTTAACAAAAGAAATAATACATTAATGTGTGTGTCATTGCGAGAAATCCAACGGCTTGGATTTCGTGGCAATCCAGCTGGCTATTCATTACATATCAAATAAAAATTCCCCTTCATCTCTAAATTAACGATAAACCGGCTGGATTTACCTCTCACAAAATAATATTTAATTATTTTGTTCGGCAGAGTGTCGGGGAAGCCGTTCCCCTCCTCGTAATGACAGTACGGTTATGTTTTTATACTTTAGTTTAAACTTTTAGTATAGTAGGGTGCGGTCACTACCGCACCAGCGTAATTATTTTATCTCAATTTTGCCAATTCTTTTTTCAAATCGTTTAATGCCGTTCTTGTATCTTTTTTGTTCAATAAAACTGTTTGAACAGCGGTATTAACAAGCAGATTAATATCTTTTTGGTTGTTCTGCTGTCTCAAAGCAGGGGTGATATGCTCTATCTGTTTTGCGCTATAGTGTCTTGCGCGCGCCATTACGTCGCTGTCGGAGTTATAAAATTTATCTTTTAGGGCGTATTTGTTCGTTGAAATAACGTTTGTCATCTTTGCAAGTTCAAGTTGGTTTTTCTGATTGGTCAAGAACAGGCAGAAATCAAGTGCTTCTTTTTTATGTTGTGCCCTCAAAGGTATAATAAAGTTCATCAAAGAAAAATCGTTTTGTCCGAGTTTGCCCACAATCTGCGGTGCGACTTCGGTGTTTTTATAAACATTCGGCGCGTTATCTTTTATCATAGATAAAAAGTTTGCCCCGCCCTGATAGAACACAACGTTCTCTGACATATATTTTTCAAGTGCCTCTTGATGAGTCTGCGTGATACTTTCGGCAGGGATGAGTTTCTTTTGATATAAGTTTTTATACAGATTGAAAACTCTGACGCTTTCATCGGAATTGATGTTATCGACTCCGACGCCGTATTTGTTCAGGATTTTCAGCATTGTATCGTTTTCCGTAATGGTTGGGAAATACGCAAATGCGCCTGTTTTCCTTTGCACTTCCGCAGATATTGCGGCGAGTTCGTCAAAAGTTTTAGGGATTCTTATATTGCCCAAAAGTTTTTTGTTATAAATGGTTACGGCGGAGGTTGCGTACCAAGGTACAGCGTATAAAACACCGTTATATTTCAATGATTTTACGACATCGGGGTTAAAATCCGACAACCTTTTTTCGTCTATCGGCTCTAAGGCTCCTTTTTGTGCTAAAAGTGCCGAAAAATCAGGGTTAAGGTTGACCAAATCAGGCGGATTGTTGCTCAAAATAGCCGCCAAGGTTCTCTTTTCACCTTCGGAGAACGGAACATCAATCCATTTTATTGTAATATTCGGGTGCTGTGCCTCGTATTCCTTGATTATCCCGTTTATATAATCCGAAAAATTTGCCATTTGAAGTGTCCATACAACGACTTCCGTCTTCTTTGGCGTTTTATCTTCCTGATTGATTTTATAGCCCGTAAACACTGTTAACAGGAATATAACTAAGATTAATAATATTTTCTTCAAATTACTCATGATTATTACTATAATATTCAAAATGGTTTAATAACGCAATAAATTTAATTTTTTGCTTATATTACTCATCATTCAAACTCAAAACCGCCATAAATGCCTCTTGCGGAACTTCAACTTTTCCGATGGCTTTCATACGTTTTTTACCGCGTTTCTGTTTTTCCAAAAGTTTACGTTTACGGGTAATATCACCGCCATAGCATTTATCAAGCACACTTTTTCTGAGTGCTTTTATGTTGGTTCTTGCGATTATTCTTCCGCCGATTGCCGCCTGAATAGGTACTTCAAACAACTGTCTAGGAATAATAGTTTTTAATTTTTCCGTTAATTTTTGCCCGATATAAAAAGCGTTATCCTCGTGACAAATTACGGACAGAGCGTCCACAATCTCGCCCGCAAGCATAATATCAAGCTTAACAAGTTTGGAGCGTTTATATTCCGCAAACTCATAATCCATACTTGCGTAACCTTTTGAACGTGATTTCAACTGATCATAAAAGTCCGTTATAACCTCAGACAGCGGAATATGATATACAAGCTCTTGTCTTACCTTATCAATATAGTGCATATTGATAAATATACCGCGTTTTGCTTGTGATAATTCCATTAACGTTCCTACAAATTCGTTAGGTGTAATAATAGAAACTTTTACATAAGGTTCTTCTATATAATCTCTGTATTGTGCGGGAGGCAGGTTCGCAGGGTTATCAATCTCAACGACTTCTCCATTTGTTTTATGAACCTTATACACAACGGAAGGTGCCGTCGTAACGATAGAAAGGTTGTATTCACGCTCCAATCTTTCTTGTGCAATATCCATGTGCAACATTCCCAAAAATCCGCAACGGAATCCAAACCCCAAGGCTGATGAGGTTTCAGGCTCAAACGTAATACTGCTGTCGTTTAATTTGAGTTTTTCCAAAGATTCTTTTAATTCCTGATAGTCTTCGTTATCTACAGGGTACATCCCCGAGAACACCATCGGCAATGCTTCTTTATACCCAGGCAGAGGTTCTGTTGCAGGGCGTTCGACACTGGTTACGGTGTCACCGACAAATCTTGTGATTTCTTTGATTGAGCCCGCAAAATATCCTACATCACCGCATTCCAATTTGTCTACCTGTACTCTGTGCGGTGTCATATATCCTATTTCCACGACTTCGTATTCTTTGCCAGACGCCATAAATTTGACTTTTTCACCGAGTTTCATAACTCCGTCCACAATCTTAAAGAAACAGAGTGTTCCCAAATACTGGTCGTACGCACTATCAAAAACCAGTGCTCTTAAAGGTTTATCCTCGGTATCTTCAGGAGGCGGAATAAAATCAACTATTGCCTCTAAAACCTGTTCTATATTTTCACCTGTCTTGGCACTTACAGGGATTGCCATAGATGCGTCTATGCCGAGGGTTTCTTCTATTTCGGCTTTTGTTTTTTCTACATCCGCAGACGGTAAATCAATCTTGTTTATGACAGGAATAATCTCCAAATCCTGTTCTGCCGCAAGGTAAACATTGGCTAATGTTTGCGCCTCAACCCCTTGAGTTGCGTCAACTATCAAAAGCGCACCTTCACAGGCAGCCAATGAACGTGATACCTCGTAAGAGAAATCAACGTGCCCCGGAGTATCAATAAGGTTAAAGATATATTCTTCTCCGTTTTTGGCTTTATAGTTCATACGGGCGGCGTTCAGTTTTATTGTGATTCCGCGCTCTCTTTCAATATCCATTGTATCAAGCAACTGATCCTGCATATCACGCTTAGCGATAGTTCCAGTTGCCTCAAGTAATCTGTCTGCGAGCGTGGATTTGCCGTGGTCAATATGAGCTATTATGCAAAAATTTCTGACATTTTTCCTGTACTTCTTCATATATTTAATTATATCAGAAAAAATTGACCTTAGACAATATGCGGATTAACTGAATAATTTAAAGGTTCTTTCGACGTTGTCTTTTGCAACGGTTTTTAGTGTTTCCATTTCTTCCTTGCAGGCACTTCTTTCTGTCTCAAGAGCTGCTAAATCCGTATCGTATTTTTTATCTTTTGCATCAATACGTTTCATATCGGCTTCGTATTTTGCTTCCGCTTTTTTAAGGTTTGTTTCGTCGGAGACTTCACGCAGTTTTGTATTTGTTGAAACGCTTGTATCACAGAAGGCACTGTTTACCTTGTCAAATTCTTTCATATAAACGGTTCCGCTGTTTATAATGTTGGTTAAATAAGTGGTGCTTGTTCTCATATTTTCAGGGATTACTTCATATCCGCCCGCATTTGTTATTTGTTGATGCATATTGTAGTAATAATCCCAATCGCTGTTACCTGTACCTGCATTATTAACAAGGGTATAGGACTTTTGATTGCCTAATAATTCATTTTTTTGGTTTACGTTTCTCAAAACCATATTTTCGTTATATTTAGGAGAGCCGAAAGTATAAACGCCGTGGTAGTATTGTGTAAAGGTGTTCCAATCGAGTCTTAATACGTCTGCGTCGTCCCAAGGGTTTACGAGCTCTACATAATTATTAGGAGAAACAGTTTTAACCGAGAATGCGTGCCCCGAGACAATACCGAGATTATCATTCTGTGAACCGAAACTTACAAGCATATTGGTAACGCCGTTTGTTCCGTTGTTATAATCATTCCAAATTTCCGTAAACTTATTGAGTGATTCCGTTCTGTCGCAGCCGTTAACGCCGTCAATATATGCGCCGAAGTTTTCATTGCCGAAGAAGTATTTGGAAACAGTCTGATACTGTGCTCTGCCGAATGCGTTAGATTGGTTTGTGGCTCCGCTTTGCAGGTCGCTGTCATCTTGGTTCATATACATTAGTTTGTTAATCGCCATATCAATTAATACAGTTGTAATATCGCCTGATGCGCCTTTATAAGATTCTGCCTCTGATTTTGAGATATTTACGTTGTTATTTGCACCTGTATAGTTTTTGAACTTTACGTTATATGTATCACCGCTTTGGGTAATCGTAACGTAGTTTGATAAATCACCATGGTTTGAGTTTTTGCCTAAACTGTTTATTAATGAGAACAAACGGCAATCGTTAGTGTTACCTTGTACGGCATAGCCTTCCGTTCCCAGTACTCCGCTTGTGGAGTTTTTGCCTGCGTCGCCGTAGTTGTATGTTTTTTGAGGATTTGATAATCCTGATGTGTCTGTTTGACCTTCAACGGATTGTGTCGCAAACCAAACGGTTGTGCCGGAGTCAGAATCAACGATTTTGTTTCCGTTTGTTCTTACCGTGATGTGGTCATTGCCGGAACCTGTGTATACGGTATTACCCGTTGTTGCGCCTGATATGGTTTGAGAATCCATGGCTGTTCCGAGTCTTACAATATCGTTACCGTCGCCTGTATCTAAAACGTTGTTGTTACCGATAAGGATAATATCATCGGCTTGTCCTCCGTTAGCCGTTATTTTCAGGTTATCACCGCTGATAACCAGTCTGCCGTTTTTCAAATATTGGAAAGTAGCATTGGTATCGGAACCGTCCGTTGATTGGATACTGTAGTTATACGGAGTTGAGGAACCTATCCTGTCATTCAGTGTTAATGTAATGGCACTGTTTACGGAAGTGTTCTTGGATTGACCTCTTGTCATAGCGATATCCTGCCCTTTAGCAACCGTTTCGGATGCAGGGGTGTAAGGGTTAGACAAATCTCCCGATATAGTCGGGACTACAGGCGGAGTATAACCTGTCATAGCAGTAGCAAAGTCGGAGGCAGAATATTTATTGTTTTCATATTCATTGGCAATGTCCTGCGGAATATACATATGTCCGTCTTTTGTAGAGAACAGACCGAAACGGTTTCCTGCAGCACCAAAATACAAGTCATCAATCGTAGAATCATGGAAAGTAACGGAACCGTCAGTGTTTAGTAATTTATGTTGTATCTTTGTCGCATCAAGAGCGTCTTCATATTCTTCATATACACGTGCGGATTCGTTCGCCATCTGCAGCTTTTGAGCTTCGAGCTTTTGAGCCTTGTACTCAATCTGGTGCATTCTGCCGGTCAAATGAAGTAATCTTGCTTGTGATGAAGATAAACCCATAAATTTCCTTGGTTGATATTCCCTTACGCTTACAAATCGGTTGTGCGCAAAAATAAAAAACCTATTGTAGCAACATGTTCTACGGCAATATGAAAGTAAATATTTAATAATTTAACGGGTTTGTTTACAAAATGTTACATGAAATTAAAATATTTGTTAATTTTTTTACTCCCCAAAACCTCAAACTGCCTATGCATGGCAATTAAGTTTTAGTTTTATAAAAAGAATTAGATACTTAAAATATACCTACGTTTATTTTATGCAATATAGTTATGATTTACATGAATTTGAGTCTTATTTAAAAAGTGATGTTCCATTTTTTCTTTTCAGAGTTGCGAAGCCAAAAAGAAAAAA
>DLEF01000040.1 GCA_002481545.1 Cyanobacteria bacterium UBA7753 | reverse complement strand
TAGCAAAATATTAGAGATACAGGTGGGGAGCAACAACAAAAAATGTATCGGTAGACTAAAGTTTATCCTACTTACTTTATTGAATTATACCTACTACAAATAATCACGAATAAATTTTGCCAATTTTTGCAGCTTTGCCGTCGGTAACTCTTTTGTCGTTTTAATAATATATTTTTGCAATGTTTCTTTATTGTTTAAATGTTGAAAATCAAAAAAATCTTTTATTTCAACATTTAGTGCGTTTGCCAGTTTTTCTAAGTTTTCGTATGTTATAAAAGAATATCCGTTTTCTAATCTGTTGATAGTTTTAGGATCAACTTCCATTATTTCTGACAGCTTCTCTTGTGTTAGTCCCTGCCTTTTTCTGATTTCCTTTATTTTTTTACCGAAAAGCTGAATTGATGATTTCATTTACATACCTCATTTAATATTTTAAATGAGTAGCATTTTTAAAATAATACTATTACATGTCCTTTTTATTGACAAAATAAGTACCTTGATGTACATTTATTCACATAAGCAGTCTTATTTTGTTATATAATATGACATTAGATGTATAAAAAGGGTATTTATGCAGAAAACTTTTTTAATCGTAAATTTATCTTTCTTTGGGGATGTGTTGCTTACAAATCCTCTTTGCCAAAATTTAAAAACGGAATACCCCGACTGCAAAATAGTTTTTCTGACAAATAAACCGTTTGTAGAGGTGGCAAAATATCAGAAAGATGTTGATGATGCTATATTTTTAGATAAAAGAAAAGAAAATAAAGGATTTTTAGGATTAATAAAATTTGCATATCATTGTAAATACAGAAATAAGATAGATGTAGCTTTTGTAGTGTACGGAAATCCAAGAGGAATAATTGTTTCACGTCTTCTTGGCGCAAAAAGAGTTGTTGCAAAACCGCCAAAATTTATAAAGTTTTTGGTATCTGACATTCCCACAGGACGAGAACCGATAAAAGCGCAGGATATTAACGGGCATTTGTTTGAAGGGTATGCAAAAAAGGCAGAAAAAGTTTTACCGATAAAATATCTTACAAATCCAAAAGAAAGTTTTATTGCTAAAAAAATTCGTGAAAATTACCCAAATTCAACTTTAATCGGGTTATGTTGTACCTCTAAATGCAAATCTAAAGATATGCTGTTAGAGCATGCCATAGAAATTATTAATAACCTGCATACAAAAGGAAAAACCGTGTTATTTTTTGGGAGCGGACAGATTGCAAGAAATTATGCCGATAATATAAAAAAGCACGGATGCACAAATTTTGTTGATTTAACCAATATTACATCAATATATGACCTTGCAAATTTATTATCTGTTTGTGAAAAATTGATTAGTGTTGATACAGGCACCATGCATTTAGGTTATGCCGTCTCATGCCCGACCGTTTGTGTTTTTTATCAAAACGGACCTTCAAAAAAAATGGGCACCTGATGAAAAATTATATAATGTAAAAATAATAGAAAATGATATAACCCCTGAAAAAATTATAGAAAGTATGGATAAATTGCCTAAAAAAACTTTGGGGTAAATATTATTTAAAATATCTGCCCCAAAAGTTAAATCTTTATAATTTATATTTTGCTAAATTATTTAGCTTGGATTAATTCTTTGATTGCTTTACGTTTAAGTTTGTTTGTTGTTGTCTTCGGCAAAGGTTCTTTGTGAACAACAATCTTGACAGGACGTTTGTAGCTTGCAAGTCTTGAAGATAATGATTTAACTTCCGCTCTTACAGCTTTTTCCAAATCAGCGTCATTAGGATATTTGTTCATAAAGTCTTCAGTCGGAACAATAACCGTTACGATTTCTTCGCAACCGTCTTTTTCACCAAACTCACGAGCCATACCCATTACACAAACTTCCGCGAAGTTAGGGCTGTCACCGAGTACGTTTTCAACTTCTTCAGGGAATACCTTTTTACCGCCTGAAAGTACAATCATGTTCTTGATACGACCTGTGATATAAAGCATATTATTTTTCTTGATTTCCGCCATATCACCCGTATGGAACCAACCGTCCTCTGTCATTACACTCTTGGTCAAGTCGTCTTGTTTGTAATATCCTTTCATAACCGAAGGTCCTTTTACAAGAAGTTCGCTTGTTTCAGGATCAATCTTAGCCTCATAAGATTCTAAGATAGGGCCAACCGATCTGATATCGTGGTATTTTCCGTTCTTGCAAACCGAGATAACAGGGCTGGTTTCAGACAAACCGTAACCTTGATATACACCGATACCGATTCTTTCGAAAAATTCACCTACCGCAGCATCCAACGGAGCACCGCCTGAGATACAACCGTAGAATTTTCCGCCAAGTTCTTTATGGATAGATTTAAACCATACTCTTCTTGCTCTTAACGGTATAAATCTTGCAAGTTCATATCTAATCTTGAACAAGAACTGATGCAATTTTGATGTTTTATGCAATCCGGATTCAAGATAAGTCTTGATTAATTTCAAAAATGCAGGAACAGTAATCATAAAGCTGATTTCTTTGTCCTTCATCATTTCAATAATATCTTTCGGTCTCAAACTCTTTGTATAATATATTGAGTAACCGTGATTTAACATAGCCAAGAACCCGACCGTAAGTTCGAACAAGTGGTTCATAGGCAGGATTGACAACAATCTGACATCCTTCTTTGGCATAATATCATCAAATACATCGTTAATATCATACATCTGTGTTAATACGTTTTTGTAAGTTGTTTGAACCCCTTTAGGAGCACCTGTTGTACCTGATGTATAAATAATGAGTGCGGTAGAACTCAAAGAGCTTCTTCTCCATTTAGCACTGTAGTTTTCAGGTATTGAATAGATACTCGGAATATCCTTGTTATCCAACAAATCCGCATCCATCAAAACAATATATTTCAATGACGGAATAGTCTCTTTAAGCTCTAATGCTTTTTTGATATTAGCGCTTGAGCAGAACAATATTGTCGGTTCACAGTTTGATAAAATGTGATTAAGTTCATATATAGTCAACTTGTTATCCAAAGGAACCGTAATAAGNNCCTGCCAATACGGAGCCGAATACGCAAGCCGCATATTCAGGTTTTGATTCTGAAAGTATTGCGAGTCTTTCGCCCTTTTGTAATTTTAAATCATTTATTAAATAAGCACCTATCCTCATAGCCATAAGGTTAAGTCCTTTATAAGTATATTCGTTCCATCCCCATTTGGAGCGCATACCTAACGCTGTTTTTCTGCCGTTTTGTGCGGTTATTCTATCAAACAGCGAAAACAAAAATTCATACTTCATAGCTCATCCTCATCTAAAATACTTATTATTTTTATTTTATCAGAAACAAATTTATATCGCAAAAGTTAACCAAATATTAATATTTATGATAAAATTCTATTGAGAAAAGAGGGCAAAACATTGTTAGAACGTAAATGTAAAATAACTTTTATAGCGCATGGCGAGACAGTAAACACACAGGAAGAACGAATTTCGGACTCCGAGAATTATCCTCCGATAACTGAATACGGTCAGGAACAAATCCAAAGAGTATGCGAACTTTTAAAACGCCGTGGCGTAAAAAGTAATAAAATTTTAACAAGCCCCGCTACAAGATGTATTCAATCGGTAAAACCGATAGCAAAAATGTTTAAACAGGATTTTGAAATAATTGATGAATTACACATAAGAAAATGTGGAACTCTGAATGGCAAGACATTTGAAACGGTTTTAAAACAGTATAAAACCGATTTTCCTTCAATAGCAAATATGGATGTTGAAGGCTGTGAACCGTTGGAAGATTTTAACAAACGTGTTTTTGACGAGATTATGAAAATAGTCAAAGAAAACATTGGTTCACGTTTGATTATTGTTACATACCCTATGGTTATTCAATCAATCACGGCACGGATATTGCATGTACCGGCAGATGCACAATTCAGAATTTTGGTAAAACCGGGGAGCATGACTCAAATCAGTTTCTTTGATACTTGGGCAAGCTTGATTTACTCAGGTTATGTACCTATATAGTTTAACCGATATACAATGCTACTCTACTGAACATGTTTCAGTTGCAGGGTAGGAGTATTTTAAATAATAATATTTATGTTTTTGAACATGGAATAACGTGTTATTTGAAAAGTAATGTTCCATTTTTTCTTTTCAGA
>DLEF01000058.1 GCA_002481545.1 Cyanobacteria bacterium UBA7753 | reverse complement strand
TTTTATAGACTCATAACCCGGAGGTCGCTGGTTCAAATCCGGCTCCCGCAACCATTTATTAAAGACAGCTTTTATAGCTGTCTTTTTTATTGTAATTTTTACAGGGCCCCCTCGTTTGGGCTACCCTCTCATCTCAAGTACTTTGTTTTCTTCTTCCTTATTTAGAGGTTTTGCCCCGCCTAAAATCTTAGAATAAATAACCGTTTTTGCATACTCTTCCGCAAGTTCAAGCTTTTGATAAGCGTCCTCAAGTGTTGCGCTCCCGATTATAACTCCGTGGTTAGCCATCAAAACTGCATCATATTTATCAAAATATATCTCGGTATTTTTGACTAATACCTCGGATGACGGCTGCCCGTATTCGGCAAGAGGAATCCCTCCGAAATAAAAAACATTCTCTGCCATAATTGGCTCTAACAAATCTTTCCCTGCAGCAGCAAACGCGCTTAACCCTGCAGGGTGAACATGTATAATACTCTGAACGTCAGGTCTTTTCTTATAAAAAGCTATATGTAAAAGTTTTTCACTGGAAGGTTTCTTCCCTTTTTCTAAAGAGTTCCCGTCAAAGTCAGTCTCTGTGAAATCATCTTTTGAAAGATATCCGTTAGAAGAACCTGATGTTGTAATAATCATATGGTCTTTATATCTGCACGATAGATTTCCTGAATAGCCCGGAGTATAACATTTGCTTCCGAGTCTGTGACCTATTTCTATAATATTGTTTATAATTTCTTTTTTATTATAGCTCTTCATCTTCGTTATCATCATAATTCATCGGTATATCTTCAACAACGGCTTTTTTCAATATAGTCGGTTTAGTATCCGATGCTGTCTTGTTTTCAGTATAGTAATCTTTCTTTTCATCATTAGACTGGAAGTTTTCAGGATTTTTTATTTCTAATCTGTCATAATCTACTTTTGAACCCTTAGAATCTAATGCAACGGAGAAGTTTATATAAGCATTTTCTCTGACAACATCATATCCTAGGTTTAATTTTAAATCATCAGGACCGATGCTTACAAAGAATGAACATTCTGAGAATATACTGTTGCTCCATCTGTCATCGGAGAATGTTATTGAGCCTAACCAAGATAAGGTCAAAAGTCTGTGAAGTCTTATGTATTCTCTTACATATAAGTTAGAGTGACCATATCTGTATGCATCAAATACAGGCATTGGTGTATGGTCATCATAACCTGTTTGGAAATATCCGACATCTTGCATCCAACGTCTATATTGAGTATGGAGTCTCGGTCCTATTCTCCCTATAAACTGTGATTCGCCTGTCCCGTATAATGCGGCGGAACCTTGTCCAACAATGCTTAAATATGCACTGACTAAATCATCTTCGTTTTTGTAAGACAGAATTTTCTGTTCAACTTCTGCCATATATCGCATTCTTACGGTTCCATGACCGTCACCTTCCAATTTCTTAAAATATTTATCATGGTCAACATCCTTGAATAAACCAAAGCTTGCGTTATGTGTATATTTCATGTCCATATCTTTTAAGAAAAAGTTTGGATGGGTATATGATTTCTCATAAATCAAACTTGCCCCGTATTTAGGCATACGACGACCTAAGAACCAGTCATCCATATGGTCATATACAGCATATTGTAATTTTAAATTGTCATCTAATTGTTGTTCACCTCTGACAACCCATCTCGATTTTGATGTCCCGTATCCGATTTCGGTTTCGTTAGATCCGCTTAAAAATCTGGCAAAACCACCAACACCAAATTTGCTTTTGTAAGTTGCAACAGGTGCAACTTTTAATAACCAGCCGAACGGTAACTTAAATGCCCACCCCGGACCTATAAACATACCTAAATTACGACGGGAACCGAGTTCAGGAAAGTCTCCGTCAACAAAATCATGGTTTTTATTGGTATAAAATTTTATCCAAGGAACCGTGAATAAGTGTCGGTTGCCTTTGTATACCTGTGCTTTTCTTAATTCCAAAGATTCAATCTTTTTGTCTGAATTAATGATTATGTTTGAAACTTTTATTTTATACATATCATGGTTATGAGTTAAATCATCAACAGAGGAGGTATCATCTATTCCAATCATCATTTTCTTTAGTCTAGGACCTTTTCCGCTAGGCTGAAGCTCAAGAGGGAAACTTGAATCCACCTTTAATTCACCGTTTTCTTGGATAATTTTATTCTGATAAACATAACCTTTTTCTGCGGATATACTAATAGTTGCCATTTTAGATAAAGGCTTATCAATCAAGGCGTTTTCTTCGTTTAAATCAACATTTATAGACTCCCCGTAAGTATCTATTCCTTTTTTACTTACAACAACATTTCCTATCGCACTTACGTGGTTACTTCTTTTATCATAGACAAGATGATCTGTTTTAAGTGTTGCGCCTTCTTGTACGAATGTAACAAGTACATGCCCGTTTGCATTCAAAACAGCAGTTTCAGTTGAATAATCCATATCATCACAGACTATTACAACTCTTTGAGGAGCTTTAGATTCTTCAACTCCACCTGTTTCCAAGTGTTCTATATCTTTATCCGTCGGAGCATCCATTGCCTGAGCATCTTCAAGAACTTTGTTCTTTTTGTATGCTTTCAGAGCTTTTTTCATCTCTTTCTTTTTTTGTTTTTCAGCTTTTCTCTCGTCTGCGGTTGCAAAATAATGCTTAGTTTTTAATCTTAATATCTTTAAAGGTGGCATAGTTCCGTCATTATGATGGCTTGCTTTTTCTTCTTTCGGTTGAGCAAAGTCATCAATAGGAGAGCGGAAATAGTTTTCACCCGTGAAATCCGCAGGCTCAGAATGGGCAAACACGACAGATGTTGTCAACATAAGTATTAAAAGTGTACTAAGTATATATTTTTTTATCATTTGTTATTCCTATATGTAATTGAACGGATTTCTCGGTTGCCCTTTTATACGTACTTCAAAGTGACAGTGAGGACCTGTACTGTATCCGGTAGAACCGACGTGCCCTACGACTTGTCCTTTCTTTACGCTTTGACCTTGTCTTACGGAGATAGAGTTCATGTGCCCGTATAATGTTGTTATCGGTTGTCCTCTGACTATCCCATGGTCTATGATTACGACTTTACCGTATCCGCCATACCAACCTGCCATAATAACTTTACCTGAGTTAGAAGCTCTTATCGGAGTATTTAACGGCGCAGCTATATCAACACCTGAGTGGAATTTCTTTGTGTGGAATATAGGGTGTGTTCTGTATCCGAATGGTGAAGTTATTTGACCTGACAAAGGTCTCATAAATCCTGTTGTAACTTTTATGCCTGAACTTGCAGATGCAGGTCTGCGTGCTAACATTGCTTCCAAGCTTGCAGACTGAGCTGCCAATTCATTTTCTGTACGTTCGTAATATGCTCTGTTTGTTTTCAACTTATCAATCATCTTTTTGTTGAAAGCAATATTGTTTTCTATGTCATGTTGTTGTCTTAAGAGTTCACCTTTTACTTTATTCAAACTTTGCTGTTCTAACTGAATAGATGTTTCAAGTCTGGCAATTTCTTCTGCTTTTTGTCTTGCCTGTTGCATTCTCTTATAGTCTTCTTTCATTATGATTTCTTCAAAATGAAGTCTGTCTATAAATGTGTTTATATCGTTAGAAGTCAACAACAGCTCAAAGAAACCTTTTCTTTGAGTTTTATAGATATCACGTATTCTGTATTTTATTCCATCATATATTTTGATATATTGAAGAACCGCAACAGTTTTGCGAGCTTTCATTTGATTAAGTTCATTGAGTTTTCTTGTATATCGGTCTTGTGTAACCGCTAAATTATTACGGTTATCTTCTAAGTTACGTTGGTTTTTGTATAACTTATTATGTTCAGCACGTTCAAGTGTTCTCAAATGGACAGCTTTTTTATGCGCTATGGACTGTTGGTGTCTTAATGTCGATATAGCACTTCTTTTGGTTGCATTACTTGCGTTTTTATATTTGTTTACAAACGCACTGTTTCGGTGCGAACAAAAACCACTCTGTCCCATAAAAAACAGAGTCAAAGCAATAAATGAAATTGTAAGTTTTTTGATATTCATTTATTCCCCAACTACCCGACTAAAGCAGGCAAAAGCATTAATCCAATTGTCCATGCAATGAAAGTAATTGATATAATTGCGATTATAGCCCTTTGATGTCTTCTGAAAAAATCCATCTTTTCTCTCCCAAGTCTTTTATAATATCTTACTATTAAATATCTATAATTGCAAACAAGTAACAATTAGTATTATAAATTAATTATAGAAATTTATTAATAAAGATACTAATTATTTTCTAAACCGCTTAAAAAGTCCTTGTTCGCATCAAGAGTATCTTTAGATGCTCTTATTGAATATAAAGGTTTATTATTAAAGACTTTATTTGTGGCGTTTACAATATCATCTTTAGTGATGTTATCAATTTCGACATATTGTTTATTGATTTCATCCATCCCGTTTACGGAGTTCATACCTTGTGAAATGGATGTAACTTTATCGATAGAATCTTCTGTTGCCTGCAGTAATTTTCGTTTAAAATTGAGTTTTGCCGTAGCAAGTTCATCATCAGTAAATTCACCGTTTTTCATCTTATTTATTTGTCTGTTAAACCCGTTTATGGATTTTTGAACGTTATCATAACTCTTCATATCAGGGCTGTCAGTTGTTGTTAAAATGTTACAAGCAATTGTCGCAGTCTTATATGATGAGAAATTAAAACCTGAACGTACACTGTATGCGAGTTTTTCTTTTTCTCTCAAGTTATTAAACAATCCTGTTTCATCACCGCTTGAAAGAATGCTGTTCATAAGTTCACACGTTGCAATCTCTTTCGGGTTATGTTCAAGCGGGAACTTAAATGCCTCAATAATATCTGCTTGTGCGGTATTGGCGGTATCTGTTACAACTTTTGTCTTTTCTGTCGGAGTGTAATCGTTAAATACTTTCGGCGTCAACGGCTTTCCGTCAGAAAGAGTCATAAGCTCATTATTTATAACGTTTTTCATATTCGGATATTTTTGCATAGGAACACTTGCAACAAACGTCATCCCGCTGTTATCAGTCAGATATTTGTGTAAACCTTCAACATCCGCAAGAGTAACATTATCTATATTATTAAGAATATCTTTGTTTGAATATCCTTTCGGAGTTCCTGCAAACAAATCATTCTTTAAGTTATCATAAGCGTTTGGCTGTGTTGTTAAAAGCTCATTTTTGACGTAATTTTTAGCTTTTTCAAATGTTTCTTCGTTAAATGCAGGATTGAACAATGTGTCTTTCATTAGCTCCATCCCGACCGTAATGTTTTTTGCAGGCAAAGTAGCTTCATAATACTCATGGTTTTCTGAAGCTCCCGTAAATGAGTTAACATTGTTTTTATTCGTTATTGCGACTTTTTCTTTTGTTCCGCGAGAAATTATTTCGGATAATACTTCCGCAACCCCCGGTTTTGTATTTGCCGGAACAGGCGATGTTAAGTATGCCGACACTGTAGCAACATCATTATTAGTATTGATTAGAGCAACATTTACCTTATTATCCAATGTATAATTATCAATTTTATCTGTTTTTAGAGGAACTTTTTCATTGTTTGTCGTTTTATTTGCATTTTGTATTGCCTCTGTTCCCGTAAAGCTTATGCTTTTTGCTTTGTTATGATTTTCGCTTATGGAAGACACATTCGCTTTGTCAGGGTGAATAACCGCAATTGATACTTTGTTAAGGTCATAATATTTATGTAAAGCGTTTACTAAGTCCTCAGATGTTAAAGAGTCTATTTGTTTTATAGCGTCTTTACAAAGGTCAAAGTTCCCTGCTAGTGCATCCTGACCTATCATATAATTAAGACTGTCAGAATTTTCACACTGCATTTCATAATCCATTTTTAAACCTGTTTTAAGAGTGTCCATCTCTTCATCGGACAGCGGTTTAAAATTAGCAATCGTGTTATAAATCGATTTTAAAGCTACTTCTGAATTATCTTCCGTTGAATCGAAAGTAAGGCTTAAAAGAGTGCTGTCATTAGGTTCTGTCCTGATTTTATCCTTTGCTGCCGATACTTCAACCCCATAATCTTTCAATTGCTGCTTAGATACGGAGTTTATATTGTTAAACAAATATTTATTCAAAGCATTTACTGCGATAATGTCTTTAGTGTTATTGTTTTCAGGCCCGTCGAAACACAAAACCCCTGTTGTAGCTACAGCCTTTGGTGAAATTATATCTTTTCTTACCGTATGTTGTATCGGAGTGAAAGTTTCATGTCTTCTCTCAGGCTTTGTCGGATTTTCACCTCTAAAGTTCTTAGCAATTAAATCAATCGTCTTATCAGGGTTAACATCGCCAGTTACAACCGTTATCATATTAGCGGGATAATAGTTGTTTTTGTAATAATTCATTACTTTGTTGCTGTCAACATTCATAATATTATTAACGGTTCCCGCAACAATATCATCTGATGTTGTATTAATATTATACAAATTCTTTATAGCTGTATTCAACGCAATATTATCAGGCATATCAGAATACATATTAATCTCTGATGTAACAGGTCCGTGCTCTTTATCAACCATAGGTTTTGACATTTCAAGGTCGTTCATCATTGCTGCTTGCATTTTTATGATTGTTTCCAAATCATCCTGTTTAAACTGCGGAATGGAAATCGTATAATTCGTTTCGGCAAAAGAAGTTGACGCGTTTGTATTTCCGCCCATTTTATCAATTTTTCTGAATACATCGCCTACACCGAGTTTTTCATATCCGTTAGAACCGTTTGTTCCGTTAAATGCCATATGCTCACAGAAATGGCTTATTCCTCTTTCGTCATCTTTCTCATTCATTGAACCCGTGTTTACGTACGTATTAAGAACTGTTGTTGAGCCTTCTTTAGGAGCTATAAATACTTTTTGTCCGTTATTTAATTTGTAACAATGAATTTCCTGTCCGTTTTCAAGCTTTTCAACGCCGAGTTTTTGGTATCCGACAGGTACCGTAACATTGTAGTCAGGCGTTACATTAGGTAAACTTTTTACTTCCTCTGATGCCGGAGCTTTTGTCTCATCAGTTGTTGGTGTATTATTGAGTCCCTTACTTCTTATTCCGTCCACATGAGCTCTAAAATTATTCAAATAGTTAAAATCATTCATAGTAAAATTTCACTTATCTTGTACGTACAAGTATATAATGTACCCAAACGGATTAATTTGCGTATTATATACAAATTGTTACAAATTATATTATAATATTAGCATGGAATTTATCGATTTTTCTATACATAACGGATATGAAAATATGAAAATAGACTCCGATATATTGGATGATGCAATAAAAGTCGGCAAAAGAGTGCCTGTTTTTAGATTATACGGATGGTCACCCGCGTGTGTATCATTAGGTCGCAACCAAAGAGAAGATTTCGTTGATAAAGAGTTTTTACACTCTATTAATGTTGATGTTGTAAGACGTTTAACAGGCGGGAGAGCTCTTCTGCATGACAATGAACTTACTTACAGTTATGTTTCCCCTGCTGACATTATCCCAAACGGGGAAAATGTTACGGAGTCATATAAATATATCTCTTCCATATGGATAAATATATTTAAAACATTGGGCATTGAACTCAAGATAGGGACATTACCCCGTCATATAACGCACAATAATTACTGTATGGCAGTATCTACGGGAGCGGATTTATGCTATAAAGGAAGAAAATTTATCGGCTCGGCACAGTGCAGAAAACAAGGGTACATATTACAACACGGTTCTATTTTAATAGATTATAACAAAGATTTTCTTAACAAAATATTTAAAGAAACTACTGATTTTTCAACGATTATTTCGTTAAAAGAAATCAATCCTGATATAACTCTTTACGCCCTTGTAAAAGCAGTTAAGACATATTTAGAATCCGAATTTCAAATAAAATAAAGCACTTAGACCATTTACACTATTGCCTTAAATAAAAGTTTTTATTATAATTAGTAATGTTAGCTGACAGATATAGAGGAATTAAAAGTGAGCAATCTAAATGATGGCGTAGGGAAAAAGATAGTAGAAGCCCTCAAAAAACAAACAGAACTTGAAAATAACGGAACACAAGAAACTGCTCCATCCGTTGAACCTGATAACTTAAATACAAGTGATGATTCGCTTGGAATGATGGATAACAGCAGTTTATTATCCGATATGGATATTTCCGATAATAATAATTTTGATATAAGTGATGAAGACGATAATAAATCAGATTTCAGAAGTTTTTCAGATAACTCCGAAACATTTAATGATTTTATCAATCATAATGATAAAACTGCAGATTCTGAGAGCATGCCAGGCAATATTATTATATTAAAGAAGTTAATATCTCAACTTCCAAACGGTGTAACAAGACACACAGGTGCTCAAATCATCAAACAAACAATGGAAGCGTTGGGAATTTCTATGAAGAGTGTTTTGACGGAAGCTCAAGAGGTTCAAAACAATTTGAAAGAATCATCAAAAGAATGTCAAATGACTATTCGTGAGTATAAACAAAAAATCTCATCATTGGAAAAACAAACTCAAAATTATCAAAAGCAATATGCCGCTTTGAATGATTTGATTAGCTTGTTTATAACTACAAAATAGTAAAATCAGTATAATAAAAAAAAGAACCCGTAATTTACGGGTTCTTTTTTTTATGCAAGCATGTATAAATCTTTTATATTATAATTAATGCATTATGAAGATTATCCATTTAGAAGAAATTAATTCAACAAATGACTACGTTAAGAAACATATAACCGAGTTGGAAGATTTAACCGCCGTATATGCAGACAGACAAACCTCAGGCAGGGGAAGGCTGACAAGGAAATGGGTTGATTCGGGTGATGAAAACCTTTTCTTGACGATTGCCGCAAAACCTGACGATATAAAGAATTTTCCTGCTCCAAATCTTACACAATATTTATCCGTAATTTTATGCATGGTCTTGGAAGATGATTATAACTTGTCCCCACGTATAAAGTGGCCTAATGATGTATTAGTGAATAATAAAAAAATCGCGGGAATATTGGCGGAAGGAACGGCAAACGGCGGAAATATAATCGGAATCGCTCTCGGAATAGGAGTGAATCTGAATACATCAGCCGATAAATTGGCTCAAATTGATAAACCTGCAACATCAATATACAACGAAACAAAAACTCGCGTTAACAAGGAAGAATTTTTAAATAAACTTTTGTCAAAATTTTGTTTGTTGTATCATGATTTTGTGCGTGACGGTTTTATTTCCATAAAAGATTATTATGTAAGTAAAGCAATGTTTTTAGGAAAAGAGATATCAATAAACGTACTCGGGAATATACATACCGGAACAGCTGTAAGAGTAACTGATGCAGGGGCATTAGTACTAAAAGAAGATAACAAAGATAATACATACTATATAGGAGATATTTTATGAATGTAGAAGCATTATTGGATGAAGGCTTAGTAATGGTGGTAATAGGTATGGGAACGGTTTTTGTGTTCTTATGCGTAATGGTTTGGGCTATGGATTTAATGTCCGCTTGTGTTGCCCAACTTAACAAATGGTTTCCGGAAGCAGTTCCAGAACCTGCAAAAAGACCTGTTGCAGCATCAGATGACGCAGCTGTCGCTTTGGCTATAGCAGTTGCAGCCTCAAAGGGGTAAATAAGGATTATACCTCAAACAAAAGTAATAAATTTTTATCACATAATATAAGGAAAAATAACGATGACAAAAAAACTGATTAAAGTAATGGATACTTCATTCCGTGACGGTTTCCAATCCGTATACGGCGCAAGAGTATTCGTTGATGATTTCATTCCTGCATTGCAGGCAGCTGTTGACGCAGGTATCAGACACTTTGAAACAGCAGGCGGAGCAAGATTCCAGTCTCCGATTTTCTATTGTAACGAAAACGCTTTCGAAACAATGGACAAAATCAGAGCTGCTGTAGGTCCTGATGTAAACTTGCAATCTTTGGCAAGAGGTGTAAACGTTGTAGGTTTGGACTCACAACCTAGAGACATCATTAACTTACACGCTAAATTGTTCAAAAAACACGGTGTAACTACTGTTAGAAACTTTGATGCTTTGAACGATGTAAACAACCTTATTTACTCAGGTCAATGTATCAAAGACAACGGTTTGAAACACGAAGTAACAATCACAATGATGGAACTTCCTATCGGATGTACAGGTGCTCACGACGTAGCATTCTACGAAAGAGTATTGAGAAGCATTCTTGATGCAGGTATTCCGTATGACAGTATCGCATTCAAAGATGCATCAGGTACTTCAGCTCCTGAAAAAGTTTATGAAACTATTAAGAGAACTCGTGAAATCGTTGGTTCTGATGTTCATATCAGATTCCACTCTCACGAAACAGCAGGTACCGGCTTGGCTGCATACTTAGCAGCATTAAGAGGCGGCGCTGACGGTATTGACTTGTCAATGAAACCGGTTTCAGGCGGTACAGCTCAACCTGATATCGTATCTATGTGGCATGCTTTGAAAGGCTCTGAATACGATTTGGGTATCGATATTAACAAGATTTTGGAAACAGAAGAAATCTTTAAGGAATGCATGAAGGATTACTTCTTACCTCCTGAAGCATTGGCAGTAAATCCGATGATTATTTCTTCACCGTTACCTGGCGGAGCTTTAACAGCTAATACTCAAATGATGAGAGATAACGGTGTTATGGATAAGTTTCCTCAAGTAGTAGCAGCTATGAAAGAAGTTGTTGAAAAGGGTGGTTACGGTACATCTGTTACCCCTGTTTCACAATTCTACTTCCAACAAGCATTCAATAACGTTATGTTCGGCGCTTGGAAGAAGATTGCTGAAGGATACGGTAAGATGGTTCTCGGATATTACGGTAAGACTCCTTGCGAACCTGATGCCGATGTAGTTAAGGAAGCATCCGAACAATTAGGTTTGGAACCTACAACTGAAAAAGTTGTTGATATCAACGATAAAGATCCTTCAAAAGGTATTGAAGCTGCAACTAAGAGATTGGTTGATGCAGGTTTACCTGTTAATGATGAAAACATCTTCATCTCAGCAGCTTGTAAGGATAAGGGTATTATGTTCTTGCAAGGTCATGGTGTTATCGGTGTTCGTAAGAACGTTAAAAAAGATGAAAAATCTGCAACCGTTGCATCAGGCAAGAGCGAATACACAATTAAAGTTAACGGCAAAAACTACGCTGTTAAACTTGATGGTGATAAGGCTACCGTTAACGGTAAATCTTATGATATCGCTGTTAAAGAAGGTATCGAAGAAAAAGCTGCAGCATCAGGTGAAGGCGAAGTTGTTAAAGCCGGTGTTCCTGGTAACGTTTTGAGAATTGAAGCTCCTGAAGGAACAGAAGTTGCCGAAGGAGATACTATCATTGTTCTTGAAGCTATGAAAATGGAAATAGAAGTAAAAGCACCTAAAGCAGGTACTGTACAATCAATACTTGTTTCTCAAGGTGACAAAGTCGTAACTGACCAAGATTTGGCAGTGTTGGGTTAAGGAGGTAAAGAATGGGTATTGATATTGTAAGCGGCTTAACTTCCTTATGGAACTCAACAGGGTTTATGAATTTTATTCTACAACCTGAGCCGGGCATGGGACACGTTCAAGGGTTCTTACATGCTTACGGTATGCCGATAATGATTGTAATATGCTTGTTCCTGTTATGGTTAGGTATCAAGAAAGGGTTTGAACCGTTATTGCTTGTACCTATCGCATTCGGCGGTTTGCTTGCAAACTTCCCTTGTGACCATAGTTTCCAAGCATTTATATACAAGGTAGGTATTGACCCTGCCATCGGGATATTCCCGTTAATCATCTTTATGGGTGTAGGTGCTATGACAGACTTCGGTCCGTTGATTGCAAACCCTAAGACCGCATTATTAGGCGGTGCTGCTCAGTTCGGGATTTTCGGGGCATTGCTTTTGGCATTGTTCTTAGGATTCAGTCTTCCTGAAGCAGGTGCTATCGGTATTATCGGTGGTGCTGACGGTCCTACATCAATCTTCGTTACTTCAAGATTAGCAGAACACTTATTACCTGCTATCGCTGTTGCTGCATATTCATATATGGCATTGGTTCCTGTTATCCAACCGCCTATTATGAAGTTGTTAACAACAGAAGAAGAACGTAAAATTCAAATGAAACAGTTAAGAGCTGTATCTAAGAGAGAAAAAATCATATTTCCTCTTTTAGTACTTATTCTTTGTGCAATCCTTATTCCGGATGCTTGCCCGTTGGTTGGTATGTTAACATTCGGAAACTTATGTAAGGAATGCGGTGTTGTTGACAGATTGTCAGACACTATGGCAAACGCTTTGATTAACATTATCACTATTTTCTTAGGTTTGTCAGTAGGTTCAAAATTGTCAGCATCAAGTTTCTTAACTGTTGAAACATTGAAAATCTTATTACTTGGTATAATCGCATTCTCACTTGCAACTGCAGGCGGTGTAATTATGGCTAAGATAATGAACCTGTTTACAAAAGAAAAAATCAATCCGCTTATCGGTTCAGCAGGTGTATCTGCCGTACCTATGGCAGCCAGAGTATCTAACAAGGTAGGTCAAGAGGCTAACCCTCAAAACTTCCTTCTTATGCACGCAATGGGACCAAACGTTGCGGGTGTAATCGGATCAGCTGTTGCTGCAGGTGTATTGTTAGCACTTTGCAAATAAGGTTATATATCATAATTATAAAAACGGAGTTGAGTTCTCTCAGCTCCGTTTTTTATACTTTAAATATTTATTTTAAATACTCTTTAAACTCTTTATTTACGCCGTAGGTATAGCCGCATCCTTCTAATGTTTGTCCGTTTTTTCTTATAAAATCAGGCTTAACAAACGGATATTCCCTGCAATATAGTGAACGGAAGAAATAAACCTTGCATTTGCCGTCAGGGGCAAGCGACTTACAGGTAAATGTTAAAGCTCCGTCTGTTTCGTCGACTCCCGTTATTTCAAACATGTTCATACGTTTATTCTTTAGTTTCGCTCTTTCAAACTGTTCTTTTGTCTTTATAAGTTTGTCTCCGTCATAAAATACTATCGAACGGCAGCATTTTCCGCACATTTTACATTTGCCTTTCAGAATGTATTTAGATGAAAATGCCCTGTTATAAAGAAATTTAATATATTGAAACAACGATTTAATCATACAAAAAATTATAACATAGTTGATAACATTGCCTTAATGGCAAATGTTAACTTTTGTAAAGATAGCTTATTTTTTATTAAAGAGTCATGGTAGTTACTCCGTTAACTATTATGTGGGGTAATAACCAAGGGGGTTAAAAGATGTGTAACGATTTTATGAAAGAACGTATTGATGTTGAGATAGAGAATTTAGTAAAAACTGCCGAAAACTTCAAAAATGACGGCTCTGTTTATGTAGAACTTTTCAAACAAAGAATCTTAAATACTTCTTGCAATAATTAAATTTAAGATATAATTGTAGTATGTCACGATTAGAAGAAAGAGAATTTGTTGCAAGGCTTATAGTAAGCGTTTTGACCGACAGAATGTCGGTGAGAGAGGCTGTTTTACAATTCCCGAAAGACACAACGGATAAGAATATAATAACGGCTTATCACGCTCTTATGCACTATGAAGCCGATGAAGATGAGAGAGCTATGGACTTAGCTTTCCGAGAAGAGCAGGACGAGTATTTGAATATGATAGCTGAATTGCTCGCTGCAGGGAAGGAATTACCGAAAAATATTATTAAAAGCTATGAACCTTATTACCCCGAAGTTCAGTTTAGTTTACCCAAGTCAAAAAGTTTTAAAAATTTTATAAAAACACTCTGTCGTTTCTTAAATGTGAAATAATTGTCTGTTTATAGTATAATATCCTCATACACAATGAGGAGTTAAATTGACTACAAAAATAGCTATTACGGGGAAAAGCGGAAGCGGAAAAACAACGATTGTAAAATCGATGTTAACTATTATCAGAGAAATGTATCCCGAAAAAAATGTTTTGGTTTTGGATAATGATTTATCCACCGAGTTCGGGCACAGCTACGGGCTTGATATCAGAAATACCATATATGGTATAAGAAGCGGTAAACACGAGTATAAAACCGGTATTCCGCAACATATGACAAAGGCCGAATATGTTGAATGGGCAATGGAAGATATCATTGTATCATTGGATGATTATACAGATGTTATTGTGTCTTGGTTTACGGGCTCAAAAGATTGCAGATGTCCTATTACTCAACAAATAAACGACGCGGTTGCAAAGCTTATCGAAAGATATGATTTCGTTATCTTCGACTGCGAATTTGATTTAAAATATTTAAACCAGCTTGTTGATACTGATATTGATTTAACTTTGATTGTGACGCTGCCGAAGGAAGAATCCGTATTGTTGGCAAAGAGAATTGAAGAATTTTCGGCAAAATATGCAGCAGGCGGACAAATGGGCGTTGTTATAAACAAAGTCCATGGCGAAAAGATGAATAATGTTATGAATATGCTTAAATGCCACGAGTTGGATGTGTTAGGATGTATTCCGTATGATGATTATTTGGACGAACATCCGATTGAACGTAAATCCCAAGTGGTAGTCGACGCTATAAAGCAGTTTTATCCGAGGTTGAATTTACCGCAAGAAGGCTAGGGGTAAATTAGTAAAGGGGTAAATATGTATAAGATAATACTTATAAAATGCCTGTTATCTGCTGAAAGAGGTTAGAATGTTATTAGACGGGAAAAAAGTTTCAAAGATAATACTTGAAGAGGTTAAAGAAAAGGTTTCTAAAATGGATAAGAAACCTCATTTGGCTGTTATTATTGTTGGAGATGATCCCGCAAGTAAAATATATGTAAGAAACAAAAAACGGACTGCAGAATCGGTCGGGATAAAATCAACCGTTGTTGAACTGCCCGAGGATACGACGGAAGAAACCTTGCTTAATGAATTAAATAAGTTAAACAATGATGATGATGTGACGGCAATATTGGTACAGATGCCGCTGCCGAAACAAATAAATCAAGAACATATTATATGTGCAATAAACCCTAAAAAAGATGTTGATTGTTTTACGCCTGAAAATGTTGGGCGTCTGGCAATCGGTTTAAAGCCTTATTTTAACCCTGTAACTCCACAGGGAATATTATTACTGCTTGACCATTATGACGTGCCGATTGAGGGCAAGCACGCGGTTATAATAGGACGTTCCAATATTGTAGGAAAGCCAATGGCTAGAATGCTGCTAAAACGTAATGCAACTGTTACCGTATGCCATTCTAAGACTAAAAATTTAGCAGAAATAATAAAAACCGCAGATATAATAATTTCTGCGGTAGGAAAAAAAGTTGTAAGATGTAAGATGGTTAAGTATAAATCTGTTTTTGTTGACGTCGGTATATCAAGAGATACCAACGGCAAATTAACCGGTGATCTTAACTGGGAAGTTGATTTTGATAATTTTGATGATGTTACAGAGTATTTTGAGCGTGTTTCACCTGTCCCGGGCGGTGTAGGTCCGATGACTATAGCTTCTCTCATGCTAAACTCTCTGAATATCAATTGATTAAGCTGCTCTATTGACTGAGCATGTGGGTATCTTGAGCCTCCGTTCCGAGTTGTTGTTTCAGAGCATCTTTCTCTGATTCAAGTTTAGTAATTAATGTGTCGTACATATTTGACATTGTACTGTATTCAATATCCAAAGCTGAATATTCTTCTAACAAGTCAGGATCATATTTTGAAACTTTCTTGTTAGCGTAGGTAGTTGCTATTTCAGCCATATTTTTGTTAGCATAACTAGCGTACCCTTTACCTGATACTAAGAAAGTTTCACCTTTGAATGAAAGGTTTCCGTTTGAATCTGACCACTTGTCTTCTACAGTACCGGATGCACTCTCCCATTTCGTCTCTTGGTTTTCTTGAGCAGAAAGTTTTTTAGACATTGCAGTGGACATATCATTCCATCTCGTTTGTTGAGTTTCATAATACGTCAACTGTGATTGTATAGATAGGTATTGAGCCAATAGCCCTGATACTGCCATCGTTTACGTCCTTATGCTTTTGAGTACATCTTACATATATATAAAGTATATATAAAAGTCTCAATTTCAAAGAGCGTTTTATTTGTTACATTTGTTTACATTTCTGTAAATATAAGTTATTATTGAGTTTTAAGCTGTTAGTATAAAAATATTGTGTAACGAATTGTAAAGAAATTCATGATATTTTATTATATACGGTCTATCTTTGTATTCAAGAAAACTAAAGTATAGTTTGACATAGTAGTATGTTTAGCGTATTATAGACTGGTAAAATATAATATTAGTCGAAATAGTGAGATAGGTTAATCGTTCCTAAATATCGAAATATATCGGTTACGATTCCTTAAAAAACGGAAAGGATAGAAATATGTACGCAATAGTTGAAACAGGCGGAAAACAGTATCAAGTAGAAGAAGGCAGATATGTTGACGTTGAATTAGTCGGCGGTGAAGCTGATTCTAAAGTTGTTTTTGATAAAGTCGTTATGATTGTTAACGGCAAGAAATCTAAAATAGGTCAACCTTACGTTGCTAATGCAAAGGTTGAAGGTGTTGTTATGAAGAACGATAAGGCTAAAAAGGTTATCGTTTACAAACAAAGACCTAAAAAAGGCTACAGAGTAAAACGTGGTCACAGACAAGAGTTCAGCAGAGTAATGATTAACAAAATCAGAACAACTGCAAGCAAGAAGACAGCAGAAGCAAAAGAAGCAGCTGCTGAATAGTAAACGAATCAATATTACAAACGAAAATAATTATAAGGAGAATATAAAATGGCACATAAGAAAGGTATGGGTTCAACCAGAAACGGACGTGATTCCGAAGCACAACGTCTTGGTGTTAAGAAATACGGCGGTGAAATGGTTCAAGCCGGTAATATATTAGTTAGACAAAGAGGAACAAAAATCCATCCGGGTAACAATGTAGGTAAAGGTTCAGATGATACTTTATATGCATTGATTGACGGTCAGGTTAAGTATGAACCTCATCGACGAGATAGAAAACAAGTTAGCGTTTACGCTGTATAATTTGTTTAATAAGATATTGAAAAACAGCCTTTCATTCGAGAGGCTGTTTTTAGTACCATCCCTTGTTGTAGTAATAATAACAGGTAAAAATTTTAGTACTAATGCGTTAATGTGTATGTCATTGCGAGAAACGGAAAGGCTTCCGTTTCGTGGCAATCCAGCTGACATTTCTGAACACAACAAGTATTACTAAACTTAAAATCATGTTATTTCATAATATAAGTCTATCCATTCAGGATTGGATGTTTCTATTAGTTTTAATTTATTTTTTCTGTTTCCTGCTTTTAATTGTTTTTCTCTTGCTATGGCAGAATATACATCGTTGCAAATTTCATAATATCCTAATTTATCGACATTATGTTGTTCTGTGAACCCTTTAACAACTTTGTTCTTATGTTGCCAAACCCGCTTTATTAAATCAGATGTAACTCCGACGTATAAAGATCCGTTCTTTTTACTGAATAATATATATACATAATATTGTTTAGAGTCAGTCATATACATAATTATACAGTAAAAAAAGTTTAGTCCTATTTGTTATGTTATGACGAATTGGCTGGATTGCCACGTTGGTCAAGCCTTTGACCAACTCGCAATGACACTCACATTAACGTTTTATTTCTTTTGTTAAATTTATCATGGACGGTAATGCAAAATGTAGCGGGGTACAAAACAACGACCTTCTCGGGTTTGAGAAGGTCGCTGTTTGTTTATTTGCAATTATCAGATTATGCGTTGAATGTCTTGAATGAGTTATCAATGTTCTTACTCATTACTTTCTTAACAGCTTCAAGTTCTGTTTGGATTGCTGTGTGTTGAGTATCCAATGTAGACAATCTCAATTCAAGGCTCTTATCTTGAGCTTGCAAGATTTCGATGTTAGCATTGATTTCGTTTTGTTTTTGGTCATATACATATTGATTGTATTCATATTGGTTATATGCATCTTCGTAAGCTGCGTTATCTGTTTCAGTAGTTGCAGTCATTGTATATGTATGACCTTCTTCATCGGTCAATGTTGAAATTCTGCCTTGATTATCAAATTCGATTGTAGCGTTTGCTAAAGAATTTTCTTGAGTTTTCTTGATAGTAGCTACAGCTGATGTCTTGATTGTAATAGATTCAGTGTTCAAGTTGCCTTCAACATCTTCTCTTTTTACAAATCTTACACCTGATGTTGCAGTGTATTGATAATAATCATTAACATCTAAACCTGCGTTAGTGAATGCATCTGCATATTGAGGTTCAACAACTGTGAAGTTATTACCGTTAGATGCTTTGTAAGAGAATAATCCTTTTTGAGCACCTTGTTTTTTAGTTTTACCGTCTGCTTCATATATATCATTCGTTTCTTGAATAGTATATATTACATCATCACTTTTGTGAGAATTGAATGTAGTTTCATCAGGGATTTGTGCATAAGATATAGTATATCTTGTTTTTGCAGCATAATCAGCATCGTTTTTAGTATCGTCTACTTCATTATAGAATCTGCATTCTTTTTGTTTATTTGGATCTTTTTTGATGATTTCCTTGTATTGAGCTTCAGTGATTTGGTATCCGTCAGGTCCGATGATAACTTGACCTGATTGAGTATCACTTTGAACATAGATTTTTGTATCTGTTTGTTTTCTAACTTCTTCTGCTTGTTCCTTAGTACCGATTCTGTTCATTGTAGCTAAGTAATATTGTGTGCCGTTTTTAACCGCATCTGCATCATATCTCAAGTTTCCTGCTCCTACTTTAGCGGTTGCATCAGTAACAATACCGTTAGATTTCTTTGCACTTGCAGATGTTTTGAAAGCATCGTTTTCTTGAATACCAACTGTAGATAACTGAGTAGTGTAAGTAACATAGTAGTTAGTGTTACCGTCAGCATCTTGTTTCGGTAATGCTTCTTTAACGGTTGCTTCGTTACCACCGATAGTGAATGTATAAACAATCTTTGTATAATCATTTGTTGAAGGAGGTACAGGTACCGACATTTCCAACAAACTGTTATAGTAGTTAGAAGATTCGTTTGATAAGGTCGTACGTTGTTGGTTAATTTGTTGACCTTCATATTCTAAGTTAGATTGTCTTGCTGTTAAACTTAGTAATCTTGCTTGTGAAGCTGAGAGACCCATAATTTTTTCTCCTTTATAATTTTCCTATATTCTTATTTACGGCACACTTAAATGAAATCTTTAATTTTTTTATTCATATTGTTACAATTCTTTACATTTAATTAAGATACTAAGACTGCAAGGCACTAGAAAAATATAATTTATTTAATTTATATATTAATATAGAGGACAAACTCTCATCCTTTATTTATACAGCTCATAAATTAGCCTACAATACTGCCCTTCTAGACAGGTAGAAGGGCAATCTTACCCCTCTACCTTTGGGAGAGGGTAGAAAATCAACCTAAGCTTAGCGAAGGTTAGATTTTCGGGTGAGGGTTATTCTTTACGAATATGGATTTATTATATTAATCAAACAACGACTAATTCTATTATCTATATTTACCCCACCCAATATATAAACATCTTTTAACATTTTGCCATGCTCTAAATAAAATGGTATTATACCTAAAAAGAGGAGAAAAATATGAAAAAAATAGCAGATGTAGGAGTTTTTGGCGGTTCAGGATTTTATAAATTCTTGGATAATATTGAAGAAGTAAAAATCGATACCCCGTATGGTGAACCGTCTGATGCATTATTGGTCGGAAAAATCGGAGATAAGAAGGTAGCATTTATGCCAAGACATAAACGTGACCACTCTATTCCGCCACACAAAATTAATTATAGAGCCAATGTTTGGGCTATGAAAGAAGCAGGTTGCAAGTGTGTTATATCACCTTGTGCAGCAGGTAGTTTACAAAAAGACGTAAAACCCGGTGATTTTGTTATCTGTGACCAATTTGTAGATTGGACAGACGGCAGAATCGCAACATTTATTGACGGACCAAAGGTTATTCACCCGTCATCAGCAGATCCATACTGTCCTGAATTAAGAGCTTTGGCTATTAAAACAGGTAAAGAATTGGGCTTAAAGTTGCATGAAACAGGAACTGTCGTTGTTGTAAACGGCCCTCGTTTCTCAACAAAATCAGAATCTAAGTTCTTTACTTCACAAGGTTGGGAAGTAATCAACATGACAGCTTATCCGGAAGCATATCTCGTAAGAGAAATGGATATGTGTCCGTTGAATATATCTTTAATAACAGACTATGATGCAGGTTTGGTAGGCGATGTTCCTCCTGTATCACACAGCGAAGTTATTAAGATGTTTGATAATAACTTAGACAGCTTGAAGAAATTATTATTCACAATGATAGAAAATCTTGATATTGATAACATGAAATGTAAATGTCATGAAGTATCAAAAGTATCAGGAGTATAGTTAATAAGCCGAGGTCGGCATACAAAGAGGAGATTAAATGAATTTATTACTAAAGATAAACGGATTAATATCAACATTTATATATTTCTACAGCATTTTGATTGTGCTTAGGATATTCATGTCATGGCTGCCTAATATTGATTGGGATGCACAACCTATGAAGTTTATCAGCATAGTAACGGATTCTTATCTGGATATATTCAGGAGATTCATTCCGCCTTTAGGCGGATTGGATTTTTCTCCGATTGTAGCACTCCTTGTGCTCGGGGTTATTGAAGATTTACTTGTAAGAATAGTTAATCTTGGAGCTTAAATTCATATATTTGGATGATTTTATCAACCAATATCATATATATTATATAACTAACTAGAGAAAATTTACTATTTTATTTATGTGGGGGAAGATGGTGTACAGAGATAATGCAGTAAGAAAAGAGAATTATTATGGATATCAGCAGGATTACGGAGAATATAACTACGGCTATAGAGGCGTAACGGCTCCGCAAAAGAAGAACAATCGCAAATCGATGCACTCTTCGCCAAAGATGCCTAAACTCAGAAAAAGAAAACGCTCATTAAAAGACGTTATCGGTTTGAGTGTCGTTTTGGCGGTTCTTGGTGTTATCGCCTTGTTCTTTGTCCCGACTGCATATCATATGTTCACCGCAACATTTATGCATACAGGCATTAACAATGTGTCTTCCGCTGATTCGGTTTGCCAAAACAATTTTGATCCAAAAAGCGGTGTAAATTATAACGAACTTGTTTATCCGACTTTGTCGTACAGTTCAAATTACACCTTCTTTAATCAAAGATTACATATTGACGCAAACGAAGGCAAAAAAGCCCAAATGAGTCCTATCAGATACGGGAAACATTTAGAAGGCTTAGAAAAGAGTTTAAAAGCTTTAAATGCTAAATATCCAAACGTTAAACCGTCAATCCTTGTATGGTCTATTGATGATCACAGCTATGCAAAGATTGATTCCGATAAGATTTATCCTTGTGCAAGTATTATTAAATTGCCTGTACTTATTCAATTGTATAAATCAATTGAGGCTGAACAATTCGGAGTAAATGATTCAATGTTCTTGACCGAATATTATCGTTCTCCGGGATCGGGCAATATGCAATATGCTCAAGTAGGGCGTCAATATTCTATATCACAGCTTGCAGCTATGATGATACAAGATTCTGACAATACGGCAACAAATATGCTTATGTCAAAGATTGGCTCAATGAACGATGTAAACGCGGCATTAAAGAACTGGGGCATTAAACATACAAGAGTAAGAACTTGGCTTCCTGATTTGACAGGTAATAACTATACCACTGCGGAAGATATGGCTCAAATGCTCTATAATATAACTGATGATAACAATTCATTCTTAAACGTTAACTCACAATGCGACATTATAAATATTATGGGGAAGGTTAAAAACGTTAACCTGATTAAGGCAGGACTCCCTGCAAACGTTGAATTTATCCATAAAACAGGTGACATCGGCAAAATGTTAGGTGATGCAGGTGTAGTTTATATGCCGTCAGGTGAAAGATACATCGTTGTTATCTTAGCTTACAGACCGCATAACGATGTTAACGGTAAATTGTTTATACAGCAGGCCTCTAAAATGATTTATAACTATATGTATAACAGAGGCTAAAAAACAAATATATATATTATCTGATTACTATCGGTGCGATTATTCGCACCTTTTTTCTTTGTAAAAATATCAGTTTTACGATATGAACTTTTTTGATATAATTAAATCGGAAGAGGTATAAACATTGTTAATCGGTTTATTAAACAAAGTTGAATTATTTAACGATTTTATGTTCGGTTGGTTCGATAATTTTGTTAACGCAACACAACTTGCCGACTGGATGAAAGACGCTATCTGTGACAGTGTCCATTTAATCCCGTTTTTGTTTATAATATTCCTCTTTATCGAAATATTTGAAAACTATTTCAGCCAGAGAATAAAGAATATATCTAAATATTCTAAAAAGTTCGGACCTCTGATTGGTGCTGTTCTGGCAGGTGTACCTCAATGCGGGTTTTCGGTAATTGCGACACCATTATATATAAATAAGGTAATTACAAGAGGCACATTGATTGCAATATATGTATCAACATCAGATGAGGCAATCCCAATTTTGTTGTCTAATCCGTCTCAATTTCCGGTTATATTGCCGTTATTAGGGATTAAAATATTACTCGGAATATTTGCGGGCTACCTTGTTGATTTAATATTCAAAGACAACACTGTCCCTGACAAAATCCCAGAAACAGAGGCAGAAGAGGCGGAAGTAGAAATGGAAGAGGAAATAGGATGTTGTTCTCATCACGTTCATCCGACACATAGAAAAAGGGAACTTATTATCCACCCTCTAAAACATACGTTAAATATATTTTCCCTGATACTTATTATTTCAATTGGTTTAAATTGGTGCTTTGATTCCTTCGGAAATGACCTGTTAAAGAAAGTATTATTGAATAATTCTATATTCCAACCGATTATATCAGCCATTATAGGGCTTATCCCTAACTGTGCGGTATCAGTATTACTCACAATGCTGTATATGTCGGGTATACTGACATTTGCGTCAGTAATCGCAGGGTTATCATCAGGTGCTGGTTTAGGTTTGATAGTATTATTAAAACGTAATCCTGATATAAAAGACAGTGCAAAGATAATCGGAATATTACTAAGCGTAAGTATTATAGCAGGATTACTCCTAAGTTTTATTTAAGGCATATTCCTCAATCTAATTTCTTAGTGCCTTAGTGCCCTAGTATCTTAGTATCTTTGCAATGCAAATACTTGGCAAGCCCTTCTCCCATAGCAAAACAGCTCGGGATAATCCTCAGTGCCGCTTGAGCTTCAAAATCGGCTGAAATACATCTGCCAACGGCAAAGAGATTGTCATAATCTTTAGATATAAGACTCTCAACAGGGAGCATATACTCTTGTTCTATTGTCTCAAGTTTTGAGCAGTCTTTGTCCTCCGAGTGAATATCTACCGGGTATTTAGAGATTAAAACAGGATGTTCAAATTTTTTGCCGGTTTTTAAATCGTCTATTGTGTAGATATATTTGCCTTCAATTCTGTTTGAAACCCTTACCCCGAGAGTGTTTGCAATGTTTGATATATATGAGTTTTCAAATCCTTTAAATTTTGCTCTTAAAAAGTTTGATAGTCTTAAAATGCTCTCTCTGCCTTGTTTTAAGGCTTTTGAATATGCAACTTTATCATTTATATCAAAGGGTTCAAGTATTCTCGGGCAGTTAAAAGCTACTGATGACGGCATCTTTGGGATTGTAAACAGTTGAAAATAGTTGCTGTCAGCCTCAGTTATAAGCCCTTCTTCTATACCTTCTTTAAATACAGGATGCAGTGCCCACTTTATACCGCCTTTATCCCACGTGTAAGCTGTAGATAAGTGTATCTGACCGTCTATCTCATAAGACGTTGTAACATTTCTGTCCTTATCTAATTCCATAATCCAGTCGGAAAATTCTTTTAAATTAATTCCCGACATAATAAATCTCAAATTTGTTGGCTGATATTTTTTTTCTGAATTATTTAAAAATTTCAAATTAATTTTTTTAAAAATTTTTGCATCAGCTGTCGCGTCTACAAGATGTGTCGTTTCGATATATTCCGATAATATTTCATTTTCTTTATTAATATTATCAGTATATGTCGATTTGATATATTTCATGATTTTATCATTTAAACCAATACCCAATATCTTATCTTTGTTTCTTATAACCTCACTAACTGTTGTATCAAAAAGGACATTAACTCCGGCATCAGTCATCATTTTATCAAGAACTATCTTCATAAGCTCCGGATTAAACCAACCAATGTTTCCGTCGGGATAAGTAACTTGCCCGCCGATATTATGTAACCTGCTCATCAATTCATTATAAAAATCAGTATTTAGCGACAATTTTGTTTTTGTATTCATCGCAGGCATAACAAGTGAGGAGGTCATTGTTCCTCCAAGATACGAGTTTTTTTCTATCAGTAAAACTTTAAATCCGAGCTTTGCTCCTGTATAAGCGCATGCACATCCTGCAGTACCGCCTCCGACTACTATAATATCAAACTTCATTTCTATGTTCCTTTAAATATTTTGAAGTCGAAATCAAATCAGAATTTTCAACTTCAATTTTTCTGTTCTTTATAATTGTATCATTATCAAGAGATAAATTCTCATCTCTATACGGAATACCCGCTTTAGTTTCTAATAATCCGTTTTGTTTATCAGTTAGCGGATATTTTATATAAGATTGATTTTTTGTTGCAATTGTTCCGATATATTCTTTTTCATCGTTTGTAATATTCCCTACATTAAATCCCGCAAGCTTCATTGCGTGTCTGACAGGAGCAGACATATTATATGTAACCAGTCTGCCCGTATCGGATAAATGTGTATATAACTCTTTGAACATTTCAACAGACCATATAGCCGGGCACTTTGCAGGGGTAAATCCGTCCAACATTATTATGTCATATGTAGAATCTGTTTGTTTTATGAAGTCTCTTATATCAGATTTATAAAAATTCAGCTTGTAATTGTCATTTTTTAGCAGATTTTTTAATATTTTATATCTCTTCGATAGATACCTATAATATATATTATGTACAAAGGCTGATTTATTTTTATTTTGGTATAACTGTATCCCTATTTTTGACCAAAATTTACAAAATTCGGCCATATTTTTATCAAAAAACGGTCGATTTTCTTTTTCGTTTAAAATCTGAATTACCTCATTTGATAAATTTTGAAAATTGGAGTTTAAATCATCCATGCTCAATAAATTTTTAAGGATAATATAATTTACTTTTTTCTCTAATACATAATCAGATTTCTTTGTTTTTAATTTTACAATTTTCTCTGCTTCATGATAATTTTGTATATTCTTATATAAAACATTATTATATTTTATTCTGTCAAATAAATTTATATAAGATGAAACAAAGGGAGATAACTCCATCAATGTTCCGTCTGTATCTACACAATCAATATCAATATTAACAGAATGTGAAATTGCATTTTGTAATAATGCTTTGGTATTGTACCCAATCCCATAACAAATGTCTAAAGCTTTTAAATGAGTATTGTTCTCAAACATTGGAGTCAATGAGTTCCCAAATTTTTCAAAAGCCTCTGTAAGGGCTCCAAAAGCAGAATGGTATATGTCGTTTGTATCTTCGTTATACAAACCGACTGAATAATCATTTGTCATATAAGGTAAAAACTTGTACATATATATATTGTACAAGTTTTTATCGTGTTATTCAAAATGTTTACATATTATATCTTAGGAGCTTTTACCGGAACTGCTTCAAACATTCCTTCCAAACCTCTTGCAAAATTCTCAACGTATTTTATTGCCATATCGCCAATTTTCTTAGCATTTATCAGCGGCTTTTTCGGTGCAGCTTTTTTTGCTGCTTCTTCAGCTGCAAACTGTTGTTTGAGAATTGCTCTGTCAGCTTCAAGCTGCTTTTTTTGTTCGGCTTGTCTCAATTTATCGTTCGCAACAAATTCTTTATAGCTGTATTTTATATCCAATACTTTATTTTTTATTGATTTGAAGAATTGAGTTACACCGGATTTTTTGTGCTGATAACCCTCCGCAGCTGATGATCTTCTTTGTGAAGCCTCTTTTGTAAACTGATCAGTTACATCAACAAACTCATACGGAGGCTTTTGCTGCTTAAATTCAGGAAATTCCGGCGAATAATATGCAATTCCTTCTGCTTCACATTTTCTGCGTTCAATAGCTGACTTACGCATTATATCAGTCACATCATATAATTCCATATTTCCTAATTTTCCACAACTTTGCATGCTAACTCCTTACCTACAAGTCTTCACATACTATTATAAACAATGATGAAGATAAAAAATTGATACTTATGTAAAGTTTTGTAAAACCAAATAATTAAAATATTATAGGCATATATCATAAAGATACATACCTATAACTTTTGAATAAATAATTTGAAATTAATTGAAAAATTTTTAAATAAAAATTTTATTTTTTCAAAATTAATTTTATTAATTATTTTTTATTGTTCAACTTTTTCTAACTCATCTTGTGGAAGTTTTGAAAAAGTTATTTCATCTTTATCGTTTACATCGATAAGGATTTTGTCGCCTCTTATAAACTTGTTCGCTAGAATTTCCTTAGAGAGAGGGTTCTCTACTAACTGCATTATTACACGTTTAAGAGGTCTTGCACCGTAAATAGGGTTAAACCCGCGTGTTGCAAGAAATTCCTTAGCTTCAGGCGTAATCTCAATGTCAAGTTCACGTTCTTTGAGCAAATCTCTGAGGTGAGATAGCTGTATATCAACGATAGCCGACAATTGAGACAAGTTAAGAGCCTTAAAGAAGATTGTTTCATCTATTCTGTTTAAAAATTCAGGTTTGAATTTTTCTCTTAATAAGGTCATAACCTTTTCCTTAGTATCTTGGAATCCGCCCTCTGAGAGTGATGCATTCAATGAGTCTTCAAGAATTATGTCACTGCCTATATTACTTGTCATAATTATAACAGTATTCTTAAAGTCTATAGTTCTGCCCTTAGAATCGGTCAAACGCCCGTCATCAAAGAGTTGTAGCATTATATTGAATACATCCGGATGTGCTTTTTCGATTTCATCGAAAAGTACAACGGAATAAGGTTTTCTTCTTACAGCCTCGGTAAGTTGACCGCCTTCTTCATATCCGACATATCCCGGAGGAGCTCCGACCAATCTTGAAACGTTATGTTTTTCCATGTATTCACTCATATCTATACGGATAAGAGCGTTTTCATCGTTAAACATAAACTCTGCAAGTGTCTTTGCAAGTTCCGTCTTACCAACGCCGGTAGGTCCTAAGAACAAGAAAGTCCCAATCGGTCTGTTAGGATCTTTCAACCCTGAACGAGCTCTTCTGATTGCATCTGAAACCTTCTGTACAGCCTCATCCTGACCGATTAAACGTTTATGAAGGTAATCTTCCATTTTAAGAAGTTTTTCCATTTCACTTTCAACCAGTTTATTTACAGGAATACCTGTCCATTTACTTACAATTTCAGCGATATCATCTTCATCCACTTCTTCTTTCAAAAGTTGATTTTTTGATTTATCTCTGTCTTGCATAGCTTGGAGTTGTTTTTCCAAATCAAGTAATTTGCCGTATTTTAATTCAGCTGCCGTCTGTAAATCGGTGTTACGTTCAGCCTCTTCTATTTTATTCTTAACGGTATTGATTTCATCCTTGATTGCAGCCTCGCCCGTAATAGATTGTTTTTCCTTCTCCCATTGGGCTTTAAGCTTATCAATTTTACCTTCCAAACCGTCGATTTCAGAGGTTAGTTTATCAATCTTAGCGATGCTTTCAGGATTAGTTTCTTTCCTCAAAGCCTCTCTTTCGATTTCTAACTGAATTTTTTGTCGCATCATTTTATCGATTTCTTCCGGCATAGAATCAATCTCAATTCTTAAGGATGATGCAGCTTCATCAATCAAGTCGATAGCTTTATCAGGCAAGAACCTGTCTGTAATATATCTGTCAGAGAGTTTAGCAGCCGCAATCAACGCACTGTCCAAAATACGAACTCCGTGGTGGACTTCATATTTTTCTTTTAAACCTCTTAAAATACTTATTGTATCTTCAACTGATGGTTCATCAAGCATAACAGGTTGGAACCTACGTTCAAACGCAGGATCTTTCTCGATATACTTTCTGTATTCGTTTATGGTGGTTGCACCGATTGTTCTTAAAACGCCTCTTGCAAGCATTGGTTTTAAGAGGTTTCCTGCATCCATTGCGCCATCTGTTGCCCCTGCACCTATGATTGTATGGATTTCATCGATAAACAGGACAATTTGACCGTCGGAGTCTTCTACTTCTTTAAGAACGGCTTTTAAACGTTCCTCAAATTCACCTCTGTATTTAGCACCTGCAACAAGACCACCCATATCAAGAGCACATAATTTTACATTTTTAAGGCTCTCAGGGACATCGCCTCTTACAATACGTTGCGCAAGTCCTTCTACAACTGCTGTTTTACCGACACCCGGTTCACCTATCAAGATAGGGTTATTTTTTGTTCTTCTGTTCAAGACCTGAATAATTCTTCTGATTTCTTCGTCTCTGCCGACGACAGGATCCAATTTCCCTTTCTTAGCAAGAGCAGTCAAATCTGTGGAGAATTTTTCAAGCGCTTTCATATTTTCTTCTGAATTTTTATTATCCACTTTTCTGTTACCTCTTATTTTTTTCATTACTTCTAATACTTTTTTATCAGTAACGTTATAAGCACTCAGTAATTTCTGTATATCACTGCCCGCAAGCTGTGTCATTGCTAACAATATTACTTCAATACTTATAAATTCGTCTTTTAAATCTGCTGATATATTTTGTGCTATATCAAACATTTGGTTTGTATCATCCGAGAAATATATATTATTACCGCTCGGAGGAGTTGATAGCGTCGGAAACTCTTTTATCTTATAAACGATAGCTTTGATAAAGTCTTCGTTCAACAATTTTAATTCATTTAAGTAGTCCTTAGCTGCTCCGTTATCCTCAATCATAGCGAGCATAATATGTTCCGGATGTACTTGATTATTTTTATATCTGTTCATTACTGCCGTAGACGCAAACAGTATCTCACGGGAGTAATTAGTAAGTTTTTCTATATCAAACATTTGACCTCCTATAATGTAGTATTTACAATTTTATTTTAAACTATTTTTATGGTGTATATAAAAATGTTAAACATTTCTTAATAATTGTATGAGCGTTAATTATATTATGTTGGTGCAAAAAATTGCACCCTACTATTATCAACTATTAGCAATGTAGCTGAGAGTGGCTCTTAGTGCCCTAGAGCCTTACTGCCTTAGCATCTCTATTTACCGAGCATCCATCTGAAGCCGATTGAAAGCATTACGCCGTTACGTCCGCCGCTTCTTATCATTGTTTGACCGTAACCGGTGAATCTTTCGCCCCAGCGTTTTTGTACACCGATACCGTATTCAACATATGGATCAATGCTCATATCAGGTATTGTTACATCCTGTATGTTGAAGTGTGTCTTATCCATGATGTTCCATCTCATATTTACATTAAAGTATGGCTGCCATCCGTTCTTCAAGTTCCATATGAATTTAACCCCAGGGGCTACTTGGATTGCATGGAGAGGACTTGAACCTACGTGGTCGCTGAGTCCGTTTTCATGTGAGAACGTATGTACAAATGAGTATGATAACAAGATACTAGGTTGAATTATGAACTTACCATGTTTGAACTCAAAGTTATAGCCTGTCTTGGATGCAACACCACCCATAAGCATTGCCATTCTTTCTTTTCCGATATCAGTACTTGCATCTGCGAAGTTTCCGCTTACGTTTGCTGTCAATGCTGTGAAGAAGTTTCCTTTATACCAGGTTTCCATTACACCCAAAGTACCGCCGTTTTGGTCTATACTTTGTTGTTTAAAGTCTTGGGTTGAACCGTTATATCCGATATATGCACTGAATTGACGTTTCCATCCGTTTCTCAATTCTTTCTTGCCCATATCACCGCCGAAGAAGTTACCGTATCCGATATTAGATACCGTAGGTCCGCCTGAGAGGTTTACTCTTTCAAATGTTGCGTAAGCTCTGTTCCAAAGTCCTTTGCCGTCAGTATTCATTCCGTTATCGTAGAATATGCCCGTTCCTTTGGAAGCTGCATACTTATTAGCCATTTCTTCCGCTTGACGTTCTTCTCTGGTCTTTAACATTTCCATATCAAGGTTAGCAAATGCCTGATCATATGAATTTATCTGTGTTAAGTAACCGCCCATCTGTGCCGCTACAGGAGCTGCTACAACAGCAGGTTTTGCTTTCTGTCCGTATGCTACGGTTCTTATGATACCGTTTTTATCGGTTACGTTTCTCAACATATATGTTGCACGTTTACTTTC
>DLEF01000060.1 GCA_002481545.1 Cyanobacteria bacterium UBA7753 | reverse complement strand
AAGCACAACCCGTGCGCCTACTTTTGTTACGTGCGGGTTCCGCCCCTGAGGGGGAGGTTAGGAGGAGTGCAACGCGGAGCGAATGCATATTCTTGAAATAAATGTACCCTTTTTTATTCCTAACCTTAAAACGGTGGGATTGGGCTGTAAATGTAAAGTTTCATAAACTTATATTAAAAAATCAGGGTGTTTTCTTAAAAGTCCTTTACTATTTTCCCTGTTTAAAATAATATGTTATTATATAATTAGTATTGATAGACAATAAAATGAGGTTATATTGTGGAAGATTTAAGTGCAGATATTTTTGGAAGAAAAGATGCGGCTAACAAAGCCAATGACAAAGCCAACACAACTACAGCAATGCCTGATAACAATTTGGCAAGAATTAAAGTTGTCGGAGTCGGCGGTGGCGGTGGTAACGCTATCGAAAGAATGATAAAATCAGGATTATCAGGTGTTGAATTTTATGTTATGAACACTGATAAACAAGTTTTGGACAGATCGTCCGTAAAAGACAGCAACCGTCTTCAAATAGGTGCTAAACTTACAAACGGTTTAGGTGCGGGCGGAGATCCTTCAATCGGTGAAAAAGCCGCTGAAGAAGCTCAACAAGAAATCACGGCTGCACTTGAAGGCGCCGATATGGTATTCGTAACCGCAGGTATGGGCGGCGGAACGGGAACAGGTGCTGCTCCTGTTATCGCTAAGATAGCTAAAGATTTGGGTATCTTAACTGTAGCTGTTGTTACAAAACCGTTCGTTATGGAAGGTAACCGCAGAATGGCTCAAGCTAACCAAGGTTTGGAAAAACTTAAAGATGCTGTTGATTCATTGTTGGTTATCCCTAATGAAAAATTATTTGAAGTTGCAAACAACAAAACAGGCGTTCAAAACGCATTCGTTATTGTTGATGAAGTCTTGTTAAGAGGTGTTGAAGGTATTTCAAATATCATCACTAAACCGGGACTTATTAACGTTGACTTCGCTGATGTTAAGAGCGTTATGCAAGCATCAGGTTCAGCTGTTATGGGTATCGGTGTTGGCGAAGGTGAAGGCAGAGCTGTTGAGGCTGCTAAAATCGCTATCAACTCAAGCTTGCTTGAAACTTCTATCCAAGGTGCAAGCGGTTTAATTGTCAACGTAACAGGCGGTTCCGATATGTCATTGTTCGAAGTACACGATGCAATTATGCTTATCAAAGAGGCAGTATTGGATGATGCTCAAATCATTATCGGTACAACAATCGATGATACAAGACAAGGTGAAATATCTATTACCGTTATCGCAACAGGGTTTGATTTAAAATCTCAACCGTCACCTGTTAATCTCGGCGGTGCAAAGAAAGACAGCCCGTTCCCGAATATTGATACATTATTCGGTAGCAGCAGTTCAAGCACAGGAAGCAGTAGTAAAACCGGAGGAGATATAAATATCCCTTTATTTAATACTTCTGCATCATCGGCAGGTTCATCTGCTCAACCGGCTCCAAGTCCGGCTGCAGCACCAAAACCGTTCAATACGCCGATTGATATTCCGCCATTCTTGAAAAAGTAAGTAATAAATACGAATATAAAATAAAAAAAGGATGATTTTTCAATCATCCTTTTTTTATTATCGAATAGAGGGGGAGGGGGTGAAATTTTTTATTTAATTGCTATTAAAACCTAAAAATCAGGTTTTAACAGCATATTTTACATTTTATTTGCAGTATTAACTAACTGGCTCGAGCCTGCAAATTCTGGTTATACCGCGCCTTTGCGTTAATACATGAGCATATATTACTGATTCTGTTTGATATAAACATAATATTTCTATGCACTTCGGCATAATCATTCATTGCTTCCATCATTTTTTCAGGCGAAACCATTGAATTAACTAAATCATGGTTATCTACTTGTTCTTTTGCATATTTCTTGACTAACAATCTGTCAATACGATCTTGTGCTCCAACTGACATAATCTTAATTCCTTATATTATTAATGTACTCTATAACTTATCCCACTTATATAAAGTTTTTTTAGAATTAGAAATTGACCATTGGAGTAAACATTTGTAATATTTCTTAACAAAACCATTTATGAACACGACAAAGCAAGTCTCTTTTAACAGACTATATCAAGGGTTCTGACATACACATAAATTTTCTTAAACGATTAGGATTAGCATATTTCTGACAGGCTAACAAGGATTTTATCGGTAATTTGTTGGATATATTCTTGCGTAACCATGCCGTTAATAATACAATCAGCGGTTTCATAGTTCGGTCTGATATACTGTTGCGCCGTTTTGTTTACGTCGGCATATTGCATATCAGCAGCAACACCCGTTTTTCCTCTTGATGCGGCACGTTTGTACCATCTGTCTTTTACAACATTTAACGGAGTAAATACGTATACTTTTACGTCCATGATGTCACGGACTTCCTTATTTAACACATACAAACCTTCGGTAAGAATTACTTTTGCAGGTTTCTTAATCTCACCGTTTATGTCTGATACACAGGTTTTGAAATCGTATTTAGGAGATACAATAGCCTTGCCTGCCTTTAAGCAGATAAGATGTTCTCTCAAGAGCTTCAAATCAATAACATCAGGAGTATCAAAGCTGAAACCTGTCTTGAACAATGCTTCATAACTGCCCGCATCTTGAAGTTCTTTTGAGGTATCTTTGTAATAATCATCCTGACGGATAACCGTATAAATACCTTCTCTGTTATCTTTTACGCATGCTTTTACGGTATTGTCAACAAAAACCGTTTTACCTGATGCGCTTTCACCTGTTATACCGATTAAAAATGTTTTTTTCTTTTCTTTGACAACTTTTCTTGCTATATCCATAATAAAGTTGTCTCTGACGTGAAGAAACAAAGGTTGCGCCTCTTTTTTGTCCTCGGCAAGAATATCTTTCAAGCACTCAACAATGTTTGAGATTAAATTCATATCTAATCTGCTTGAGTAAAAATTGTAATCAGTTAAATCTTCGTAAGTATCCAGCATTTCTTCACACCACTATCTTTATTTAATTTTACAGTAAACCTATATATTTTTCTTTCTTTATTATGAATTGTAACAATAAATACTATGTTCCATTTAGTTGATATAATTGATGATTTGTTGTCTTGAACTCTTGTAATAATAAGAAATACATATCATTATATATAATACACAAATCAAAATTTTTTTGCTACATGTTTTTGTAAATTTTTGTATCAATTTTTGTTTGGTACATGTCTATTTATTAAATATCACATACTTTTGATATCAAACTCGGGGCATGTATTATATATTTACTTCAAGCTCCGGAGTCCTTCTAAACCACGTAAGCTGTCGTTTTGCGTAACGTCTTGTGTTACGTTTCAATGTCTCAACCGCCTCTTCAAGCGAGCATTTCCCGTCCAAATAACTTATCATTTCTTTGTAACCGATTGTTTCAGTAATATTTTTTATTCTGCTATGCTTAGCCAATAATTGTTTTGTTTCCTCAAGCATTCCCATCTCAAGCATTTTATCGACTCTTTTATTTATTCTGTCATACAAGACCTCTCTCGACTCTATTTTAGGAAATATCCACTCGACATCATACTCGGGCTCCTTTAGCCCGCAAGCCTCCGAAAAAGGCTTATTAAGGCTCCTAATCACCTCTAACACTCTTATCAGTCTTACTCTGTTATTGATATGCACTTTTTCTGCATAGACGGGATCTTTTTCGCACAATTCTTTGTACAAATCTTCATTGGATTCTTTTTCTAATTCCGCTCTTAATTCGGGTTTACACTCTATTTTAGGGAGTGCATAGTTTTCCAATAAAATTCTGAAATAGAGCCCTGTTCCGCCCGCTACAATCGGGATATGCCCTCTTTCCGTTATCTCCTCAATTCGTCTCTCTGCCTCATCCTTAAAATCAGCAACGGTATAATTGACTTCCGGTTCCACGACATCTATCAAAAAATGCGGGATACCTTCACGCTCCTCCATTGTAGGTTTTGCTGCCGTGATATTAAACCCTTTATACAAAAGCCTTGAATCGGCGGAAATAATTTCTCCTCCGACTTTATGGGCAGTTTCAATTGCAAGCTTTGTTTTTCCGCTCGCCGTAGGACCTGCTATCGCTATTACTTTTTTCTTACTTGTCTTTGTCATTTTATAAAAATTTTATCAAAATAAATTGATGGTTTTAATTATTTCCTTTAATACGGTCGGTAACATTTTTGCACCACATCTTAAAATCTTTTAATTTAGAAGGCTTTGCAATATTATTTACATTTTTATTTTCTGCTTGTTTTACTCCGTCTGTGATGGTTTTATGCAAATCAGTCAGAAAATCCGCAACAGAATGTCTGCCGTTATTCAATTTTGTACTAAAGCTGAAATTTTTAATTTTACTTGACTCTTTTTTCGGATATACACTTATATCTAAAGTATCTTTAGCCTCTGTCTTATGTGAAGGAGTTATATAAACAGACAAACCTTTATGTTCGGCATAATTATCCAATGCACCCATTGTTCTGTCATTAACATGCCGGAACATATTTTTGTTATGGAGCAATTCAAGATTTGTACTAATATTGCTATGCTTTCCCATCCGGATGTTTGGTATTTGGGCAGATTCATTCGGCGTGAAATATACCAACGGAGCATTATTTCCTATTTTCAAAATTCTTGCCATAATATTCTCTCCTTATATTTACTTCTATTTACCCCTACCCGCTAGGCAATCCATTCTCTGGTGTTTTCTATGAACATCGTCTTGTAATAGATAAATATTGCATAGAATACATATACCAACAAATAGAGTGATACTATATTCAACAGGAAGGATATTATACTAAATCTGCTGAATAGTACAATAAACAGTGCCAACATATAGTTCAAAAACATTGTTGTTAAATATACGCACAATGCTCTCGGGAAATCCGAAAATATCTTTTTAATTGATGTAAAGAACGCTGTAAAGATATTTTTTCGTGCATACATAACTTCAGGTATCCAAAGCATAATCAAGAATGTAAATGCCTGTGTCGTAAACAGGAACAATCTGCACCAATATCTGAGATACTGCTGCTGTTGAGGAGAAATTGACTGAGTCAAAGCTCCGACCTGATTAGGATCTGCAAGTATTACATAAATAGACGCGGCATCCAAACCCAATGCTGAAACAGAGCATATCAGTTTATCCGCAAGGAAGAATGTTCCTGCGATAACAAGCCCCGCAAGGATAAAGAACACCACAAACATACAGATAAATGACAAATAATATTCGCCAACCCCTGTATAAAAGGTGCTTACTGCCAATTTGATATTAGTTTTTTCGACTTTTTCGCCCTTCATTTGCTTATCTGTTGTGTGTTTTATTGCATAGAAAAATCCCGCAGCGAGTGCCGAGGATAATAATATAACAATTACCAATGATAAAGTAGGATTTATTGCCATTTGTGCTGCAATAACCATATACATTGAAATTATAAATATTGCAAGTAATACAAACGTAAGTAATAACAAATTATTCGCAAGCGGAAAAGCTTGAGCGAAGTACTTTAAAAAGCATCTGTCGGATTTGAACCAATCCGTCAAATTCTTACAAAAAATTGCAAATTTCGCTAACATTTTTAGTGTTCCTTCTCTTTAGTTGAAAATTGAAAGTGCAATCAGTTATACCATCCCTTGCACCTTCTGCAATTACATTATTATTTTTTAGCTGTTTCTTCTGTTTTTTCTTCTTCCTTTGGCTCTGCATCCAAATCGAGTTTTGCTTTTTCTTTACGTTTTTTTCTTCTCATCAAGTCAACGAAAGCCTCTAATCTGGTAATGTAGCCGGCACGACCTGTTTGCTCATCCATAATCAATGTCAGAATAGGTACACTGCCGTCTTCTCTCATTGCAGGGAAGATGTTCTGTGACATAATTTCAGGCATGCAAGTAAACGGACTTACGTGGATAATACCGTCAATATGTCTTTTATTTGCATAAGCCACATCGGAAACACACTCAAGTGCATCACCGCCTATATCTCTTGTAAGATAAGGTTTTGCAAGTCTGTTTGCACGCTCTAAGTGAGTTTCACCTTTTCTGAATGCTTTAGGAATAATAGCATCTTTTAAGAATGAACTAACGGTAAGGCTCTTTCTCGTCTGAACGCCCATTCTGCCGAGTTCTTGCTCAAGGTTTTGGTTAGAGAACTGGTCGTTTACAACATAGATTTCGCCCGTAATATCAACATATAATACGTCTCTGTTCGGATCAATCTTTGTTGATTCAATCAATGCCAAACCTTTTTTCAAAGCTTTCTTCAAGTCGGAAGTTTTATCGGCATTCTTAATCAAGTTAAGTGCTTTCTTATAATTCTTTTCTGCCTCATCCTGTTTAACTTCTCTTGCTCTGTAGTATGACAAAGCCTGATCCAATTCATCTAAAGCGAAAATCTTTCTGATAACAATATTTAATGTTCTGATAATCTGTATAGGGTTGTTTCTGCCCGTCAATTGTACCAAGAATCTGTACAAACCTTTGAAACCGTCATAGAGTGAAAGCTCAATATAGTTAGCTTTGTAACCCAAATCTTCAAGGGTTTGTTTTATGTTATTCCCGTATTCACCGAGTCTGCAAATACCGGGAGAAGTAATCATTGCAACGTAGTCAGCACCGTTTTCGATAGCTTCTATAAAGTTCCCTAAGATTAATTTATACGGCAAACATATAGCCTCAGGAGAGTTTTTCGTTCCCAAAGACAATGTACGTTTGCTTGTATATGGCGGAACCAGCGGTTCTACACCGATTTTTCTTAATGCTGACGCCCACGCAATTGAAATCGTTCCCATATGAGGAAACGCAACTTTTATTTTTTTCTTATTTTTAGCCATTTTTATATCCCTTTTAGTATACATCATTATTCTACAACAAAAGAAAAGTTTTCAACATAAAATATTATTATTTAATCTTCGTCTTTGATAAAACCTATTTTAGAAGGTTTCGTTCTGTCCATAAGTAACTGGATAGCTTCATATATTTGAATAAGGTGCTGTTTTGTCTCGGCTGTATTATGATTATTCTCTTCACAATGTTGAATGAATTGTTGTTCAAGTTCCTTTAACCTTAAAGATAAATCTTTATTTTCAATAGCCCATTGCCTTAACTTAACAAAAGTTCTCATTATTTGTACGTTTACTTGAATTGCTCTTTTAGATTTTAAAACAGATGACAACATTGACACCCCTTATTCTGTAAAAACATACGGCAAATATTGTCTTCCGCCACCTTTAGGTGAGGTCACAATTTGTGACCTCACCTTGAAATCTTGCCACTCTTGCTCGGTTAATCGGAACATAAAATCTTGAGGAAATCTTTCTATATTCCTTTTGACAGCCTGATTCAGAACCTTCGTTTCAACCTCGTAAAGTCTTGCAAGGTACTGTCAAACATTACTTTATATCCCCTGATTTCATAAATTAAATTTTGGATTTGCACAATTTCTTCCATATGGATATATTATCATAAAATTAACATGATTTATAATACTTGTGATTTAGTAAATATAACGACTTGAGAAAGTTTGAGAAACGCCTATAATTCTATTTTTCTAAGGTCATTTTTTATGTGGTTGTAAAAATTTTCATCAATTCCATGGATATCACAAAAATTTACTATATAAGGCAGGTTGCTCTCATCAAATTTATCTTTTATTTCACTTAAAGCTGATAGCGGGATTTCTGTTTGTCCTTTTATTAAGATATCCAAATCAGAAGTTTTTTCATAAGTTCCTTTTACTCTTGAGCCGTAATAATAAAATGAATAATCACGATAATCATTCAATATATTTTTTATTATACCCTCTTCTTTCTCTGTAATACCTGATATCATTTGTTTTCCACAGCCTTTTTTAAATTGTTATACAAAGAATCAACGTCATTGTAAAAATCGTCAATTATAGCCAATATTTTTTTTGATTTTTCGTTATTATATTCATGGCTTGTATCGTTTCTTCTGTCATAATAGTTCCGCCAAGTCTCCCAAGAATTAATAAATCCGTACCCCTCCATAAGCCTGAATATATTGTTCATAGTTAATTCTTTATCGGTTTTACCATATTCAAGTTTCAGGTATTTTTTCATCATCTTCCATGATGTCTCAACCGTAAATTCAAATCTTTTGACGCATGAATCTTCTATGAAACTTCTTATAGTTTCATCTTGGATGGATTTATATGCATTAATACTTTCTTTCAATTTATCAATGCTGTTTTTTAAGTTAGTTAAATCCAATTCAGTCATGTTTACTCCAAATAAAATTTACCCCTACCCCTACTTCACTCTTAAGTCAGGGTGTCTTGCGGCTTGAGTTTCGTCAACTTTTTTGACTGGGGTTGTGTGAGGTGCGGAATTAACCATATCAGGGTTTTGTTTGATTTCCTCCGCAATCTTTTTCATAACGACAACGAAATCATCCAATCTCTTTTTGTTCTCGGATTCCGTAGGCTCAATCATCATTGCCTCGTGTACAATCATAGGGAAGTACACCGTAGGCGGATGAAGTTGATAATCCATCATTCTCTTTGCTATATGCAAGGTTGATGAGCCTTCCTCTTTCTGTTTTTCTCCGCAGATTACAAACTCGTGCATACATCTTTCATCAAATGCGATGTCATAAACATCTTTGAGTTGTTCTCTCAAATAATTTGCGTTCAGAACCGCATCTTCGGTTACGTGTTTCAAGTCTTTGCCCATCATAAGAATATATGTATAAGCTCTTACAAGTACTCCGAAATTACCGTAGAATGAGCGAACTTTTCCGATGCTGTCAGGTTTGTTATAGTTTCTTACGAACTTGCCGTCCTCTGTCTTTTCAATAGTCGGAACAGGGAGATAATCTTTCAATTTTTCAACGACTCCGACAGGTCCTGCTCCGGGACCTCCGCCTCCGTGAGGGGTTGCAAAAGTCTTATGCAGGTTAACGTGACATACATCAAAACCCATTATTTTAGGGTTTGTATAACCCATAATCGCATTCAGGTTTGCTCCGTCATAATATAAGAGTGAGCCGTTTTCGTGCATAAGCTTTGATATTTCAAGCACGCGTTCTTCAAATATACCGAGCGTATTAGGGTTTGTCATCATAATAGCTGCAATATCGTCGCCCTGTTCAGCCAAAAGCTTTTTAAGGTCGTCTATATCGACTTGACCTTTGTCGTTAGATTTTACTTGTATGATATGAAATCCTGCCATTGTTGCGCTTGCAGGGTTTGTACCGTGGGCGGAATCGGGAACGATAACTTTCTTTCTCAAATCGCCTTTTTTCTCAAAATATTTTTTTATGATTAACATGCCCGTAAACTCACCGTGCGCCCCTGCTGCAGGCTGCAACGTTACAGCATCCATGCCTGTCAAAACCTTTAGGCTTTCTTGCAGGTTATACATAAGTTCCAGTGCACCTTGAGAATCTTCATCGGATTGCAACGGATGAAGGTTTGTAAACCCTTCTAACGCAGCCATAACTTCGTTAACTTTCGGGTTATATTTCATCGTACAAGAGCCTAGCGGGTACATGCCCGATTCCACGCAAAAGTTTTTGTCACTCATTTCTTTGTAGTGGCGCATAACCTCGACTTCGCTAATCTGCGGAAGTCCTATATTACCTTTTCTTACAAATTCGGACGGCAGATATTTTTCTGCATCATTTGTTATTTCATCCGATACATTATCCCTTACATATTCAAAAATATTTTCCATTAAATCCCCTGTTTCATTAACTCTTTACGCACTTTTTTGAGTGCATTCTGTATAATTCTTGATATCCTGGATTGTGATATATTAAACTCGTCCGAGATTTCTTTCAACTTTTTATCCTGATAGAATTTCGCCTCAACGAGGTTGCGTTCTCTCTCGGGCAGATGGCTGATTGCTACTTTTATTCTGGATTTCAATTCGTCATATTCCGCATTTTCGGAAGGAGTCATCTTGGAATCTTTTACTACAACAGGGTTTTCCGCCTCTGCCATAGCCTCAACGGATACTATCGCTTTGTATACAACTTCTCTGACGTCGTCGTTTGTTGCTGTCGTTGTATGGATGGTATTTTTCATTGAATACCAACGATAACGACGTCTAATCTCGTTTCTTATCTCCCATTTGATGGCTTTTGTGAGGTACGCATTGTTGTATAAATTGTCCGAACCGTTTTTCAAAACAAGATAAACAGTGTGTGTCGCAAGGTTTAAAATCTCCGGATACTCAATCAATCCGTAGGATGATACCTTTGAAAACTCCACCTTTGACACTGTTTCAATCAGTGCGGAATATTCTTTTAAATTTATATCCTCATCTTTTGCAAGCTTGCTCATACAAAAATAATAGCAAAAAATTGTAACTATTACAATAGTTTTACATACGGAGCGCATGAAAGGGGCAACAACACATAACGGCTCCGCCGAGAAATCCTCCCCGACTTGTGAAGATATTGATTGTAGGCGAGGCACGAGCCGTACAAGCACAGGTGGGGAGTGACAATTTATCATTGAATGATATAGTGCAATCTTGCACTGATTGATTATAGAGATCCTTCGCTGATATCCTAACAGTTTAGCCCTAACACTACGTTCTATTGCTCAGGATGACAATTAACGTGCAGTTTCACCGGTTACGACACCAAAGCGCAACTGTCATTCTGAGCACATGTGGCACAAGTGAGTGCGAAGAATCTTAAATAATATGTCACTCCCCACCCGAATTTCTAAACTCACTTGCGTTCGTTAACAAATTCCACCCCCTCTCAGAAACGATACTTAATCGTTTCTTCGGCAGAGTCCCAAGTTGGGGAGGGTAACCGCTCCGCGGGCACTCTTATTTACTTGTTACAACGGACTCTATGTAATTATTATTGAAATATTTGTTTGCAGCCTCAATAATATCAGTTGCTGTTACGGATTGGATTAAGTCTCTGTATTTGTCTATGAACTTATATCCTCTGCCCGACGCTTCAAATCTGCCTAAAGTGTCAGCTTTGTCGGAATTTGTTTCAAGTGCGATTACATATTGTCCTAACAGTCTGTCCTTTGCGTCTTGGAGCTCCTTATCGCTCACAAATTGAGTTTTCAACTTGTTTATTTCCGCAAGGGTTTTTTCTCTTGAATGGTTCAACGTTGCAGGATTTGTCCCTATATATACGATGAAGTTTCCTGCGAGCATATTAGGAGCAAAACTTGAACCTAACTGATATGCGAGCCCTTCTGCCTCTCTAAGGTTTACGAACAGACGCGAGCTCATGCCTGAGCCGAGCATTGTATCGATAACATTCAACGTTGCGTAATCTTTCAGATTGGTTACGCCGTCCGTGCGCCAGCCCATAAACAACCACGCCGTTTTTTGGTTCGGGAGTCGTTTTTCAATAACTCTTTTCGCTGTCAGTTTCGGGATTGAATAAGCTTTGTATTCAAACTTTTTACATTTATTATTTACTGGCGGGAACAGTTCGCCAAATTGTTCCATTAATTTATCTTTGTTCTCAATGTTCCCTGTAACTGATATAACAACATTTTCAGGGTTCATAATATTGTTTTTATAAGTTATGACATCATCACGCGTAATTGTCGGAACGGTCTTTTCCAAAACATACGTTGATGAGTTGTAAACGGTGTTGCCGTAGATATTATTTTTATACCCGTCCAAGGACAGTTTCATCGGGTTATCACGGGTTTGTTTTATCTGATTTAGTGTATTCTTCTTGAGTTTGTCCAGTTCGGATTGGTCATAAATAGATTCCGTGAGGATTTCTTTCAAGATATCCATTGTGTCATTGAGATATGTTTTTGTCGTAAGTACGCTGATTGTGAAATAATCCGCGGAGGAAGTCGCCGAGATATGTATACCTTTTTCCTCCATTATTTGCGCAAGTTCTTTTGCCGTGTGTTTGTCTGTACCTTTGAGGAGCAAATCACCGTAGAAGGACGACACACCTTTTTTGTTTGCGACAAAATCACCGCCCTTGCAGATGATACTGAACGCTACAATATCATTGTAGGACGCATCAGTTGTCAAGAGCGTCATACCGTTATTGTAAACGTATTTTTGAGTGGTTTTGTTTGAATCGACCAACTTAGGCAGAGTGTTCACACTGCTTACGTTTTTTATGTTATTAGCTTTGTTATCGGAAACGGCGTAAGTTTTCGGCAATATTACAGAAATTGCGCTGTTATTTTTTTGCAAATACTTGTTTGCAACGCGTTTTACGTCCGCAAGCGTCACTTTGTTTATGTTCTTTAAATAGTCTTCATAATACTTTGTTCCGCCCGTGAGAACCGCTATATACCCCATTTCCGTTGCTATATTTGAGACAGACTCACGCTCATAGTAGGTGGAGCTTTCTATCATCTTTTTAGCGGTATTGAGTTCTACCTCTGTGACGCCGTCTTTTTTAACCTTTTCAACTTCCTGAAATACTGCATCCTCTACCGTTTGCATATTTTTAGGAGTGAATGAGGCTTTTACAACGAACATTCCGTCATCACGCATTGTGGAATTATACGCCGCAATAGAGTTTACAAGCTGTTTTTGGTCTTTTATGTTGTGATACAGTCTTGAAGTTCTGCCCGAACCCAAGATTTCCGCCAATACATCCAATGCATAAGTATCATCGTTTGAAATATCCGCACTGCGGTAGCCTATGAGCATATAGCCCGTGGAAATATCGGTATTCATAACGTTGCGTTTTTGTCCCGTGAGGAACTTTTCTTTTTTGAATTTCTTTACAACGGGTTTTCTGTAAGGCGCATCGAAATCTTTTTTGATAACCTCGAGCGCATGCTCCGGTTCAACATCCCCTATAACAAGGGTAATCATATTAGCGGGAGCGTAATATGTATTATAATAGTTCAGGATTTCTTCTCTGGTTACATTTTCAATGATTTTTTCAGAGCCGATAACTCTTCTTTTGTACGGATGAGTTGTGTACATCATCTTGACAAGGTTTTCATAACATTGAGTTTCAGGCACATTTGCACTCTTGGATATTTCCTCAAGTACAACTTTGCGTTCCTTTTCCATTTCTTTTCTCGGAATTTGCGGGTGCAAAAGCATATCCGCGTGTAATCTCATAGCGAGGTCAAAATAATCTGATGCAATGGTTATGTAATAGTGTGTGAAGTCTTTGCTTGTTGCGGCGTTAGTGACAGCGCCTTTAGATTCCAAGATTCTGTCGAAGTCTCCCGCAGGGTGGGTTTGAGTACCTTTGAAGAACAAGTGTTCAAGGAAATGCGAAACACCTGTGTTTGAGTCGTCCTCGTTTATGGAGCCCGTTTTTATCCAAGTATCAATGGTTACAATCGGGTTATTTTTTATTTGTTCAATGATAACGGTCTGCCCGTTGTTCATCTTGTATACACTGAAATCACCCGCAAAGGCAAAGTTTCCGACAACCAGAAACATTAATATAACAAATATTTTCTTCATAAGTACCTCACACACTCACTAATAATATTATACTGGCTATTCCCTAATGTCATAGCGATTGAAGGGGAATTGCACCTTACTATATATGTTAGCATAATTTTATTATTTTTGTATAGCTAAGGCGGGGGGGGGTAAATGTATTTTTATAATCGGCAGAGCCGATTACTCCGCCCCTGCTTTGGGAGGACGAAAAACTTGCAATAAAGCGGTTAGTTTTTCAGGTGGGGAGCGACAATGAATAATATTATTCTGTCGCAAATTTTATTAAATATGAATAATCGCCTTTGTCGGCTTGTTGTAATGCGGAAATATAATTTTTCCTCAGCTCTGTTTTTCCGGTTAAGTCATTTCCCCATGAAATCGGATTATGTCCTGTTTGTTTCATTATCAAGTCTGCCATAATGCGGGAAAGTCTGCCGTTTCCGTTCGGAAACGGATGGATTTGAACCAACCTGTGATGAAACCTTAATGCTATTTCTAAATCAGGATAAGTATGATTATTTAGCCAGAACTTCACATCCTCCAACAATATCTTCAATTTTGGCTGAATTTGATATGGTGCAACCCCGATATTTTTCTCGCTTTTTCTGAATGTTCCTGCCCATTTCCAAATATTGCCAAACATTTTTTGATGTAATTTTTTTATAAAATTTTCCGTAAGAATATCTTTTTTATTTTTATTGAGCCATAATTCCGCCTCAACAATTCCACGAGTTTCCATTTCATTTAGTTCTGCTCGAGTTGTAATCCATTTTGCCTTCAAATCTTGTTTTTCTTCTTCTGTAAGCGGTGTCGAGTTATCATCCGTTTCAAAAATATTCATAATTCCATATCCTTATAATTTTATTTTTCCCAGATATCCGAAATATCTCCGCTAAGAATTTCTTGGATAATATCATCCAATGTCGTTTTATACTCATCAGACAGTTGATTTTCCAAGCTCATATTTTTATTTACTTTGTTGAGGATTTTCTCTGCTTTTTGTTTTGCTCTGTTATATATAACAGAGTCTATTTTTTCTCTCGGAATAAAAGCGTAAAAGAACTCACAATTCATACTATCGGCGATACGTTCCATTGTTGAAATTTTGAGATTTTTTTCATTCTTTTCCATAATAGCGACTCTCGGTTGGGATATTCCTAACCTGTTAGCAAATTGTTTTGTCGTCATTCCGAATATTTCTCTTAATGTTTTTATCCAACCTTGCAGAGGAATTTCAATAACAGACTTATTTAATTTATCAAACTTCTTTTGGTACGTGCGTCTAAGGACTTTTTCATTTTTCATATTGATAACCTATCTATTATATTTATCTGATTATATTATAACATATATATTATATTTTACAAGATGTATTATAACATATCTATTATATTATATGAATTTCTAATGACAGTTGCGCGGAACATTCGAATTTTGTTGTCACTCCCCACCCGAAATTCTGATATATAATTCCCGCTCCGCGGGTACACCCCTCACCCGCCTTCGGCACCCTCTCCCACAAAGGGGCGAGGGGATAGCGACTTCGTCGCTGACGGCGTAGCCGTGTATCCATCCAAATATCAGACATTACAAAGAAAATATGTTAAGATAATTGCGGGTAGTACATACCATCCCTCGACACACGTAATACTAAGAAAACGGTCGAGAAAGGAGGGTAACAACTATGACCAAGTTGGATTTATTGCTCAAAGCAATAATAAAAGCCCTAGTTGTACTAGAGCTTTTTACCAGATTAGTTCCGGAACTACTTGATTGATAGGGTACTAAGTCAAGTCCTTAACACTCCGCTAAGTCTGTTGAGGACTTGACCCTATGCTTTTATTATTTACTATGGTCCACAATTTGTCAAGGGTATAACACCATTTATTATGCATATATATATTAAGTTTATTGACAAAAATTACGCGATATGAAAAATCATGCTTGATTTATATAATTTATCATATTATTATTATCTCGTAGGGTGCTTACGCCAATATGTACTCATACAAATATAAGGAAAATAAATTATGTCAATTAATTTGAAGAACAAACAAGCAATCATTTCAAAATTTGGAAAAGACAGTAAAGATACAGGCTCAACTCAAGTTCAAGTAGCTATGTTGACTCAAAAAATTATCGAACTAACCGAACATTTGAAATCTAACAAGAACGACTATGCTACAAAACGTGGTCTTTTAATGATGGTTGGTAAGAGAAAAGGTTTACTTTCTTATCTTAAATCCAAAGATTTGGAAGGATACAGAAAATTAGTCAAAGACTTAGGTCTCCGTGGCTAATTAGATTATTAATTTATTTAATTAAAACGACTTTTGATAATTATATCAAAAGTCGTTTTTTGTTATGCAATTTTATATATGTCAGCAGAGCTGTCATTGAGAAAATTACAAATTGAAATCTTGCACCGATTGGGAATAGAAATCCTTCGCTGATATTCTACCAGTTTAGCCTTAACACTACGTTCTATTGCTCAGGATGACAATTAACGTGCGATTTCACCCGTTACGGCACCACACACCCCTGCGCAACTGTCATTCTGAGCATATGTGGCACAAGTGAGTGCGAAGAATCTTAAATAATATATCAGCTGAGTTGTTATTGCATGAATCAGGAATTATATAATTTCATGTATAGTATTATCCGTTATGTTTAGAAATACCAGCTGGATTGCCACGAAAACCAAGCCTTTGGTTTTCTCGCAATGACACTCACATTTGCGTATGTTTTCTTTTGTAAAATTTATCATGGACAGTAATATCAAGCAAGGGCGGGTTCAGCTACGCCGTTTTTGAGCTTTTATGCCTTCTCGGTCTTACCGTTTTCGTTACTACTTGCGGTCTGTGCATTCCCCGCAGGGGTATTTTCCACAGCAGCGTTCTTTGATTTCAACTTCTTATCTATACGTTCACAAATATTATTGGTCAACGTACTTGTAAACGTACCGAATATCAACGATTTTCCGCCCGATATTAATTTAAGCGCGCACGTTGTCGTAGTCGCAAGCCCAACCATCAACGGGATTCCGTATTTCAAAAGTACAGAACGTTTCTTCTCCTTAGTATCGGCTGCGGATATTGCAACCCCCGTTGCAATAACAGGTACAGCCGTTCCGATTGCAACATCGGTGAGCGCGGAACCTACGGACAAGTCTCTGACCTTATCCGTATAATTGTTGCCTTCATTGTATACAGCCTTACCCAAAGACCTTGTCGCCTTCTGCGCGGTCTTCTTCAACTCGTTATATTCAGCCTCCGGCAATATTTTCTTATACTGCGTCAACATCTCTTCAACCGCACCTTTTTGGTCGTTCTGCAATACCTTATCCAACTGCGACAAAATCTTTTTCTGTGCGGATGTCTCTGCCCCGTCTTTTAACCCTGCGGAATATTGCGCAACCGTCTTTCTCATATCGTTTATAATCTCGCCTCTCGATTGAGAATTAACAGGGTTTATATACCTGTCAGCCTGCCCGCGCAATTCTTTGAGCACATCAATCGAACCCTTATCGTTCGGATTAATAGCTTTTTCCAATCTCAATACGCCTTCAGCAATACCGTCGTAAACATCTTTTGGCGTATTTGATATAACACGTCTTCTTGACGCCAAATCATCGACAATCTTTGCCTTGTCGCCCGCAACCATTTTTTCGGAAATAAAGATTGACCATTTGTCGGAATCTTTTATAAATCCTTTCAAGTCGCCATAAACAGCGTTATATACCCTTCCGCCGAGCCCTTTAAATTTCTTAACCAGAGAATCACTTCTCTCTACGATTTTAGGCTCCGTGAACGAATCATTAAACAATGAATTAATCTTTTTGACTCCGCCGTCCAATGCCTCCGTAACATCTTTGCCGACAGCACCAAATTCACCGCTTGCAATTCTTTCATTCATCTGAACAAAAGAGCCCGTCATTGAGTTTACATTCTTAGACGCAGTTTTGTACATGGATTTAACAGTCCCGAAAGACGCTTTTCTAAACCCGTTCGTTATCGCATCGCAAGCCTTGCCCAGACCTAATTTTTCACGAACAACTTTTTCAAAAAGCACATCCTTGATAGGAGAAATATTGAACAATGTTCCCTGCGCTCTTGAAAATGCCTTGTCCGCAACCTGTAGTCCCGACAGGTAAAGTCTCTCTACTTTTGACATTTCAGGTTTTTCTTTTATTTCGGATATTTTTTTTGTAATCCCCGTCGTTAGACGATCAACATATTTATAAGCCTTGGAGGATAATTTGCCCTTGGTCAGCAGCAACGATACCCCGCCGAATAACAGCGTAGATGTTCCGACGATAAAGGCTTTTCTTAATTTATGTTTTTTATCGTCGTCATCATCGGTAATGGTATCAATAACGCTCTCATTATAGTTCTTTACCGTTTTGTCAATGAACTTGCGGTCAAACGCGTCCTTCAAATCATCTTTTGATACAAACGCTTTCAATTGCGCCTGATTGTAATATGTCCCGTTCGGAGTCGGGGTTTGAGTATTATTGTATGTGGTTTTGGAGCTCTCTTGTTGTTGCGAATTGTCAGGTTTTGAAATACGACCGACACCGTAGTCGGCGTAGTAAGGACTACGTCTGAATTGTGTTTCTATAGCCGAATTTTTAAAATCAAAACCTTCCATACACTTATATAAAAACCTCAAAACATGAATATTTGCCTTTTTTATCGATATTTTTAAAGATTGTTAATAAAACCGCAATAAAAAAAGCTGCGACTTGCAGCTTTCTTTGTCTTTGGAATTAATTGTTTCTTATAAATTTAAGCAATCACATTTAGTGAATTGTTGTTAGTAGTTGATGAACTGTCGTGCTCTGAAATAAATCTGAACGTTCTGTAGAGTTTGTAACCTAATGAAGTGATTGGGTTAGCATCTACAGAGTCAGCTCTTTTAGCCAACATTTTTTCTTTCTCAAAATTTACTTTGTTTTGTTGTTGTTGTGAAAGCGGTGCGATTTGTTGTCCGTTTGACTTAAAATATATATTTGATATGTTTGATATACTATTAACTTTCATTTTCTTTGCCTCTTAGTTTTCTTTAAGTGTTTTTTGTACACTTCTTTTTACACTTTCATTATGTATCATATATGATTTTTTGTCAAGTGTTAATTTTACACTAATTAATATTTCTCTAAAACGTAGGCATAATCAGCGTTTTGCATAAAGTGTAATTTATACATTTAATCTATATGTACTAAACCATGCTAAAAAATAGTCCGCATGGACTATTAATGTTGAAATTTTATATTAATTATTGGGAATTTTTAAGAAATAACATAACTTTGGTTTAAATAGATGCTGAAACAAGTTCAGGATGACAACCCCAAACAGTATAGAAAAGACCTGTCATGCTGAATTTATTTCAGCATCTTTATATATATTTAGTCAAATACAAAAATTTGGTGCAAAAAGTGAAGGTCTTTGCCCAAATTTCCATAATATTAATATTTTGACGACGACATTTAGCTTAATAATACCTTGGTGATTGTATCAATCTGTTTCAATTTTGAATAATTATCCTTAATAAGATTCAATCTTGATATTATATTGTCATATAACAGATCGTTCGTCTCATCGGTTTCATCAAAATTAAACAACTCTTGATACGGAATATTAAACAGATTTGAAATCTTTTCCAAAGTTGCTGATGTCATAAACGCATTACCGCGCTCAATATTACTCAGAGTATTGACTGCAATATCCAAATCCTCCGCCAGTTTTTCCTGACTTAACGAAAGATTTTGCCTCAATTGCTTTATCTTTTTTCCGAGTTTTGTTTGTAAATCATTGTTCATATAGTGCTTTCTGAGTTTATGCGATTATTTATTAAATGTAATATAATATACCACATTTTCTAACAATGTTAAACCTCTTGACAACAAATGCTAAACGTGGATAATAGTCATTGTATATAGTTTGTTTACAAAAGATTTCATCCGCCAATGACGACGAGACGGATGAGGGAAAGGTGAGTGTGTGGCGCATTTACCTTTTTCCTTTTTATAGCCCAAATTATTGTCAATAGGGGGAGAGAGGGGCAAAGTACATTTTTGAAATTTTGGAAGTTTTTGTCTTTTTCATACCCTTAATATAAATTTTTTATGCGTCACAATCGGTCATATTATACAAAAATCAATATAAATATTTACAATTCTTTACAAAAGCTTCTATAAGTCATGCCGTTTTTGCATGCTTTTTGCATGAAATTATCAAAATTTTATTTGTGAAGAAAAAAATCTTTAACAAACAGATAAAATCGTTAAAAATGTGAATATTCCCGTATCTCAACGGTAACGGTATCTGTAAACGCTTTAGTGCTCAAGGTTTCATGACAAAACTTAATAATTTTTACCCATAATTCCAAGTTTTTGGTATAATATTTAACATTAAACGCAGATAACATAAGGAAGAGATTAAAAATGAAGAAGATTTTCTGGCTTTTAGCAATGATGATGACAGGTGTGCAACAAGCGTTTGCATTCAACATAGACAAATTTATGGATTCAACGGTTGCACCGGTATCCGATAAGATTGCGGATATTATTTTTACGTCGGTTCCTCTGCCGGGGGGCGATGTTCCATTAATTATTTTATGGATATTGTTTGCCGGAGTGTTCTTCACAATATACTTTAAAGGGGTTGCAATCTGGGGGCTCAAACACGCGGTTGAACAATTGGTAAAACCTGCAAACTCAGGCGACGGGAGCGGAGAAGTTTCATCATTCCAAGCTCTTGCAACAGCTCTGTCAGGTACAATCGGTATCGGTAGTATCGCAGGGGTTGCAATATCTATCTCAATCGGCGGACCGGGTGCAGCATTCTGGATTTTCTTCGGAGCTATCCTCGGTATGTCAATCAAATTCGCCGAAGCTACCCTCGCCGTAAAATACAGAAGATTTAATCTTGACGGTTCAATCTCCGGCGGCCCTATGCACTACATCGCACACGGGCTCACAAGAAAAGGCTGGAGAAAAATCGGGCAGCCTCTGTCTGTTCTGTATGCAATACTTTGTATCGGCGGCGGTATTACAGGCGGAAACATGATTCAGATTAACCAAACAGCTCACCAAATAGTATTTATTACAGGTAAAGACGCCAGTATTTTCCACGGCGCAACTTGGATTATCGGATTGGTAACAGCAATATTAATATGGATGGTAGTTGTAGGCGGTATCAAAAGTATCGCAAAAGTAACAACTGTCTTAACTCCTACAATGTGCCTTTTATACATCGTATCGGGTTTAATTGTTATAGGCGCAAACTTTACGGCTATTCCTCATGCAGTTATGTTAATACTTAAAGAAGCTTTCCACCCTACGGCTGTCGCAGGCGGATTCTTCGGAATACTCGTAATCGGTTTGAGACGTTCCGTTCAGTCTAACGAAGCAGGTACGGGTGCCGCAGCTATCGTTTACGCAACCGCGCAAACTAAAGAGCCTGTATCTCAAGGTTTCATCGCATTATTGGAAACTTTCTTAACAGGTATCTTATGCTTGTTCACATCTTGCGCAATCATATTTTCAGGCGTTCTTGACCATACAACAATCGGTCAGATATCAGGTATCGAACTTGCATCTAATGCGTTCCAATCAGTTATTTCATTCTTCCCGATTATCTTATCAATAATCGCTGTATTGTTCGCATTATCAACTTTGATTTCTTGGTCATACTACGGACAAAAAGCTTGGACGTTCTTATTTGGTGAAGGTAAGAAACGTGTACTGTTGTTCAACTTCATATACTGTGCATTCATCGTTATCGGTTCATGCCTGAACGTTCAATCCATCATCAACATTACGGATGCAATGATGCTTTCTATGTCAATACCAAACTTGATTGCGATATACGCATTGGCTCCTGAAATCAAAAAGGCTATGAATGTATACTGCGACAAGTATTTGAATGGCAATAAAGCGGTAGAAAAAGCATAGTAAATAAGACTGTCATGCTGAATTTATTTATATAAGATCCTGAAACAAGTTCAGGATGACAGCTTCTGCAGGATATACTGCGACTTTGTATATAAATACCCCCATTTATATACTTTCATTAACTCTAAATCCGTTAAAGTTATGCGGGCACTTGATTTTAAATTTTGTTTAAAGTATTATTGCCTTGTACACAAAGCTTGAAGGTGGTGAATAGCGTAATGCCAGAAGTAAGAGTTGGTGAAAACGAAAGTATTGAAGTAGCTTTAAGACGTTTCAAAAAGAAAATCCAAAAAGCAGGGATTCTTTCTGAAGTTAAAAAACGTGAAAGATACGAAAAACCAAGCGTAAAAAGAAAACGTAAATCTGAAGCAGCTCGCAAACGCAAGTCTTAATCAGATAACAGATATAAAAAAAAGACTCACTTATTCAGTGAGTCTTTTTTATTTTACCCTATAAATTCTTTCCTATATTTTCGATTCGCTACTTGCGTGTTTTTCCTTTTCCGTATAATTTTCTTTTCTTATTCCTGTTTACGCCACCAATTTTTGTAAAAATCTTCTTGAATCTTTGATTGAATCTCTGACAAATCCTCTGAAAATTTCACCTAAAGGTCTTCTGTCGATACTTGCAAAGACGTGATAAATAGGATCCTTTGCATTACAAAATCTCATTTGTCTGTCTCTTTTATTCAAGTAATATCTTTTAAAATCATCAGGTATATCTAAAGATCCGATTGGATGTTGATTACGTTCAATTGCGCTCATTCTTTGCATTGTAAAACTCGCTTTCTCTATCTTCTTAATTTTTATTATCTCTCGTGTATATATAAAGTATTTACTTTTTAAAAAATTGACTTTTTTATAACATATTATTAAGAAATGTAAAGATAAATTTTTAAGGTATTTGTTATATAATGGTTCTATGGTTTGTAAGGCTATAACAGCAACGACAATAGGACTTGATGCATATAAGATTGAGGTGGAAGTTGATACGGTTAATTCCATCCCTGCAATCATTATTGTAGGATTGCCTGATAATGCGGTCTCGGAGGCGAAAGAGAGAATACGCTCCGCGATTAAAAACTCGGGCTATACATTCCCGAGAACAAAAGTTATTATCAACCTTGCGCCCGCAGATATAAAAAAAGAGGGCACCTTCTTCGATTTGCCTATGGCTGTATGCATATTGGAGGAAGAAGGAATATTAACAGAGGATAATATAAAAGACTGCGCGTTTATAGGGGAATTATCGCTTGACGGCTCTCTAAGGGGCGTGAACGGGGTTTTACCGATAGTTGCAGGACTAAAGCAAAGCGGAATTACAACAGTCTTTGTACCGTCAGAAAACGCAAAAGAGGCGGCTCTCGTGCAAGGTGTCACAGTATACGGCGCAGCACACCTCAGAGATGTTGTGGGGCACTTTACGGAAAGTCCGATTACTCCTACCGTCGTAAATATAGAAGAATATTTAAACAAAGCCCAAAACGAAGAATACATCTATGATTTCAAAGACGTAAAAGGACAGCAAAAAGCTAAGAAAGCCTTAGAGATAGCTGCCGCAGGCGGACATAATATCCTTATGTCGGGCTCTCCGGGCTCGGGGAAAACATTGATGGCAAAATGCTTCGCGTCAATTCTTCCGCCGTTAGAGATGGAAGAGGCACTTGAATTAACCAAAATATACAGTGTTAACGGGCTTTTATCAAAGGATGAACCGCTCATGACAAAACGACCTTACCGTCCCGTTCATCATACGGCATCCGCAATAGGTATAATCGGCGGAGGCTCAACTCCTAAAGCGGGAGAAATCACACTCGCGCACAGAGGAGTATTATTCCTCGATGAGATAGTCGAGTTTCCGAGAAATGTATTGGAAACTCTGAGACAACCGCTTGAGGACGGTTATGTCGTAATATCAAGAGCAAAATCCTCCGTTGTTTATCCGTCCAAGTTTATGCTCGTCGGAGCTATGAACCCATGCCCGTGCGGATTTTTAGGGGATGTGGAAAAACAATGCACATGTACCGATGTGCAAATCCAAAGATATAAATCCAGACTCTCCGGACCTCTGTTGGACAGAATTGATATGATTATTGATGTTCCGAGACTCACGGCGGATGAGCTGTTGAATATTAAAACGACTTCGGAATCATCCGCGCAAATCAGAGAACGAGTAATAAAAGCACGCAAAATTCAGGCGCAACGATACAAAGATGAGGGAATTTTTACGAACTCCGAACTCAACGCAAAACAGCTTAAAAAATATTGTGCTTTGGATTCCGATGCGGAAAAACTTATGCATATTGCAGCCGCAAAATATCAACTCTCAGGCAGAAAATATTCAAGAATATTAAAGCTCGCAAGAACAATTGCAGATTTGGCAGGCGATAAAGATATTACATCAATCCACATTTCGCAAGCTTTGCAATACCGCAGTGAATCGGATAACTAACATATAAAATAATAAAAAAGAGGGCTGTTAAATTTAACAGTCCTATTTTTTATCAAATATTTAATTTCACTTTATACAGCGTTATCCGTATGTTCTGCACAAGCTGCGTGTTCAGCATCTTTATGATTTGATTTTGCTTGTTCTACATGCTGTTGTTGAAGTTGCAAGGTTATAGGTTTCAATTGATTGTTCACTTTAGCCTTGTTAGCCTCTGCAGTTTTCTTTGCAGCTGCAGCCTTTGCAGCAGTTACTTTAGCCGCTTGAGCTTTTGCCGCCTGCTGTTGTTTTGCCTTCTGTTGGGCATTATGTTTCTTTACTGCAGGATCGGTATGAGCTTTCAACCAATAATAATCTTTCATTATTGATGCTACATAACCTTTTGAGCAAGGTGCAGGCTGTTTATGTTTAAGAACATATGCAGGGCCTGTGTGGTATGCTGCAAGTGCCAATTCGTTAGAACCGAACATTTTGTATAACATCTTGTAATACATAAGTCCGCCTCTGATATTACCGTCGATATGATACGGATTAACACCGAGACGTTTTGCAGTAGCCGGTAACAATTGATATACGCCGACTGCGCCGTATGAACTCTTAGAACCGTGGTTGTATCCTGATTCTGCCTTAGCAAGCGATAATGCTATAGCCGGATCAACCCCCAGTTCTACCGAGTGTTTTACTATTCTGTCTTTTACCTGGGATACGGGTACATTTGATGCTTCGACTCGCATAGCCAATGATATCACCAACAAAGTGAATACCGCTAGTTTTCTTATCATCTAAATCCTCATTTAGTTGTACATTGCACTCCGCAAAAAATTCTCATCTTTCAGTTAACTGCTCTGTCCGAATCGAACAACACGGAAAATTTATTTTTTGTATACTCTTATCTTACTTGCTCAAGATGAAAAATCAAGTGCAATTGTTATATTGGTAAAAAAACAATCGCTAAAACCCAGTCATTGAGCACGTATTAAGAATTGTTAAGAAACGTAAAAACACTTATATTTTAGGCTAAAACTGTTATTTATTAAAAATTTATATAGTCCATTCGGCCTATTTTTTCTTAATTAAAAAATCAATTCAAGGTAAATTTTTCAATTTTGTAAAAATTTTTGTAAAAACATAACAATAGATAGCAAATTATATTATTTTTGAACCTTTGAATAAGTGATGAATACAATTAGTTTTACTCCCTCAGTTACATTTAGAAGTAATACCACAATGAAAAAGGTCGACAACAGTCCACGCTTGGGTAATGCGACTTTGGCTGTCGATACGATAGAAAGACCTGCAGGGATATTTGACACAAGAGAAAAAGCCGTAAAAACTACATTAGGGCTTTTAAAATCAGCTTTGAACGGAGAGAAAGCCGACGCAAGTTTGATGAAAGGTGCAACGTATCAAGACTGGGACAAACTAATAAAAATAGCTAACAATTCCGCCGTAACACCAATGGTTTATGACGCGGTAAAAGAATTTCCTGAAGGCTCCGTTCCTCCTAAAATTTTGCAAAGAATGAAAAATTTAACTCTTCAATCAGAATTTCAACATGCTATACAAGAAGACGCAATCACTGATTTATCGGATAAGTTCGCAAAACAAGGAATTGAAACAATACAACTAAAAGGCATCGGTTTCTCAATGAACTATCCCGTACCGCAACACAGATTTGGCGGGGATATAGATATTTTCACAAGAAAAGAAGGTACTACAACCGACGGTTATTCTAACAGTTGGAATGAAACCAATAAAATTATGCTTAATGAAGGGGTTAATGTCGAAGACTACAAACGTAAACACCACAAGCACAGTGAATTTAAGTACAAAGGGGCAAACATTGAAAACCATAACTATTTCTTGAATAAAGAATCAATTCCTGATGCAAAAAAGATTGATGCATACCTTCACAAAGTAATAAATCCGAGAGAACAGGCATTGCCGAACGGAACAAAAATTCTCGTTCCGTCAAAAGAGTTTAACAGCGTATTTATGGCTCATCATGCCTTTCAGCATTTCGCCTTCGGTGGTTTAAATATGCACAACCTTACCGACTGGGCTGTGTTACTGAAAAAAGACGGACTTAACTTCCCTGATGAATTAAAAGGGACCAAGTTTGAAAAATTCGTTTATGCCTTCACAGGGTTGTCAAACAAATTTTTGGGTACGAATGTAAAAGTTCCCGAAGATAAAGAATATGAACAGAAAATATTTGAAAAAATGACAACACCACCTCCAAAGTTTGTCCCTGCACATAAAAACAGAGCTCTCGCTTTTGTCGATAAAATGAAATGGGTATACAACAACGAAAAAGCCGCTGCGGAATATACCGGTGGATCTGCGAAGAAAGCTATGGTTGATTTATTACTACAAAATCTTACTAATCCGAAATCAATCTTGAGAAAAGTATAAACCTGAACGGTATTTTTGATATATTATAAACAAAATTGTTTTTATGATAATATGAAAATATTAGAGGGAAAAATTATGAGAGTAGCGGAAATACATAACGGAAAAATCGAAGTGGTAACCGTCGATGATATCAAGCTCGGAGACAGAACGGGTGCTATTGTAAAAGTGCTCGGATGCGGGCTTTGCGGTTCCGATATAGTAAAGTTTAGAGAACATATCTCAAAAGAAGGTACGGTTTTGGGACACGAAATTGTAGCTCAAATCGTCGATATAAATTCAAAATCGGGATTTAAAAAAGGCGACAAAATCGTTGCATCACACCATATCCCGTGTTTCAGATGTGCATATTGCAAAGGCAAAAGCTATTCAATGTGCAAACATTTTAAAGAAACAAACATCGTCCCTGGCGGGTTTAGCGAGTATGTTTATTTGAGCGAAGAACATTTGCTCAACGTAACACACCTTATACCGAAAAACCTGACAGAGGAAGAAGTTTCGTTCTATGAACCTTTGGGATGTTGTGTCAGAGCGGTAAAACGTGCAAGCCTGTCACCGTTATCCGATGTTTTAGTTATCGGATTAGGTACAATCGGGCTATTGATGGCACAAACATTGAAAGCGTTCGGAATGACCGTATACGGCTGCGACCTTATGCAAGACAGAATTGACAGAGCCAACGCACTCGGCATAAGAGCTTTCAATTCCAAAAATCTTGACGAAGCACATAAATACATTTATGAACACACTCACGATATCGGGGTTGAGTGCGTATTTATGACGTCAGGAGCCGACGCGGCTATTGATGTAGCACTGCAGACGGTAAGACTCGGCGGAAAAATCCTTGTATTCTCAAGTACTCCGAGAAACACAGGCTACAAGAACAATGATATTTATTACAAAGAATTAACGGTTATGGGCAGTTATTCTCCAAGACCGCAGGATTTGGAAACATCTCTGCAGCTTTTGACTAACGGCGAAGTCGTTGTTAAACACTTAACAACGGTTTATAAGCTTGACGATATCCAAAAAGCTTTTGACGATACCATAGCTAACAAAATAATGAAAGCATACATAAAAATAGGTGAATAAATGAAAGCAGTATTATTTTACGGACCTGAGAACATAAAGTATGAAGAAACAAGCGTCCCGCCTCTAAAAAAAGGTGAAATCCTTGTTAAGATTATGTCGGCGCTCACTTGCGGAACCGATGTAAAGACATACAGACGCGGTCATCCCGTGTTGATAAAAAAAATCCCGTCGGGATTCGGACACGAGTTTTCGGGGATAGTAGATAAGGTCGCAGAAGGCGTAACCAACGTCAAAGTCGGCGACAGAGTAGTCTGCGCCAATTCCGCACCTTGCGGAGAATGCTTCTACTGCAAAAGAGAAGAATACAACCTCTGCGAAAACCTTGATTTATTAAACGGAGCTTATGCGGAATATATCGTTGTTCCTGAAAGAATTGTCAGAAAAAATACTCTTATTTTGCCTGATGAGTTAAGCTTTGATAAGGCTGCTTTTTGTGAACCTCTGGCAAACGTTGTTCACGGTGTAGAACGTACGGGCATAAAACCTGGGCAAACAGTCGGTATTATCGGCATAGGTCCTATAGGGCTGATGTTTGCAAGACTGGCTAAACTAAAAGGTGCAAGAGTAATCGTCGGCGGAAGAAACCCGATGAAGTTAAAAATGGCGGATGAATTTGCGCACGCGGACGAAATAGTCGATTTAAAGAAATATCCTAACCCTGAGATGATATTCAAAGACTTTTCCGATGAAAAGAAAGGCTTGGATGTCGCGGTAGAATGCGTCGGCTTGCCTAAAATATGGGAGAGAATATTCAACTGTGTTCGTCCGGGCGGAACCGTTCATTTCTTCGGCGGTTGCAAATCAGGTTCAAAGGTAACCTTTGATACAACGAAAATGCACTACGGCGATATTACGATGATGAGCGTTTTCCATCATACTCCTAAGTATTTCAGACAAGCATTTGATTACATCAAATCAGGCGATGTTGAAGTCGAAAAACTCATTACGGGCACTTTACCGCTTAAAGATTTGGAATATGCAATGAAACAGCATATAAGCGGAAACGCAATTAAATACCTTATTAAACCGTGGGGCTAGGGGTAAATATATTTTTTAGAAAGGATTTTATGAAAAGATTTTTACTTGGAATAGTCGCTTTATCAATGTTGGCATTGCCATCGTTCTCTTTCAGTTCTGACAGTGTTTACGGGATTTATACCGATAATGCTACGTTCAGACAGAATGAAACAAAACGTGATGAAGCTTTCAGCATAAAACAACTTATTGAAGAGGCTCAAAGTAAGATTTCTAAGGCTGATACAACCGCAGAAACTACATTGATGAATATTATGAAAGAATTATCAACGCAAAAAATGTATCAGGAATTGAAGACTCAAGCAGATTTGATAAAATGTGATACAACACTGACAGAGGCTGAACAAAATACAAAAATATTTAAACTAATCAGCAATTATTCTTCCCAATTGTTGCTGTCAAATTATCATAACCCTGCTGCCGATAAGGCAAATGTATACAGGGAATTAGCCATTGTCAAAAAAGCAACGGAAGATTATTCAAATCTGAACGAGAAAATCCTCAATGCCGATTCCATTATAGAATCAATGAGCAATGCGAACCTGCAAAGTAAAGCAAAAACGGAAGTAAAAAAGATATCCGATATTTTGAATACTCGTATTATTGATGTATCAGATATAATTACGCAATTAGAAAACTTTGCGGAATAAGCGGAATGATTTTTTGATAAAAGAATTTACTAAAAAAGGCGGAGCAACAATGTTGCTCCGCCCTAATATTGTTCATTATAAGGTAACCTTAATTTATAGTTTTAAATCTATCATATTTTATATATTTTCTATGATATAATAAAATACAGAGAAAGGTAAAAATCATGATAGATGCACAAAGAATTGTTGACGGAGAATTTAATTCCGATAATACTGAAAATATGTGTTTTCCTACAATTTCAATAAAAAAACTCGTTACCCTCTCAATATTAACGTTAGGTTTTTATAATATTATATGGAGTTATAACGTTTGGAAAACAATAAAAGTAAACTTCGGATATAAACATATAAGTGTAATATTAAGAGCATTATTTTTAGCAATTACAAATTTCTCGTTATTTGATATTCTTAATAAATATATCAAAAAACATAACGGAGCCTCTTTTAGACCGATTTTATTTGCAATTTTGTTTATAGTTGTTAATATGTTGTCGAGCTTACGCTTCCCAATTTGTTTAATTGCACTATTTTCGGTATACTTTATAGCAACTGTTCAAGACAGGATTAACGAAATAAACAAAATGCATTTTCCGAATGCTCCCGTATATAATTGGACTTATGCAAATACTTTTTGGGCGGTATTTTTAGGACTGTGGTTTGTTGTAATCTTATTGTAATTTAAATTATTAGTCTTTAAACATATTGGGTTTATCGTGTTTAAAGATTTTAACTTTTACATTAATATATTTTTCGGCATTATCATCATAACTTTTACAAAAGTCCGTTTTTGTCGCATTTGGTTTATTTTTTTTATAAATATTATATTCATCTTCAAGAAAATTATAAGATTTGTCAAACCTTAATTTTATCATTTGTTCTTTTTGACTTTGCGTAATCTTTGAATTTGTAAAATTAATTGTATTGCTAAATCGTTTATTAAATAAATTAATATATTTATCCGGAACATAGTCACTCATTGAACAATAATCTTTTAAGGCAACTGTATTTATATCAATAAATCCGTAAGAATACGCTACATCTTTTGCAGTAACTATGTTTTGTGCTTTAAAATATATAGCGAAATAAATCAATATACTAAAAACAAACGCAACAACAGCTAATAATCCGACTCCGATATGAATAAAAATCGTTCGCATTTTATTATTATTTTTATTTTCTTCTTCATTCTCTTTTAGATATTTACCCATATTTATAGGCATATTATATCCTCTATTTAATGCATTTGCTTATATGAGTATAACATATTTATCAGGGATTAGCAAATATAGAAAGTAGGGCGCGGTAGCAACCGCACCAACTAACTTTGTTTTATTCCTATTTCGCTGTATCTTCTTTAGATAGCGGGTTTCCCGTAACTTGCGGGGGTATTGCAGCAGGGTTTACGATTGTTTCCGCTTTTGCGACTTCTTCATCCGCACCTGACATCTGACCTTCGGAGATAAACCTTTCAGGGTTTTCTACCCCTTTTTGTTCAAAATACCAAGTGAAGATTTCCGCCATATTCAAAGGCAATACGCTTGCAAATTTTTCTATGGCATTTGCTAACATATCGGCATTCAGTGATTTTTCGTTCAAAACGTTTCTGTCGGAATACGTGTATTTGTAATCCGCCTGTCTTACACTGTCGTCAATCTCGATAGTCTCCTGTTTGTCGTCCTGATTTATATAAATTTCTTCCGTTCCTTGCTTAAAATCCGCAGCGAGTTTTGCGATATTCTTAACATCAGGCAAAATAAAATCCTGATTTATCACATCCAACATCATAGACAACCTCGTCAACTGCCCCTGTGTTTTTGTATTTATCTCTGTCGCAGTCTTTGCGGTATTCTCCTGTATCCCTATCATACTCGGGTAAATTCCTGATACTTCACACATAAGTGTGTCCAGAAATTCAATATTTGAGAAAAATACGTTATCGTTAAACGTCAACTGTTTAAAGGCATTTGCGGAAGATAAATTATCACCGTATTCAATTATCTTTCCGGGGTATAGTGCAATTTCTTCTTCATCAAAGAATCCTTCGGGTGCCAAAAGCGGAGGATTTTCAGAGAGTGATTGCATATTGATTGTTCTGTTCAAAAACTCTTCTTGAGAGTTTGCCAAATCCAGCACACAATAAAGCGGACTTATCCCGCGTTTTGTGTCGGGATCAACGACAAAAGCCCCGTAAGTAAACGGGTTAATCAGGCTTTCATTTTTGTGAAATCTGACAAGGTATTTTCTCGCGACAACAACGGCGTGCCAATTTTTGAGGATTTCGCCCGTCGGCAGTTTTAAATCACCCCAATGCTCCAACACTTCTATCGTCGAACCGTTTACAGTCTCATCTTTTTGCTTATCTTTAGCGTAAGAGCTGACATCATTATCAGGCTCGGCAACCATTGCTCGTAAATCCGCTGCCGCTTCTTTGCTCACCGTGTTATATTTGTTATTTATAATATCGTCAGGAGTTTTGAATGTTCTGTAAATCTTCGGACATTCATCCCAGTTTTCAACCTGCGAAACATCAAACACAAGGTCAGACGGTGTGACAGGGTAAATATACGGGTTATCATAGACCTGTTTTTCATCTACCCAATAGTTTTTGCCTTCCTTTGCAGCCTTTAAAATTTTTGGCAGTTTTACAACATCTTCGCTAAACAGGTTTTGGAAGAAACTAATCGGGCGTCTGTATTCGATATATTTCTTTTTCCAAGCCGTAAACGAGATGAGTTCTCCGTACAAAAGCGCGTTATCAATAACCTTATCGCAAGTTTTTTGATAATCCATTTTTTCGAGCATATCAACGAGCACGGCTTTTTGTTTGCTTGAATTGTTATCGGAATCATGGTTTTCTCCTGAGACATCAAACATACTGTGCACGTTGGAATATATGTTTTTCCAAATAAATGCTTTCAAGGTTTGGTAAAACATATAACATTTACACATTTTTATTTTGGATTTCCAACGTTCATTTTTATCTTTGACGTTATTATATTTGTTCTTGAAAAACACTTCATCAATAACGGCATTTGCTTTGTTCAAACTTGACACCCGCCCGTCATTGTAGGCGGTGTAGTCTTTGACTATTGATTTAGCGATAGCGTTTTCTGTTGATTTGTTAATATTGACGGTCTTTGAGCCGTCCTCCGTAATGTACTCGAATGACATAAAAAATCTCCTTATTTAAAATCTGTAATAACAATTATGCCTGAGAGTGCAGGCATGACACTTTGATAATCACAAATAAATCTATATTTTAATCTATTATTTAATATACACTCGTTTATATTGATTTATATAAAACAATATGATATAATCGGAACATGCAAATAAACATAAAAGAAACTCTTATTAAGATATCCGACATTTGGCATAACCTAATCAAACGATACAGCTTTACAGCGTTTGTATTTTTGCCATTGTTTGAGTGGGTATTTTCATTACTTTTGTTAGTAATGCAAAGATTTGGATTGTTTTGTTTTAGTCAACTTTTATTTTTTATACTAAATATTTGCATAATCGTATTTCTATACCAATGGGAAGAAAAACATTCAAAATATATTCAGTTTATAATAAATAACAAATTCTATAATGTTATAATATTTTTTGTACTTCTAATTAGTCTTTGGTTTTTAATTTTATCAGTTTTATACGCATTATGTGCAATAATATTAAGTCCATATATATTATTATCAATAATAGATATACATATTTTCAATAATTCATTCCAATTGGATGGTTTAATCCGTTTTCTACAATATTTTTTAAATATTTTACTTTGTTGCATTGATGTTTGGTGTAGAATAATTGATTGCTTTCTGCATATTATTTATTTAATAGTATATAATTCAATAAAGCTATTATGGGCAATATTTGTTACGTTCATGATGAGTTTAGAGCCGTTCTTTGTTTAAACCTTATCTCTTATTTAAGTGTTTTGCCCCGCATGTACGGTAATAATCAGATACTTTTGTACCGTATTCTCTGGTATAACCATTGACATGATATGTCCCCGCACATTGTTTTGTACTGCTATACATTGACGGCTTTATTGTTGGACTATTTGTACCATGTGCTTCATAATATTTATAATCAGAGGAATGATATCTTGAATTTTTTAATTTTTCTTTTTGTTTTCTTTTTAAATAGTTCAACAAATATTCTTTTGTTGCATTTAATAAAATGCTCTTTTTCTGGCTCAAGAATTTAATTATATCCAAAAAATTCCACAACTCCCTTTTTAATTGAGTAGGTTGTACATCATCCATTAATTCTCTTGTTGATAAATCGGGAAAGTTGTCCAAATAATGAGCGAAGAGGGGATTACTTCCGTCTAACATATAGACTTTACCTATTTCATCTTCTATATTTATGCCGGATATTGTATCTTCTGACATATTATAGTTTATTATCTTATCCAACGGAGTTGCTATACCGTAATTTCTTATATAATCTTTTACATAATCAATATTTTTTATTCCGTAAGGATTAAAGGTTACAACTTCGTCGCATTTTGACGTAACTGCTACCGCCATGGCTTCACTTCCGCCCAATGAATAACCTGTTACAACAAATTGGTGACCTCGATACCTTTCATCGTTTTTTATACTATTGAAAAATTTAAATGCTTGATTGAATTGTTTTGGTTCTCTGTTAATAGCCATAACAGTATCATTTCGCCAATCTTTGCCTTCAAATACGTCAGTACCTTGATAAGCAACAATAATATAATTACCAATCAGTATTGCATACGCATCTATACCGTCATCGTGATTTTCGTCCAGAATATTATATTTATCGAATAATTTTTTCTTCTTATAGCTCAAATTGCATATATCTTTGTAAATACGATGACGTGAAATTTCATCATTCATATTATAGTAATATGAAACTTTTCCTTTTAGGTACATAACTAATCTCCTTATTTAATTCTGTAACAACAATTATGCCTGAGAGTGCAGGTATGACACATGGATTTGGCATTATTATCACACCGTGACTAAACCTTTGACAGGTTTATCCCTTCAATGATACTGATTTCCGGTTCGACCTCTTGAGTAGTGATTTCATCGTCAAGTCCAAGGGCTTGTCGCTGACTCTTTTGGATTTTCGTGAGTGAAGATATAATGAAATCCAGCGCGGATATCAAAGGCTTCGGCAATTCCAAAAACGATTCGTCATAGAACCGCAGGTCATTCAATATCCCGTCCAATAACAGTTCAATTCCATCTAAGGATTTGTTGAACATTTCAATATGTCTGTTATTAATTTCCAGTTTTTCTTTATCGGTATATTTTTTTCTTTTAACCATATTAACCTCACTTTGATAATTTGTAATCCGTATTTTGTGGAAAGCACTAAGAAAGTGCAAAGTTAAAAGTTAAAAGTGCATAGTTATTAACTTCAAACTTTGAACTTGCAACTTTTAACTTGAGACGTAGGGTGCAATTTTTTGCACC
>DLEF01000035.1 GCA_002481545.1 Cyanobacteria bacterium UBA7753 | reverse complement strand
ACGATTGTGATTTATTTGAAGAAAGTCATAAACGTGAAGTCCGTGATACCCAATTCCCTAAAGATTTGCAAAACGCATTCGATTTGGGTAAACGATTAGCGGAAATGTAGAATGTTTAATAATATCTGTGCGGTGATAATCGCATCCTACATTTTATTTGCACGTAAATTGTCATCCTGAGCGATAAACCGTAATGACAATTAATAATCTTTGAAATAGCAGCGAAGGATCTAACAAACTGTCGTTAATATAACTGTAGACGGTATATTGCTCTACTTTCTCAGTGTTTGTAAAAGAGATTCTTCGCACTTGCCTGTGTTGCATGTGCTCAGAATGACAGTAACGCAGGATTTGCAACGACATTGTGCAGGTGTGATTAATTTTTTATAATTCTTTTATCATCCTAATATGTTCGCAATACTCGTCATAATAGATATTACCGATTTCTTTGTATCCGAGTTTGTTGTAAAACGGTTTTACTCTGACTTGCGCAGATACTTCTATTGTTTTTCCGCCCAGTTTTGAGATTTCTTCTTCGGCAATACTCATAATCTTGTTGCCGAGGTGATGTCCTCGATATTCTTTCACAATCGCAACCCGTCCGATGTGGTAGTTTTCCCCTTCTTTAAAATATCTGCAAGTCGTAACAGGCTTAACTCCGTCATAAATTACAACGTGAAAACAGTTATTATCAGTCGTGTCAAACTCATCCTTGAACCCCTGTTCTTCAATAAAAACGGCGGTTCTTATGCTTTTTATATCTTCGTTCAACCCTTTGTAAATCTTATATTTAAAATTGTTCATAACATAATTATAGGATAAACACGGTGCGAAAAATAGCAGTTATAAAACCTGTCATCCTGAACTTGTTTCAGGATCTAAAGGTTTAAAGATGCTGAAATAAATTCAGCATGACGATTACGTTTTTATTCCAAAAATTGTGAATGTAATTATCCAAGGTATATTTATGATAATATCAATGTATGAAAATTGAGCCGTTTGATACAAAGTATAAAAGCGATTTTATAGAGCTTAACAGACATTGGATTGAGACAATGTTTGCGATAGAGCCCGAGGATATTGAGGTTTTAAACAATATTGAATCCTATATAAAAAACGGTGCACAGGTCTTTTTTGCAATAAATGAAGGTAATAATGGTGTAATGTCCTGTTGTATGATAGAGCCTTTAGAGAAAAAAGGCGAGTGGGAAATTGCAAAGTATGCGACGAAAGATGAATACAAAGGACAAGGTGCGGGCTATGCGGTTTTGAAAGCCTGTATTGATTATGCAAAATCAAAACAAGCAAAGAAAATTATGATTGTGACGAACACAAAATGTGAGGCGGCAATACATCTTTATAATAAATTCGGGTTTACAAAAGTCGAAATCGATGAAGATAAAATTCCGTTCAAACGCGGAAATTATTTGATGGAACAGCTGTTTGAATAATTGTTATATATACAAAAAAAGACACTTTTTATAAAGTGCCTTTTTGATTTTATATTACTTAATTGATTAGTCAATCTTCTTGATGTCTTCACTTTCTTCCAGAAGTTTATCAATCTGCTTTTTAGCGGTTTTCTGGTTGTTAATAGTTGCGTTACCGCCGATACATCCGCCCTCGCAGCACATAACCTCAACGAGGTTACATCCGCCTTCGCACATCCCGCTCTTAGCAAATTTCTTGAGCTGTCTTATGCTGTCCTTGTCCAGTCCGTTAATTACAAACGGCTTAATCGCATCTTCTTCCTTCAAGGATGCTTTAACGGATTCCGCAACCCCGCCTGTTATACCGAAGTTACGAGCCTGCTTGGAAGATTCAACTTCGTATTTTTCTCCGTCTAATTCTGCAATTTGTATGTTCAAAGCAACAAACAAAGCTCCGAGCTCTTCATAGTTCATAACGTAGTCAACATTCGGGTTGTCGTAGCTTTCCGCACGTTTTGCGACACAAGGACTTACGAAAACTGTTATTGCTTCAGGATGTTCTTTCTTAACTATTTGAGCCGTATAATATAACGGCGTTCCCGTGTCAGATTTGTACGGTTTAATCTCTGTTAAGTGTTTCTTAATGAGTTCGTTATAACCTGCACAGCAAGATGTCGTCATAAAGGTTTGGACTTTTCCGCTTTCTCCGACTTCACCCTTTTCCGCTTTTTCCATACGTTCAAGAAATTCTTTTGCCTCTGTATTTGCAGTAACATCAGCACCCTGAGCTACTTCATATACATCATCAAATCCGCTTTTCTTGATAGCGGCTTTCATTTGATAAATTGTTCCCGGGAATTGCCCTGCAATAGACGGTGCTATCATTGCAATAACTTTCTTGTCTGATTTTATTGCCTTTAATATATCAATAATCTGACTTCTTTCGTGAACAGCCCCGAACGGACATGCCATTGTGCATTTTCCGCAGTTGATACATTTGTCATAATCTATGCTTGCGAATCCTGTTTCATCCTTGTGGATTGCACCTACCGGGCAAGAGTCTTCGCACGGTACGGTTATTTTGACGATAGCGTTATATGGACATGCGTTTATACACATTTTGCATCTTTTACACTTAGTTTCGTCAATAACTGATCTGCCGTCAACGATTGATATTGCCCCGAATTTACAGGTTGATTTGCAAGGTCTTGCAACACAGCCTTGGCATAAGTCGGTTACGTATATTCTGTTTGTTAAGCAGCCTTTGCAGGCAGCCTGCAATACGGTCAAATTCTTATCGCTGATTTCTTTTCTTTCCAATGCCTCATGTGCATATGTACTTAAAGAAACGGTCTCATCATCTTCTTCAATCGGGAACCCGAGCCCTGCGATTGTTCTGTCTTTTATGATTGCCCTTTCTTTATATATACAGCACCTGTATGGCACCTCCATTCCTTTCGGTCTCATTGCATACGGAATAAGTCTTGCTTGTTCCTCAAAATTATCCGAAAAGAACGCTTTGATTATTCTGACTAATATTTCTTTCTTTAAACGTATTGCTTGTCCTGCTTTATTCATAATTATTCCTTACTTTGTTCCGCTATTTTCTTATCCAATTCTGCCAAAACTTTTTCGGTTGTGGCTTCGGATACTACATCTTCATCTATTTTAACATAAGGAGCTTTTGAGTATTCCCAATTAATTGAGCATAATCCCAAACAGTTGCTTCCTAAAACTTCTGCTTTATCACCGTATTTTCTCGGAATAATGTCGTTAAGTTCCTGCAAGTTAGCACCGCCCATAACGAAACATGTTGTTCCGACGCATACTCTTACCGTGATTTTTTTGTTTTCCATAATTTACGAACTCCTATTAAATAAATTGTACATTGACCTTTTTAAGATACTTTTCTTCTAACACTTTTTTCATTTGTTTTATTACATTCTTCCTTATTTCAATCTCGATAGGCAAATTTGGATCATAATGTGCCTTATTCATTTGTGCCCCTACTAAAAAGTTTATCACATCACTGTCCAAAATAAAATCCATGAGAGTTTTTGCTGCATTATTTTCTGTTTTACCGCTTTCCAAATATTCTAACGTCTTAGTTAATGTTAAAATACCCTCGGTCACTAAGTCAACCCCTTCCATCTTGGAAAGCCCGGGTAATTTTCCTGCATTTACTGATAAATCGGCATATACGGGGATATTCATTTCTCTTGAAATAATATTCGCCGTGGTTCCGCCCGCGATAGCTTTTTTGCCTTTGAAATCCATAAATGTTCTTGCCCAAAAATTATCTTTTTCCTGATGATAAGGCGGGCCCGTAAAGATAAGGGTTTCTCTCGGGTCTCTGCAATATATAGAGACGATGGATGTATCGTCCTTCAATTCTCTGTTTGGAGCAATCAACTCTATCTGATGTATCAGATAATCACTCAACTCTTTTGATGCGATATTCTGGTTTTCCTTTAGTTTCTCTAGTATTATCTTTACAAGTCCGCTCCTTTCCAGCCCCAACGGATAACGCTTTGTCCCCATTGCAACCTGAGTTGCCCCGTCAGAACAGAATATAATCCTGTCATATTTTTCTAAAGTTATATTATAAACCTTCATTCTTCTGTTTTTAAATGTTTTGGAAGGAATAATCTGCGGAACAGGCTTTAATACTTCTCCCCCTCTAACCCAAATAAAATCGGGATTCCCCTCTTCAACTATCTTTGCCTTGCCGTCTTCATAGCAATCTATTGCAGAGAATGTGGCATAGCTGATGCCTCTGACCTTACAGACAGGAAGAGAGTTCATAATAATTTCGCATGATTTTTCAATGTCGGCATGGTTTTCCATAAATTTTTCCAACATTGTCGCCGTCATACATGCCAGAATATTAGCCTTGATTCCGCTACCTAGTCCGTCAGAGAGTACCGCAACAACACGGTTCATATTCGGAAATCTGTTTGATGAAAAATAATCTCCGTAAGCATTCTGGTTATATTTCTTTTTTTGAGAACACGCTATATCAATGAACATCTTTACCCTCATTTGACGGATCAAAACCTTCGGCAATAGAACTTAAGAGCAGTTCCGTCTCAACCATATGTTCACCCAACAAACTTGCAATTTCTTGGACTGTTGCAATATTCTTCGTGATAACCTCTCTTGCTTTTTGTGCAATCTTACTTCTGTCAAGTTCTGATTTCGTAACATCAGAAATAACAGCCCCTATCAGTTCGTTATCTTCAATCGTAAAGATACTTATATCGTAGACCTTGTTATCAACAACATAGTGTTCCTGATGGATGTCTTTGCCCGTATCCAGTGCGGATTTAAACAATTCAGGAAACGGAACAATTCTGTCAATCGCAGCGCCCGAAAGCCCGTTAGCACGGGAAGAAAATATCTCGTACATATCTTCTGATAAGAACATATGTTCAAACGAATCGTTTACTTCCACTATTTCCATATTAGAATCTACGATAACAACGGCTGATGGCATACATCTGAGCATTGCCGCAGCCTTTCTGACAGCAATCTTTCTCATATAAGATACACACTGAGACGGTTCGGCATCTCCGGCAATAAGAGCGTTTACAAACGCCCTGCAGCTTGCATAACCGCAGCCCGAACAGTTTAATTCATCCTCTTCCGAGTGTTTGCTTATTTTTCTGAGTGCTTTTGTTATCTGATCTATTGTATACTCAACTTTTTGAACAGGTTCAGGAGTATATTCGATAGGTACAACTTTTCTCGGCTCTTTCGGAACGTTATCACGATATCTTGTATTTGCGTAAATATCTGATGTTATAAGTATTCTCGATTTATCGCTGGATATACAAGGTCCGTTTATACATCCGCCCGAACATCCGAGAGCCTCAACAAATATCTTGTTTTCAACGTTATCGGGATTTATGTTTTGTAAAGCCTTATCGAAATCATCCAACGAACTAACGGTAATAAAAGTTACATCATCTTTATCAATTCCGACGCGCTTAATCGTGTCATTCATTCCGCCCTCAAGCGGATATATAGCCCCTTCATATGAACATTCCGGAACAAAGCGGCAATCTTCATCAGTTGGGATAGTTTCCGTATCAATAAATTCTTCTTTTATCCAATAATTCAACTCGTCAAACGTTAGTGCTGCAGCCATAAGGTCAGGATGTTTGTCCGCTTCGTTTTTCTTCGCTACGCATGGCCCTATAAATACAACTTTTATATCTTCTCCCAGTTTATCCTTAAGCAATCCGCAATGAGTGAGAGCCGGAGATGCAATAGGCGTGATACATTTTGCAAAATCTGATTTATACAATCTTACATAATCGTCTATCACTGGGCACGCTGAGGATATAAATAAGCCTTTATCGGCATTATTCAATATTTTTGCAGATTGGATTGATACCTCTTGAGCCCCGAGAGCCGTCTCTGATACCCCTTTAAACCCGAGTTTCTTTAGGGTGGCAATCATCTTTTCTTTCGGAATATCATATACCCCTGCCCAACTCGGAGCCAAAGATACATAAACATCCTTTCCCACCAAAATTAAAGTCTTTACAATATCAATATCGTTTCTTACGCGTTTTGCTCCCGCAGGACAAATCTGGACACAATGTCCGCAAGCGACACATTTTTCATTGATAACGGAGGCACTTCCCTGCTGTATTCTGATAGCTTTTACATGACAGCCTCTTATACATTTATAACAGTCATTACATTCGTTCTTTAAAGTATAGACAGGATATTGCTGTTTTTTCATTTTTTACACCTATTTTAGATACAGATAAACAATATTTATATAATACACTAAGATTAGCCTTTTAGACAAGTGTTTAGTATCTCTTCCAGTTTGTCTTTCGTTACATTTGTATATTCTTTATCATTTATAATTATTCTTGGTCCTTCGGAACACTTGTTTTCGCACAAAGCCCCTACAATAGAAACATTTGCGACAAGATTATGTTCTTCAATATATTCTTTTAAATATTCCAAATTTTCCTGATTGCCTTTCGCAAAACAGGCACTACCCATACAAACTTTAATTTCCGTCGTCATTTTTATCGTCTTCTACCTCGTCTCTGTTTGTAAATTGAAGAAAACTCCCGATTAAGTTCTCATTCCAAACCTTTATGTTGTCAGGTACATCAAGAATGCACGGAGTAAAATTCCAAATGTATTTTATTCCCGAACCCGCAAGATAATTTGCAGCCCCTTTTGCATACTCCTTAGGTACAGTTAGTATTGCAATATCAACATTCAACTTCTGTACCATATGCCCTACTTTTGTAATATCAAAAACTTCTTTTCCGTTTATTATCGTCCCTATCTTCTTAGGATCGGTATCAAACATGGCAATAATATTCATTCCGTAATCTTTGAAGGTTGAATACTTCGCAAGAGCGGAGCCCAAATTACCCGCACCTACAATAAAAACATCTCTTGTTTTTTTGAACCCGAGTTTTTCCTCAATAGCTTTTTTCAATTCTTTTGCGTTATAGCCGAGTTTGCGTTTCCCGACGGTATTAATATATTTCAAATCTTTCCTGACTTGAGAATCATCTATTTCCAGAAATTTTGCAATTTTTTTGCTGGAAATATAAACATCTCCTTCATTCAAATCCTCTAAAATGAAGTGATATAAGGTTAAACGATTTACGACTTCGCCCGGAATTTTCATTGTATGGAAACACTCCTTAAAATACTATAATATGAATATTATAGCATTAATCCCGTGAAAAGTATAAATGTTAACAGTTTAGAATGTTATTAAATCCGTATAAACTCTCATAATAAATTTATCTGTCATACAGGAAATAAAGTCGATAATGGCTTGCTTATAATCCATGTAGTTATCTATATCATAGATTACCGTATTGTTATATTTCCTGAGTTCTCTCAGTGCAGGATCAATATTGGAATACTTAATGAGCCATTTTCTGAATGCAACAATAAGTGTCGGATACAATTTTGTATCTTTCTTTAATTTACTGATTGTGCCTCTGCCGTCATAATATCCTTTTAAGAATTTGTAAACGGTTCTTATAACGAGGTTGGCGTATTCCATGAACGGTTCAAGACGCTTATTCATACAAACTTTTTCAAGAATGAATTGTTTAACCTGATTCATCATCTCAAAATTTTCTGGTGTAAAGGTTAAACCGATATCAGGATTAGAGTGCTCGCACAAGTCCGTAACAAGCTGATAAATCAAAGATGTAGGATTTACCTGTTTCAGTTTTACGTCTGTCTTCATAAAGTTTTGTGCAATTTGTTTTAGGACTGCAAAATCTTTCTTTGTAAACATTCCGTACAAAGTGGCATCTTGTATATCACGCCCTATGTATGCCAGTTTATCGGAAATCTTGACGGCGCAACCTTCATATGTATACGGCATATATTGACCTTTTTTCATTGTAGTTAAGTCTACATATTCATCTCTCGGTTTAAGATAGTTTTCATCGACTTCCCCACAGTGGCAAACTATACCGTCGCGGACTGCATATGTAAGGTTTAAGTTTTCGTTCTCTCCGTTATAATTAGGTAATGTTTCGATTACATCAACCATTCTTAAACTGTTCATTTCATGCCAGAACGGGTTTGGAAAATTCTCTTCCGCCATTATTTCCGCAATAATACGTTCCCCATGGTGTCCGAAAGGTGAATGCCCCAAATCGTGCCCGAATGCAATCGCTTCAACAAGTTCAACATTCAATCCTAATGAACGTGCAATCGATTTCGCAACGGAGGCAACAATGTTTACGTGTTCAATTCTTGTGCAAACATGGTCGTTTGTTGTTGCATAGAACACTTGCGTTTTATGTTTTAGTCTGCTATAGGCAGAGGAATTTAAAATTCTGTTATAGTCACGTTCAAATTCCGAACGGACATCGTGTGACTTAGGTGCCAAATGCCCTAATCTTGAAATGGCTATTTCCCAATGCGGATTATCGGGAGTCATTGCTACTTCTTTAAATTGTTCTTGTCTTAATTGTTTTTGCATAATAATCCTATCTTGTATTTATTATAACGTTATTTTTAGGGATTGTCCATATAAGCGGTAAATTATAACGAGGTTATAATAACCCTATTCCTTTTTCTCCAATTTATTCTTCAAATCCAATAATTCATATTTTAATCTGTTTAATTCACAAGTTACGGGATCGGGTATTCTGTTATGCATAAGAACTCCGTCAGGGTTTACATAATGTTGTTTTACAATCTTCCCCGGCACTCCGACTACGGTACAATATTCGGGAACATCATCTACTACAACGGAGCCTGCCCCTATTCGGACGTTATCAGCTATTTTTATATTGCCGAGTATCTTAGCCCCTGCCCCTATTATTACATTATTGCCTATAGTCGGGTGACGTTTCCCCTGTTCTTTTCCCGTTCCTCCGAGAGTGACTTGCTGGTATATGATTACATCATTTCCTATCTCTGCCGTTTCTCCGATAACAACCCCTTCTCCGTGGTCAATAAAGAGTCGCTCACCTATCTTTGCGGAAGGGTGTATTTCTATTCCCGTTATTATTCTTGTAAGGTAGGAAATATATCTCGGAATAAACGGAACTCCCCACTGTTTTAATTTATGAGCAATCCTGTATGCAACAAGAGCTTGAAAACCCGGATAACAAAATATTATCTCAAATATATTGGTTGCTGCGGGATCGTTCTCATAAATTACTTTTATATCGTCTTTTATTCGTCTTAGAGGGTTTAATAATTTCATTCAAACAGCTCCGTAGATAAATACCTTTCTCCGTAATCACATATTATTGTAACAATAGTTTTGTCGGGATACTTTTCCGATAACATTTTTGCTCCGGCAAGGTTAGCTCCCGAAGATATACCGCAAAGAATACCATTCTTTCTCGCAAGCTCTCTTGCGTTTTCTATTGCAACATCGCCTTCAATATCCAATATCCCGTCTAACTTTCCTGACTTATAGATATCTGTTACAAAGTTTGCTCCGATACCCTGTATCTTATGAGAATCTGCTTTACCTTCCGTCAAAAGCGGACTTTCTTTAGGTTCAACCCCATATACTTTTACATCAGGTTTAAGTTTCATAAAACCGTTCTTTACTCCGACTGCGGTTCCGCCTGTCCCGATACCTGCAACAAAGATATCTACATTGCCGTCAGTTGCGTCAAATATTTCTTTTGCGGTATGCAGTTCATGTGTTTTTGGGTTGTCAGGGTTAGAGAACTGCATAGGAATAAAACTGTTAGGATATTCTTTCTGTATCTCTTTCGCTTTTTTAACAGCTCCTTTCATTCCGAACTCTTTTGGTGTCAAAACAAGTTCTGCTCCGTATGCCTTTATAACCTTTTTTCTTTCTTCGGACATATTCTCAGGCATGACTATTTTAATCTTTAGCCCGAGTACGGCACAACACATAGCAAGCCCGATACCCGTATTACCGCTTGTTGGCTCTATAATCATTGTTCCGTTGTCTATTTCGCCTCTTTTTATTGCTTCATCAAGCATAGCGAAACTTGCTCTGTCCTTAACGGAGTTAGACGGGTTATAAAACTCTAACTTCAATAAAATATTGTTGTTGTATCTTACAATCGGGGTGTTTCCGATTAGTTCCAAAACGTTGTTATAAATCATAAATACCTCTTTTCTAATGTAAGGTTATAATAATCCGAATTTCTATATTACCCGCATATGGATAATAAACTATAGAATAATTGTTTTATGCAACGGAATCTATTATTCCTCCGCCTATGACATAATCTCCGTCATAGAATACTACGGATTGCCCTACTGCAATAGATTTTTGGTAATCGTCAAATACTACCTCAACACAATCATCATCAACAGGGGTGATTGTTGCTTCTACAGGTGTTTGTGTAGAGCGTATTTTTGCAGTCACATTCATCGGTTTTTCTAATTTATCAATTGCTATCCAGTTTAAATCAATAGCTTTTAAGGATTTTTTAAAGGTTTTATCTTTATATCCGACAACAACTTCATTGGTATCTTTTCTTAATTCCAATACATAAAGAGGTTCGGGAGCGGATATGCAAAGCCCTTTTCTTTGTCCTATTGTATAGTTCCAAATGCCGTTGTGTTCTCCTAATACTTTCCCGTCAGTTGTTACAATATTTCCCTTCTTTGATTTTACTCCCAATAGTTCATTGTAATCACCTTCATAGAAATCTTGGCTGTCAGGCTTATCTGCAACAGCTAAATCGTTATCTGAAGCAATCTTTCTAATCTGCTCTTTTGTATAGTCCCCGAGGGGGAATACAATATTTTTTAATTGGTCTTGTTTTAATTTATACAAGAAATAAGACTGGTCTTTTTTAGGATCTTTTGCTCTCTTTAATAAATATCTTCCGTCTTTTTCTTCTATTCTTACGTAATGCCCCGTCGCAAACTTGTCAAACTCAATTCCGTTTTCTTTTGCGAGATACGGTAATACTCCGAACTTAACGAGCGCATTACATCTGATACAAGGATTAGGAGTTCTCCCCGAGAGGTATTCATCTTTAAAATTATTCAAAACAATACTTTCGTATTCATCGGCACAGCGGAAAACGTGATACGGAATCCCGATTTTGTTTGCGATATTTCTTGCGGATTCTATATCTTCTTTTTCATCAGGTCCGAAACATGCTCCGTGAGTACAGCTTTTATTGTTCTCAAAAGTTATATCAGGTCTGTCTTTCCATATTGACATTGTTGCTCCGATTACATCGTTACCCTGTTGTTTTAATAATAGCGCAGCGACAGATGAATCTACCCCGCCCGATAATCCGATTAATACCTTCATTTCTATCCTCTTAATTTAGCTAAACTTCCTTGAGTAAATTCCCTTATATAAAAAGAAAGCCTTGCAATTGTGCAAGACTCAAAAATATACATTTACCCCACAAGTATGTTATCATGCTTTATTTTTTTTGTCAATCATTTTGTTTTACATATATTACATTATATTTACAATACAGGCATGAAACAGAATCGACGAAACTCTCAAATTTGACTTGATACTGTTTTTATAATATCTTTTTATGGAGTCGAAATATTCGATTTTATATAATTAGCACTAAAGATAAGAAGATTGGGGATAAATATGGATTTCGTAGGATTAACCGTAAAGGTATTGAAGATATTATCTGACATAGCGGGCAGTTACGGCTTGGGTATTATACTTTTAACCGTTATTGTAAGACTTGCTATGTGGCCGTTGAGTGAATCTCAACAGCGCTCTATGAAACAAATGCAGACTCTTCAACCGAAGATGAAAGCTATTCAGGAACGTTACAAAAACGATCCGCAAACAATGCAAAGAAAAATGATGGAGTTCTACAAAGAACACAACTTTAACCCTATGTCGGGATGTTTGCCTTTACTTATCCAAATGCCTATATTTATCTTGTTATATACAACATTTATGAGTCCTCAATTTATTCAAATGGCGGGCGATGCTCCGTTCTTATTTGTTAAGAGTTTGGATGCAACATTGAGAACTAATGCGGGTGTTTCAAACAACGGTGTTATGGGCGTATCTAATACCGCAAGATTTATGTCAGGTAAAAATGCACTTGTTTACTTGAAGCAAGAACCTGCTAAGGAAGTAAAAATTGATAAACCTAACGAAGCTGTCCAAGTTCAAGGCTCTATAAAACCCGGACAACCTCTTGAATTAAAGATGAATGTTGATAATTTGAAGGATTTGAAATTCAGTGAATTTGACAGAATTGAAAAAGCTGAAGTTGAAGTTTCAAACGTAATGACGAAGGAAACCGAAAAAATTACCTTTGTAAGAAAAGGTTATTTGATGATGGCTACAATTCCTACAAAAGCTGTTAAAGCTCAATTCCACTTTGATGTTTTGGCTTTGATACTGTTATTCGGTTTAACAATGGTATTTACTCAAAAGGCTATGATGGCAATGAACAAAGGTCAGGAAATCGATCCGAGCCAAGAGGCTATGCAGAAATCAATGAATATGTTTATGCCGATAATGCTTTGCGGTACCTTTGTTATAATCCCAATCCCTGCAGGTGTTCTTTTATACCTGATATCAAGTAACATCGTTCAAATCATTCAAACAGTTTTGATTAATAAAAAGCTTGAATTGGAATTTGCTGCGGAAAAGAAAAAAGTTTCTGATGATGAAATTGCAAATGCAAAGAAAATCCAAGAGAAAAAATAGAAATAACGATATTAGGGTTAATCCTTATTGTGTTAATAGGAGAGTAATAAAATGTTAGTATCGGAATTTGATTATGATTTACCGGAAGAATTAATTGCGCAGACTCCTGCCCAAAAACGTGATATGTCAAAGATGATGGTTCTTGATAAAAATACGGGAGCTATTGAACATAAACACTTCTTTGATATCGTTGATTATTTGGATGATAATTGCGTTTTGATATTGAATAATACAAAAGTCATTCCTGCAAGATTATACGGACATAAAGACACGGGCGCAAAAATAGAAGTTTTCCTTCTTAAACAAAAAGAAGATAAAAAATGGGAAGTCTTAATCAAACCGTCAAAAAGAGTAAAAGTCGGAACGGATATAAAAATATCTGATAATTTATCCGCAACGGTAGTAGAACCTGAAGAGGAAGGCAAATGGATTGTACAACTTCATTATGAAGGTAATATAATGGAAATCTTATCCGAAGTCGGAAATGTTCCGCTTCCTCCGTATATTGAAAGAAAGATGACCTCCGAAGAACTCAAAAAACTTGATTATGACAGATATCAAACTGTTTATGCAAAATATGCGGGCTCTGTTGCCGCACCGACTGCAGGATTACATTTTACAAAAGAAATCCTTGAAAAATTAAAAGAAAAAGGCGTTCAGATAGGGTATGTAACCTTAACTGTAGGGTTAGGTACATTCAGACCTGTCAAATGTGAAAATGTTTTAGACCATAAAATGGATTCGGAAGATTATCATATATCCAAAGAAACAGCGGATTTAATCAATAAGGCTAAAAAAGAGGGCAAAAAAATTGTCGCAGTTGGCACAACATCTGTCAGAACATTAGAGAGTGCTTATAAAGAATTTGGAGAAATAAAAGAATGCTCTTCTTCTTCAACTCTCTTTATATATCCGCCGTATGAATTTAAGGTTATAGATAACCTTATTACCAATTTTCACTTGCCTAAATCAACTTTGTTGATGTTAGTTTCGGCACTTGCGGGCAAAGATAATATTATGCATGCTTACAAAGAGGCAATTGCAAACAAGTACAGATTTTACAGCTACGGCGATTGTATGTTCATAAAAGACTAATAATAAACAATCTAAATTCAATTAACTATGAAAATTTTTGAGAAAAAATACATAAAGGAATTATTCTATTTAGCCCTGCCTATAATTATGGGAAACTTGGGACATATATTGCTTGGCGCAGGGGATTGTTTTGTTGCGGGCAGATATTCTACGAGCGCGGTTGCTGCTATCAGTATTGCGACTTCTATAAATGCAACAATAATGATGTTCGGAACGGGGCTTGTATTTAGTATTTCCCCGATACTATCAAATAAGAGAGGCGCAAAAGAAGGTGCAAAAAAATATTTTTATCCGAGCCTTCGGTTTGCAATTGTATCAGGCTTGATTCTTATGCTTGTTACATTTGCTTATATTCCGCTCCTAGGATATTTAGGGTTTGAGAAAACATTACTCAAAAATATACAACTCTACACTTGGATTGTGGCTCTGTCCACTATCCCCGCTCAAATCAATATAACAATAAAAGAGTATTTGCAATCTTTTGAGATTATCTTTTTCCCTAATTTATTATTGATTTTATCTGTTGTGGTAAATATATTCTTCAATTATATATTTGTATACGGAAAATTCGGACTCCCTGAAATGGGCGTCGGCGGAATTGCTCTTGCAACAACTTTAGTCAGAACAATGCTTATGGTTATATTATTTATGTTCTGTATTGATCATTTCAAATTCCATAATTTTGTTGACAGAAATTACTATAAACAAATTATCAAAATCGGGTTTCCTCTTTCAGTAGCCATAATAATAGAGTTTATAGCATTTAATTATATTGCGGTAATATTAGGCAGAATAAACGGAATATACGCTGCTGCTCACAGTATTATAATGATATTAAGCAGTTCTTCGTTTATGATACCGACAAGCATTGCAAACGCTCTTGCTGTTAAAGTCGGTTATGCAAACGGCTCAAGAAACTACAAAGAAATTGTAAACTACATCAAAAACGGAATGGGTGTTTCAATTAGTTTTATGCTTGTAATGGCATTAGTATTCTTTATGTTCCCTCATCAGCTTGCAGGAATATTTACGAAGGATAAGGCGCTTACAAATATTATCGTCCCTGTTATGGCTCTTGTCGCGTTTTTCCAAGTCTCGGACGGAATACAATCGACTTTGAGCGGGGTATTTAAAGGACTTAAACGTACAAAATTCGTAATGATATCAAACACAATCGCATATTTATTCTTGAGTATTTCGCTGGGATTTTATTTGGGTGTTATAAAGAAAATGTATTTGTACGGTTGTTGGCTTGCAATCGCGATATCTTCCGTTGTATTGGCAACTATCTTGATATGTTTCTTACTGAATATATTGAGAAATCTCAAAAAAGAATATGCCCAATCTTAACTTCTGTTACATCCTTCACAAAGGTAAAGTTTTAGTGTATTATAGAAAATAAAGAAGGAGATTTTATGTCTGACGATAAAGTAGTGAGCATTGGCGAAAAACGTTCACATCATAAAGAAGAAGAAAAACATCATCATGTTGAGAGAGAAGAACATACAGAACACACCGAACCTGTTATTTGCAGTTTTTGCGGGCGTCCTAATACGCAGGTCGTAAAAATGGTAAAAGGTCCGGGAGTAAACATTTGTTCCGAATGTACAATGATTGCCGTACAGTATTTGATTTTGCAAGACAGAATGCCGTCTGCGGAAGCACAATCAATACTTGATGCGTTTTGGGGAAAATGTCGTTAATAACATTTTTAAGAAAATATAATATTTAGGAATTAATAAAATGAATAAAATACAGATAAGAGCTGAAATATTAACGTTGATAACGAAACTTGAAACAACGCCTGCAGTATCTGATGATATGTTTAAGGCATTGGATGAAGAGCCTGATAAACAGGCGATTATGGATGTGTTGTTGAAAGAGTTACAACGTGCAAAAGAGCAGAAAGCGTTTGTTATTTGCTATATTTTGACAAGATTATTTGAGAAAGATTTTCTTGTCGAAAATCTAAGAAAATTCATCAGAGACAGAAAAATCAGTGATTATGCAAAAATGATTGCTTTTAACCTTCTTAGAGATTTGGGCAGTGAAGTTGAATATGGAGAAGAAGGCAAATATATAACCGAGTTTGATAAGATTGTGGAAGAAGAAACAAAGGAAATGCTTAATTCCGCTCTTATGAATCCGGAAGCGCAGATTGATTTTATTGACTTCTTAGCGGCTCTTAATCCGAATGATCAACTTCTGTTGGTTCGTTCTTTAAATGAGGATTATACTCAGGATGCACTTGCAAACATTCTTATCCCCGTCTTCTTGTGTAATCCAAAAACAGATTTGGCAAAGGAAGTCATCCGACTCTTGAGCACTTCAAAATCACAGCTTGCATATCATGCGTTTGAAGAGGCAAAAGATTTTGTTAGCGAAGATGTTATTCCGCTATTGAATAAAGGTATATCCGAATTAAAGCTTTCGGGTATCAGAGTAGATAACGCCGTTGATTTTTATAAAAGTGTATTAAAAGGATCGGAGCCTTACAAATCCTATGTAAGTTTCCCTGACGGACACGGCAACTTGGCGGTCGTATTTACCAGAATAAGAGATGATAAATCAATACAATTTGTAGCTATGGTATTGAATGATAAATACGGTATCTTGGATTGTTTCGGGTTTAATGAGATAACCGAAAATGATTTAAGTAAAATCTTAAAGAAATTCTATGGTGAAACAAACGGTATAAAAGTTGAACACGGTATTTTAAAATATTTGGTAGACAGAGCTGAAAAACAAGCAAGATATAATAACGATAGAGTGCCTTATGAGTATGTTTGTTGGAAAAATACCATGCTTGATATAGTACCTAAGAGACCTGTTTGTAACACTGAACACAAAGATTTGTCTCAAGCAGAGATAGATGAACTTTGTCTGTTACCTCTTACACAATCTTGGTTCTATGATACGCATACGTATGAACCGTTCAAAGAAATGATTGATGAGTTGAACGCTAAATATAAAGCCAATGATTTCAGTACAGATTTGGATAAGTTTATATCAGATAAGTATTCTTCTATTTATACTCCGGAAGAAATTGAAAACTGGAATAACAGATTTTATTTGACTGCTTATTTTGAACAGGTCAAGGGTGATAAGAGATTGGAACAAATGTTCTATTCTTTGAAAGATAATTATGCATTTTTGACCAATATTTTAAGAAAAAGTATCTATGAATATTATGTTCTGCAACGTTGGCAGATTAAAAACGCCGATAAGACTAAAAATCTGTTCAGACAAAAAGAGATAAGAAAACCTGAATTTCAACTTATGCAATTGGATATGATTATATCTACCATTGAAACTAAATGGGTACAGGGCTAGTCTTATGCATAAAATAATGTGCCTTGATGTCGGAACAAAGCGAATAGGAGTTGCCGTGAGTGATTTTTTACACATTACGGCTAAGGGTTTGTGCTATATTGACAGAATTCCCGAAAATCAAGCGATTGACAGATTGTCCGAATTGATAAAAGATAACAAAGTGGGTGAACTTGTTATCGGTGTTCCTAAAAATATGGACGGAACAGAGGGCGGACAGGCTAAAGATTGCAGAAATTTTGCCGAATTGGTAAAGTCAAATATTCCCGATGTGAAAATTATCTTTGAGGATGAAAGGTTAACATCGGATACCGCCGAAGAAAATTTGAGAGAGAGAAAAATAGATTTTAGAAAAAACAAAGCTCTTGTAGATATAGAGAGTGCGTGTATTATTTTGGAGCAGTATTTGTCGAAGATATAATTTTTATTTGCAACATTTCGTGTATTATGCAGGTCTGCATTACTATGCCGACAAAATTTAAGATTATATTTTAGTTGTCGGATTAGTAAATCCGACCTACTCACTTAATTGTTCCGCTCTGCAGAGTACAGATAAAAACGCCTACAACTCTGCACTTTTAACTTTGCACTTTGCACTTTCTTAGTGCCCTACGGTCTTAGTA
>DLEF01000068.1 GCA_002481545.1 Cyanobacteria bacterium UBA7753 | reverse complement strand
CGCATTGCGGATTTGCCCCTCTTCGGTAATTGGAATTAAAACATAAAAAAAGAGGCTGAATTTCTTCAACCTCACAATAATTTCTGATATCTGTTTTATTATGCCATATAGCATACCAACGGCGGTTTCGGTCTGTTCATTTGTCCTGAAATTCCGCCTGTTTCAGGCCCGTCACATGTAACCGGAGCTTGTAAAATTGCTGCAATTAACGGAGCTTTATCCCGAATATTATTAATCATGGCATCACGCCCTCTGTTTATTTCACCTCTGTCAGGGTTAATAGGCGGAGTTCCGATTCTCGGACGATAATCCGTATTAGTAGGCGCAAATCCAATAGACATAATTTTCTCCTTTCAAAGTATTCATATAAAATAAATACTTATACACAACACTTCATTGTACTTATATAAAGGTTTTTTTAACCATGTTTTTGCTATATTTTGAACATAATTTAATACTTTGTTACATACATGGCTTTTATTGTAATTCAATATTCCAATGTTATAATAAAAAAGTCAGAAATAACGTAATGAGAGGAAATAGCAAATGCTTATAATCATGCAGGAGAATGTATCCGATGAATGCATCGAAAAAGTTGTTAAATTTATCGAGGGGAAAGGGTTTCGCTCCCATGTTTCCAAAGGTGATTTACATACCGTAATCGGAGCTGTCGGTACAAAAATAATTGACCCGAGAAATATAGAACTCTTAGACGGGGTTCAGGAGGTCATAAAAATATCCTCGGGATATAAGCTTTGCAGCAGAATATTTAAGCCCGAAGATACAATAATAGAGGTTAACGGCGTCAAATTCGGCGGAGATTATATCGGACTGATTGCGGGACCTTGCACAATAGAAAGCTATGACCAGTTGGATAAAACCGCGGAACAGTTGGAAAAATCGAACGTTAAAATAATGAGAGGCGGAGCATTTAAACCGAGAACCTCACCATATGCTTTCCAAGGATTGGGCGAAGAAGGTTTAAAAATGTTCAGAAGTGTCGCTGATAACCACGGGATGGCAATAACTTCCGAGATTATGGACAGCTCACAACTTCCTATGTTTGAAAAATACGTAGATATTTTCCAAATAGGCGCGAGAAATATGCAAAATTATAACCTTTTGAAAGATATGGGAAAGGCATCAAAACCTATCATCTTAAAACGCGGTCTGTCGGCAACGTTTGAAGAATGGTTATTATCTGCGGAATATATTTTATCAAGCGGAAACCCGAATGTAATACTTTGTGAAAGAGGGATAAGAACATTTGAAAAATACACGAGAAACACCCTCGACCTGTCGGCTATACCTGTTATAAAGAAGTTAAGTCATTTGCCGATTATAACAGATCCGAGCCACGGAACGGGGTTGAGAGATAAGGTCGCTCCTATGTCCAGAGCCAGCGTCGCGGCAGGCTGTGACGGACTGCTTATCGAAGTACACTACGATGCGGATAACGCTATCTGCGACGGGGCACAATCACTCTATCCCGATGAGTACCACGAACTCTATGAGGATTTAAAGAAAATCGCTCCGATTGTTCATAAACAGATTTTGTAAGTGCACTTATCAAATAATTACCCCTATGATAAAATAGAGTTATGAAAAATGATTTAACCGTAAAAGAGAAGAAAACACCAAAACATAAAAAATATGTGCTGAAAAAACGTACGGGGGGAGTAACCTATAAGGTTGATTATGAAAACGAACTCAACGAGGCACAGTTTGAGGCTGTACAGGTTAAAGACGGTGCGGTTTTGGTCATAGCAGGCGCGGGGACAGGTAAAACTAAAACTCTCACATACCGTGTCGCAAGGCTGATTGAGGACGGAGTAAAACCGCAAAATATTCTGCTTTTAACCTTTACGAGAAAAGCCGCAAATGAAATGCTGAACCGTGCAACTTCGGTGCTCGATGAGAGATGTGAAAATGTTGCAGGCGGAACCTTCCACTCTTTTGCGAATATGATATTGAGGAAATATTCCAAAGTTTTAGGATTAAAAAACAACTTTACCATTATGGATTCTTCCGATGCGGAAGATGTCATAAACCACCTGACGGCAAAACTTTACCCTAAAAAAACAAAGAGATTTCCTAAAAAAAGCACTATATTAGAAATTTACTCAAAGAGCGTAAACAAAGAACTTCCGACAAAAAAGGTTATAGAGGAAGAATTTTCGCAATTTGAGCATTGTACGGAACAAATAATTGAGATACACAAAGCATACGTACAATACAAACGTGAAAACTCACTTTTTGATTATGATGATTTGTTGTTGTACCTGAAATTCTTAATGGAAGACCATGACGACATACGCAAAAGACTGTCAAATCAGTATAAATACATCCTTGTAGACGAATATCAGGATACAAACACTTTGCAGGCTGATATAATAAAACTCTTAGCCTCCGAACATAACAACGTTATGGCAGTAGGAGATGATGCTCAATGTATTTATGCTTTCCGCGGAGCGAATTACAGGAACATTATGGATTTCCCTAAGATGTTTAAGGATGTCAAAATAATCAAACTGGAGCAAAACTACAGAAGTACGCAGAGCATTTTGAACCTTACGAACAAAATTATTTCAAGAGCCAAAGAAAAGTTCACAAAGACTTTGTTTACGGACAAAAAAGGCGGAGAAAAGCCTGCGCTCATTTGTGCAAAAGACTCACAAATGGAGGCGGAATTTATCTGCCAGAGGGTTTTGGAATTATTGGATGAGGATGTCGAACTCTCGGATATTTGTGTGCTCGCACGTAATGCAAGAATGTCATTTAATCTTGAAATAGAGCTTTCCAAAAGAAATATTCCGTTCCAAAAATTCGGCGGGCCAAAGTTTATGGAAACAGCGCATATTAAAGATATTATCGCGCATTTAAGAGTGCTTCTTAACCCTGATGATGAGATAAGCTTAAGCAGAATAATGCTCTTGTTAAAAGGTGTCGGGGCTCAAACGGTTAATTCCGTAATCCCGATTATTAAATCAACATCGGAGTTTAACCTTAAACTTTTGCCGAGCAAAAAATCGAAGAATTTTGAACCGTTGTTCAATATGTTGAACAAGGAACGTAATTCAAACAAAGATTTAACAAAGATAGTAGAGGACGTAATAGAATATTACCGCCCTATTCTGAAAGACAAATATGACGATTATTCAAAGCGTGAAAAGGATTTGGAACACTTTGTATATTTATCGACACAGTATAAAAAATTGGATAATTTCTTGAGCGATTTGGCACTGGAGCCGCCAAACAGAAGTGTCGAAGGAATGTATAAAAATAACATCAAAGATGATTGTCTCACAATATCTACTATCCACTCCGCAAAGGGGCTTGAGTGGGACAGCGTATTTATCATAGGCGCAGTTGACGGCAGATTTCCTTCCGCATATTCGTTCAATTCACCCGAAGAAATGGACGAGGAGTTAAGACTTATGTATGTCGCGACGACAAGAGCAAAAAATAATCTCTATATTACATATCCTGTTGATATGTACGATTATTCAACGGATATGGTACTGTCAAAACCTTCCAGATTTTTGGACGATATTGATGATGATATTCTTGAGGTTTGGGATATAACAGAGGGTTAGAAATAATTTATAAAATTTATGCATAAAAATATGCTTGTCGAACAAATTATTCAACAAGCATATTTTATTATAATAATATTATTTTATGACTTTTAAGCGTAGGAAGTAACATCAAGTTTACTGCCTGCAACAGGTTGAGACATAAACGGATTAGAAGTTTGCTGTTGTACCTGTGCCTGTTTTTGAGCCTCGGCTGCTTCCTGTTTTTTAACGCTGTAAGGTTCTCCGATAATCGGAGTCGTTAACATACTAACGGCCATAGGTGCTAAAATTGTCCCCGGCAGCCCGAATAATGCAGCACCTGCTGCAGATGCAACAGAGATAATTGCCATATTAGCTAACGTTTTACCTGTTTCTTTAAGTCCGCCTAAGATACCTTCATCTTTTGTTCTGGATACAATATCAGGAACTGATTGTGCCAACCACAAAACGTTCATTATTAATGGCATTGCCTTCCCGATGGATTTAAGCCCGCTTAGTTTTTTGAGACCTTTGGAACCCTTCCAAGCGGCAGAAATATCGTGTCCTATACCTTGGAATGTATGTGCTATATTATGTAAAAATCCTAATTTTGCGACACCTTTTTGTGATTCCGCAAAACCTTTTTTAAAACCGTATCCGACAGCTTTAGGAAGGGACATTCCCGTTTTTGACCTTACTTTTACGGATTGTCCGATTTTCTTACCCATGGCTTCGGCTCCTGTTCCTAACAAGAAGTTCGCACCATAACTGCCATATCGTCTTGCTGTTGATAAAATACTAACCATTAAAATACACCTAAATTTATTTATGTAACCTTATACATCATGATAAAGTAATTTTTTAGCAGAAAGTTGCTATTTTATCGACAAAATGTTACAAATGTAAAGTTTAATTTCAGAATTGCTGTTCACCGTTAATTCTTCACTATATTATTAAGTTATGGCAAACTTATTCACGGAATTGGAAAAACAAAATAAACAAACACCGCTTGCGGAGATTATGAGACCGAAAACATTGGAAGAGTTTTTCGGACAATCAAATGTTATCGCGAAAAATTCTCCGCTGATGAATCTTATAAAATCTCAAAGACTGTTTTCACTCATTCTTTGGGGACCTCCGGGGTGCGGAAAAACAACTCTTGCAAGACTTATCGCGAATCAGGTTAATGCGCAGTTTATGGAATTATCAGCCGTTTCTTCGGGAATAAAAGATATAAAAGAAACCGTAGCAAAAGCCAATGAAGCTCTAAGATACGGGCAAAAAACCATTTTGTTTATAGACGAAATCCATCGTTATTCCAAAACTCAACAGGATGTACTTCTGCCGTATCTTGAGGACGGAACACTTTATCTTATCGGCTCAACTACCGAAAACCCGTCTTTCCAAATAGCACCCGCTCTTATATCAAGAGTACAAATAATAAGGCTTAATGCTATTGACGACGAGAGTATGGCTAAAATAATCAATAAAGGCTTTAAGTATCTTGAAGAGCATTATCAGCCTATTGAATATGACAAAGAAGTTACCAAGTTTATTATAAATAACGCCAGAGGGGACGCAAGAACAGCTCTCAATATGGTGGAAAACTCATACTTTGCAAGTAATTTTGCAAACAATATGAGGCAATTAACCGTGGAAATATTGGAGAGCATTACCCAAAAACGCAACACAAGATATTCAAGACAGGAACATTACGACTTTGCCTCCGCTTTTCAAAAGAGCCTCAGAGGGAGTGATCCCGATGCGGCAATATATTATCTTGCCAAGATGATTGAGGCAGGTGAAGATCCGAGATTTATCGCAAGAAGATTGATTGTATGTTCGGCAGAGGATGTCGGCAATGCCGATCCTCAAGCTCTCAATATTGCACTGAATGCACACAAAGCCGTTGAAATTTTAGGCTTGCCCGAGGGTAGAATACCACTCGCACAGGCTGTCATTTATGTTGCAAAAGCTCCGAAATCTAATCAGGCATGCATGGCAATAGATAAGGCTCTTGCCGATATACACAGCGGGTTGGATTTTCCGCCGCCTATGCATTTGCGCGACGCACATTACAAAGACGCTAAAAAATACGGTTTTGGTGAAGGTTATATCTACACCCACGATAACCCAGATTCGGAACAACAGTTCATGCCTGACGAGTTGAAAGACAGAAAATACTTGGAATAATACGTAAATTAAAATACTAAGGCAGGGGTAAATATAATTAGGAATTAGTAATGCGTAATTATTTGTCAGTTAGATTGTAGCCATAGGGTAGATTTTAGTCTACCAAAACACTTACATTTACCCCTGCAAAAAAAAAGTTTGCTAACTTGTAGCAAACATTAAATAAACACGAGGATATTAAGAGAGAGTATAAAAAGAAATTTTGTTTTAGTCCGTATATTTAGTACCGACTCTTATTCCTCGATTTCAACTATTAAATTTTAATTCCCGTACTTTTATAAAGAATTTTTTTATGTGAGAATTGCCTTTTTTGTCTCATATTTCTCAAAATTGTTACACTCTGAAACATAGTATATACTTGGTATAT
>DLEF01000049.1 GCA_002481545.1 Cyanobacteria bacterium UBA7753 | reverse complement strand
GGCGTCTACTCTCCCCTCCACTTAGAACGATACTTAATCGTTCTAAGGGAGTCCTTGCCACAAGGGCAAGACTTGCTTGTTATTTCATAATAATACAGAAACAATAAAAAGTCCAGTAATATTAAACAACATATATTTTTCATGCTAAAATCAAAGCATAGGAAGTATAAGGATGGTTAATATGAAAAAGATTGTATTATTGTTGGCTATTGTTATAATATCAGCAGTTCCGACTTTTGCCGAAAACTGGGATTCTGCGGCAGCTCTCAAAAGAGTTAACGCAATAGGTATGAAAATTGTGAAGTCCAACGGAATAGGTCAGCAGATTACTTTTAAAGTATCTGATAAAGAAGATGTAAACGCTTACGCTAATATAAATAAAGAAGTCTATGTATATAAAGGATTACTTCAATACGTTACGAATGATGAGGAGCTTGCGGCGGTTATTTCGCACGAACTCGGTCATATCCTGAACGGACACTGTGCAAAGCAGGGTGTGCTTGATACGGGCGTTAATATTCTTGCAAACGCTACCGCCAGAGCTACGGGCTCCACCCTTGTTGCAGGTGTTGGGCAGCAGCTTGCAACCTCTAAAATTAGCAGAAAAGATGAAATGGAAGCCGATATTACGGGTGTCGATTTGATGAATAAGGCAGGGTATAACCCGCTTGCGATGATTTCCGTATTGAACAAGATTTGCGGAAACTATATCGATATTATGCAAACTCACCCGTCAGGAGAAAAAAGGTTGTTAAACATCTATAATTATATTGAATATAACTATCCTGCAAAGCTAAAAACGGGGTTTAAATCGGAATCCTATACACGAGCACTCGCGATGCTCCAACCGACCGTAAACAGACGTAAATCAAGCGCAAGATTAACTAAAAAATATCAAAAAGAACAGAAAAAATTATTGGTCAAAAAACAAAAACGTCTTATGAGAGTTTCAAACACCTCAACTATTTGGGACGGTTATTATACAACCCTGCAGCTTATGGCGCAGTAGGGGTAAAAGATACTAAGACACTAAGATAGTTCAAAGTGCAAAGTTAAAAGTGCAGAGTTGTTAACTTAAAACTTTGAACTTACAACTTTTAACTTGAAAAGTAGGGTGCGTTCGCTAACGCACCGACATGAAACATTTTTTAAAGTTGTAAAAAAACGTGTTTTTCGCTAAAATATAACTATGGCAATAAGATTAAACAATTTTAATATAGGCGATGACAAACTGACTATCCTTGCAGGTCCTTGCGCTATTGAATCAATGTCAATCTTGGATGAGACCGCAAGTGCTCTAAAGGAGATTTGCCAAAAACTTGATATAAACTATGTTTTCAAATCATCTTTTGATAAGGCAAACCGTTCTTCCATAACCTCATTCAGAGGTCCAGGCATGGAAAAGGGGCTTGAGATGCTTGCAGAAATTAAGTCAAAATATGATTTGCCTATTGTGACGGATATTCACTTACCTGAACAGGCGGAACCCGTAAGTAAGGTAGCGGATATTTTGCAAATTCCTGCTTTTTTGTGCAGGCAGACGGATTTGCTCGTTGCTGCAGGAAAAACAGGCAAGATAGTAAACATCAAAAAAGGTCAGTTTTTGGCTCCTCAACAGATGAAAACGCTTGTGAAGAAGGTAGAGGATAGCGGAAACAAGAATATAATGCTTACGGAAAGGGGTGCAAGTTTCGGGTATAACAACCTTGTTGTTGATTTTCGCTCAATCCCTATTATGAAAGAGTTTGGATATCCTGTTGTATTTGACGCTACCCATAGTGTACAAATGCCGGGCTCTAACGGTGACAGCACAGGCGGTGACAGAAGATTTGTTCCGATGCTCGCTCGCTCTGCTATGGCTGCTGGAGCTGATGTATTGTTCTTTGAGATACATCCTAATCCTGAAAAAGCGCTTTGTGACGGGCCAAATATGCTGTATCTTAAAGATGCGGAAAAAGTCTTTACCGTATGCAAAGAAATCTTTGAACTGGTAAGAAAAGAAGTGTAATTAACACAGGCGCAGTCTGAAAGTTAAAGTAGGGTGCGGTCACTACCGCACCAGTGTACTCTAAAAAGAAAGTAACAAAATGAATTTTCAAAAATTTACAATCGGTGATATAGGAAATAACGATTATCTGATTATGGATAACGGAGAGGCTGTATTGATTGATTGCAGCGGAGTTATTCCGGAGTTAGAGGCTGTATTAAAGGAAAACAAATGCGAATTAAAATCGGTATTTTTAACACACGGGCATTTTGACCATATACAGGGGCTGAAAAAGTTACAGGATAAATACCCGAATGTAAAAACGTATCTTCACGAAGATGATCAGGAAACGGTTGATACTGTGAATGATTTTATGAAGATGGTCGGGCTTCCTCCTATAGAAGTTCCGAGGATTGATGTTCATTTAAAGGACGGCGACAAGGTAAAAGTCGGCAATACCGAATTTAAGGTAATACATCTTCCGGGGCACACTCCCGGTGGCGTCGGGTATTTGACCGATAACATGTTGTTCTCGGGTGATACCGTATTCTTAAATTCCGTCGGCAGAACTGACCTTCCGGGCGGCGACTATAACGCAATCGTCAAATCCGTAAAGGAAAAGGTTTTCACATTGCCTGACAATACCATGATTTACCCCGGGCATGGAGCAGAAACCTCTGTAGGATACGAAAAAAGATATAACAATATTGTGACGGAATAAAATCACAAATTACATATGCTGAAATAAAATCAGCATGAACTCCGTATTTTGTTTGAGTATGACTTTATACCAAACTCAAGATTCTGTTTGCAACGGATTTATTTGTTTTGAGCGCAATTATTCTGTTTTTTACATAATCCGCATGGTTTGAATTAGGACGTAATCTTAAAAACTTCATGTAATAACGTCTTGCGTCGGCGGCGTTGCCGAGTCTGTCAAAACATACGGCAATTCCGAAGTATGCTCTGTAAAATTCAGGGTTTCTTTTTACGATATCGAAAAATATTTTGCAAGCCTCCGCATACTGTCCCTGACATATCAAAAGTGCCGCTTTATGGCTTGATGCTTTTACATATTCGGGATGTTCTTCAATCATCTTGTTGTATATCTTTAGAGCCATATCAGGTTCGTCTACAACTTCGTGAGCCAAAGCTAATTGCAATTGGACATCCAATTTCGTATTATCAACCAAAATAGATTTTTGGAAGCATTCTATTGCTTTGTCAGGGTTAGCCTTTAACAGGTAACAAATACCCATTTCATAATATATTTCGTAATTGTTCGGATCAATTTTTTCTGATTTTTTAAGGTTTTCCAAAGCCTTATCATAGTTGTTCAAAAACTTGTAAGACTGTGCCAAGCCCAAATATGTTTTGGCGTTATTTCTGTTCAGCAAAGCTGATTGCAGATAATACGCGATTGATTCTTTGTATTGACCTGAAATTCTCAAATTGTCGGCTTTTGTGCCGTATTTCAGGAAATCATCTTTTGTTATATCAATAACATTACTTATTTTTGACTGATTAGGTACCGCAGAAACGTAACCTGATAAATTATTATTTTTCATTCTCTCTCCACCTTCTTTATTCTACATGACAGAGCATGCTGAGATAACGTTCATTTGGTGTATATTAATAGTCCATTGGATTTATTTTCATGAATATGCTATATAATTAATATGAAAAAGTTGGGGATATCGGCATTAATATTATTATTCGGACTGCAGGCGTATTCGGCTCCCGCAGTAGATTTGACTGGTGTCCAAAAGGAAACCTATAAAACGACTCCTCAAAAAACAAAGATTTCGGGCTCATTACTTATCAATGATAAACAGATGATGGATGAGCTTATAAAACTGCAGAAAGAAAAAGACCTTGCCGACTTGGAAATATTGTGGAAAGGTACGATTGAAAACAATAAGGTTATTGAGTTTGCACTGCAAAAGCTTGCGACTCCGGAGAGCCAGAGAAGAATACACGCCTCTTTGATGTCTAAGACCTTATCTGCGGTAATTTCGGGCGCGTCACTTGTTCCGAGCCTTGTAGGAAGCAATTACGGAATACAGACGGCATCGTATTCTGCGGGAAGATTGGCTCAATCTCTGTTGAACAGAAAGAATGTTCCACAGGAGGTTCCGCTCACCGATACCGAGATGATTGAACTTGCGGGATTGATTGAGAATTTACAGGATATGCTGGTTTCTACTTATTACAACTACAAAAACTCTCTCATTATGATAAAAGAGACGAGAGAGAGAATATTGTTGTATGCAAAGAATTACGATAAGGCTCAGAAAAAGGGTGATGTTCTTGATTTGACCATATCTTCGACATTGTACGATAATATGGTTATACAAGAGTTTGAGCAGGTTCAGCATGCGAAGAAATACCATGCGGAACTCCAAAGGCTCGCGGGTAAAACTGCTGTAGATAAACTAAACCTTTATCAGATAGATTTTAATTCGGTATTAGTTAAGGATAAATTAAAATGAAGAAAATAATAACATTTCTAATATTATCTTTAATATTTCAAACAACGGCGTTTGCAATCTCTTATGAGAATTTGACGACGGTTAAAGATCCTGCGTACAGACTCGGGACGACAGACGATGTTGAAAATAAGACTGATATAAACCCGAATGTTGAGTATACAAAGGCTACAATGTCCGATACGAGTATTGAGGATGCGAGCCTCACTTATGCGGATTTGAGTATAAAAAGAATATCAAAAGAAATCTCAGAAGATTTGCAGATGGACTATGATGAGATATTGGCGGATGTGTCTCTTTTGTGGCAAGGTGCCGCAACAAAGAGTGATACGATTAAGTTTGCGTTATATAAATTGTCAAACCCTGATGCCGATAAACCCGACCATTCATCAATAAGAAAAGTTTTGACGACCATTGCCAATATGTCCACTTTAATCGGTGCGGGGAGCGGAAATCCCCTTGTTTATTGTACATCTTTGATTGGTGGTAATACTCTCGGAATATTATCTCAGGATAATAAATCATTGAATTATAAATATACCAAAGTCGGAGATGCCGACATGATTATCCTTGTAAGGAAGATTGACGAGTTACAGCAGAAGGTAGTTGAACTTTATTACAATTACATGACTGCCCGTGCCGTATACAATATGCGCTCAGAGATGGCAAAATGCAGATACTCTAATTACAGTTCCGCACAAAACTCTTCCAAGGAAGTTGTTATTATCACGGATGCATATTACAGAGAGGCTCTGGATTTGCAGCGCAAGGCAAAAAGTGATTATGCGGACATTCGCTCTCAGTTGGAACAGCTTGTAGGACCTGACGTTTTCAGACAGTTTGAAGAAACTGTTAATTCAAGGGATTCAAAAGATATAAAATAATATTAATATAATCTAAAATGTAGAGGGACAAGCACATGTTTGTCCCGTTTTTTTACTGTATTTTCGATACTTTTGCCTCTATGTAACGAATTGTAACAACATGCAAACAAAATCCTAAAGTTTTCAAAAATTATGCCGTCATGCATGAAGACCGATGAGGTTATCTATGTATATAGGATAAATGATAACTAAATCGGACAGGAATATAAATAATGTCAGCAAGATTAGGGGCTGACGAAAAGGAACAAGGAGTAACATATGGGTTTATCTTCATCACAGGCAAGATTACTTAATTTGACAACGAGAATGCACCAAATTGAGTACAAAGCCGCAAAATTGGAAGCTCAAAAGCTTCAGATGGCGAATGAATCTCGTCAAGTTTATTTGGACTATGAAAATGCATTAGACCAAACTAAGATTCAAATTAAGGTATTGAATACCGACGGTTCAGCAACATATCGTGATATCAACAGTTTGGAAGATATGATGGCATCCGGATTTACGTTGGTTGTACACGATGTACCGGTTAAAGCCGATACGGACGGCAAACCGGCAACTTATGCCGCAGATGTAAAAGAAGTAGTAGGCACTGATGGTAAAGTTACGACAAAAGGTCAATATAAAGGTTTTGCTCAAGTCGCTGATGCAACTGATACTACTACGACAACTTCTGATATTGTTTGCCACAGCAAACAAGAATTGCAAGATGCTTTGAACGCTAAATATTCAAGCGCATCATCTAAAGGCGTTAAATCAATGGGTGATATTAACTTATCAAGTGTTAATTTCGAAACCTTGTTGACTAACTTGATGAATATGGGTGATGTTACCTTGGTACAAAAGATGGAAGACGGCAGCTGGCCAAATCCGTTGAGTGACGGTAAAGATTACAGCTTTGCTGATTATCAATCATCTGTTGCAACGAACACTTCATTCCAGGAAGTAACTGATGAAACAGGCTTGAGAAAAGCAGAAGCACAATATGAAGCTGATATGAAACGTATCGATGCGAAAGATACGAAATACGACTATGACTTAGCTGCATTGGATAACGAAAGAAACGCTATCAAACAAGAAATGGAAACATTAAAGACCGTAGCTAAAGACAACGTTGAACGTACGTTCAAATTGTTCTCATAGGGGTAAATAGATAATCGGTATGAACCGATAACCCTTAAATTAAACTGAGTTAAGTAAGTAAAAAACATTTACCAATCCAAACGGAGGAACTATCCTCCGTTGGTGAAGGTAACACTCCCAAAGGTTGCCTAATGGCTATAAAATAAAAGACTTATGACCTTCGGATGAAAGATAAAAAAACATAACTGCCCCAAGGGGCAAAACCGAAAGAGGTAAAACCAAAACAAAAATCACAATATTCTATAAATTTTTTAAAGATAGAAATTGTAACAAAAAATTCCTAAAAATTCCTATAATTCCTTTTCTTATTCCTAATAAGCGCCACTTTGTCCAATACAAAGCGGCTTTTTTTTGCGTATAAAATATTATTCATAAAATCTACAAACACTCCGTGGATAACCCCCTCACCTGAATTTCTAAATTCACGTCGTTCATTAAGAAATTCTGTCCTCTCCCACTGTGTGGCGAGGATTGTACCGTTGCGAAGCAACGGTTAAGATTTTGCTGCTGCAAAATCTTAAGTCTCGCCCCCATTTGCGGGAGAGACCGCAGCTGTTGCAATAATGCAGTTACAGATGCGAGTGAGGGGGAATAACGTTTTTATATCATAGTAACAACTTTATTGTAATAAAATAAAAAGGAGTTATGCGTCTCTTCAAATAATATAACAATTCCTCAAATCCCGTCATACCTGCAAAAAAATAACATAATATTAAGTTTTGTAAACATAATATATACAAAATAGCAATTTTTTATATACTTGTGTCTTTATATATACATACGGAGAATATAATAGAGAATACATAATATAAGGAGAAATGAATGGCAAGAGTATTGATTTCCATGCCTGAACGTTTTTTAGATGAAATTGATAACGTAGCAGCAGGCGAAAACAGATCACGTTCGGAACTTATCAGAGAAGCATTAAGAACTTATATGCATAGAAACAGAGTTCGTAATGTAGCACTGGCAAATGAGAATGCGGACAAACTGATGGCGCTTTTAGACTAAAGGAAAACTTTAGAGGCTCAAGGAATTTAAAAGGATTATTGGAAAATGCCATGGATATGGCGGCGCAAGGAAAAAGGAAAAACAAAGGAAAGAAATTAGGATTAAAAAATCGACTCTTCGGAGCCGATTTTTTTATGTGCATAAATTATATCCGAAACAATATCCGCCTTAGCAAATTATCCTGTCGGATAAATAAGATTTTGTATTTATGAGATATTCTGTATTAGTGTAGAAGTAGGTAATAACTTTGTGTTTAAAGTATAATTGGAGAAGGAGTAAATATGTCACTGTGCAAAACGAAACTAACTATATCCGATTTAATCGGGACTATATCGTCGGGGTGTAAGACGGACGAGCTTATAGGGCTTGAGTATGAGCGTTTGCCTGTGGATAAAAAAACAAATGAGACTGTCTCATATTACGGCAGTAGGGGTGTTTGCTCTGTTCTTAAACAGTTTGCACGTGTTGATAATTGGGACTATATAGAGGATAACGGGCAGATTATCGGACTAAAAAAGTTACACGATACGGTGACTTTAGAGCCTGGCTCACAGGTGGAATTGAGTGTTGAGCCTCAAAAAACGGTTGCGGATTTAAAAAATAAAGTTGATACTATAAACAAAACCTTGCTTTCTGTTTTTGATAAGTACGGAATAAAACTGTTAAATTACGGGATTTATCCTGTCTCTACCTATAAGGGAATAAAGTTAATCCCTAAGAAAAGATATGATTATATGACGAATTACCTTTGGGGAATATTATCCGATGTTATGATGAGAGAGACCGCGGGAATACAGGTTGGGATTGATTTTAAAAGTGAAGAGGACGCAATAAGAAAATTCAATCTTGCAAACAAGATTTCCCCTTTTGTTACGGCAATGTGTGCTAATTCCTCCGTTAGAGGCGGGGTGAATACGGGCTATAAATCATTTAGGGCGCTTTCTTGGTTGTATACAGACAATGAACGTTGCGGGCTTGCTACAAAGTTAAAAGACAACATGACATTTGAAGATTACGTAAGAACTTTGTTAAAAGTTCCCGTTATTTTTATTCGCCGTGATAATAAATATATTTTTGTTGACGGAAAAGTTAATTTTGCCCAATTTATGCAAAGCGGATATGAAGGTTATGAGGCGACAATAGAAGATTTTAGTTTGCATTCAAATCTGTTTTTCCCTGATATAAGGCTACGAAACTTTATAGAGATACGTAACCATGACTGTATGAGAGAAGATTATATGTATTCATTGTTGGCATTTTATAAAGGGATATTCTATAATCCTGACACCCTTTCTCAGACGGAAGAGTTACTGCATAAGATTACCTATAACGATATATCGGAGTTTCGCTATAATATCCCGAGAACAGGGCTAAAAACAGTTGTAAAAAGTCAGGTTGCAGGTGATATAACGAAAGAATTGTTTAACATTGCTCAACAGTCACTTCGCACGCAGGGGGATTCCGACGAGGACTTTATTTACCCGCTTATGGATTTGAACAAACTCGGGCTTACTCCTGCGGATAAAGAAACCGTATAAAGGGTTTCTCTTGATATTAAGTTTTTATAAATAAATAATATCTGTGTAGCAAAAAATATTTTTAGACGCTTTCTTTAATAAAGAAAGGGAATATAAAATTATGAGAATGGCATTAGATACAATTAAAAATCCGATATATAAAGAAGCATACAGAGCTTGTGTTGCGGCAGGCAAAAACAGAACAAAGGCAACTGCGCATCATTATTCAAATATTGCAAAGATGGGAGCTGACAATCCGATGAATACGGAATTGTTAACCAGAGCAGCAAAGAGAGATTATAAATATGACATTTCTCATTTGGGCAAAGAAACCATGGCTGAAAAATTGACATATTATGCTAAGACAATGACTGAAATGCTTTTTAACCCTACTTATATAAAGAGTAAATTAAAATTAAGAAAAGCCGCTAAGGAAATGTACCCTAAAACATATTCCGCAAGAAAGAAAATCTTAAACAAGGGCAAACTTGACTTTGATCAACATAATGTGACCATAGACAGATTAGATGCTTTGGATATTAGTCTTAAATCATTAAGATAAATCATATTTTAGCATTGAGACAGCTTCGCAGCCTGCTTCGGTTCTGATTTTTTCGGCACCGTTCAGTTTTGGTAATTCTATAATAAATGCAGCCGCTACGGGTACTCCGCCTGCCTTTTTTACTAATTTGCAAGCAGCTGTTGCCGTTCCGCCTGTTGCGAGCAGGTCATCAATAACGATTACTCTGTCGCCTTCTTTTATGGCGTCAGCGTGCATTTGAATTGTATCTGTTCCGTATTCAAGGTTATATGTTTCGCTTAATGTTTTAGCGGGCAATTTGTTCGGCTTTCTCATCAAAACCAAACCTGCCCCGAGCTTTAATGCTAAAGGTGCGCCAAAGATGAAACCTCTTGATTCTATTGCCGCAACGTAGTTAATGTTTTTGTCTTTAAACTTTTCATACAGAAATTCAATCATTTGTTTAAAAGCTTTTGCGTCTTTTACCCCTGTTGTTATATCCAAAAATTGTATTCCTTTTTTAGGAAAATCAGGGATTTGTCTTATCGTTTTTCTTACTTCATCTTCAACTGTCATTATTCTTATCTCCAAAAATTTCTGTATTTATCGTTTTTATTCTGTTACTTGGCTAACTTCTTCGTTATTTGCTTCTGCCATCATATTTTCTTCTTCTTCTTTTACAAGTCCGTGGGTTGTTTTACCCCAGCGCATATCTTTCTTTTTGAACAATATTTTTGCACATATAAAGATAACGAGCGGGAACCATATAGCAAGCATATATATTGATGTGTAAACGGCTTGTATGAAGGCTTCTTTGCGTTTCATATTCCCGTATCTTCTTAGACTGAATCTGATAGCGAAGAAGAATCCGTAAGCTACCGCAAACGCGATTATCGCTGATGACATTATTTCGTTATGGATAGTGACGCCGCCTTTTTGAGTCAAAACCTTGAATGTTCTTATAAGTATTTCAAATATGAACCAAAGTGGCATTATGAACTCTGTAATGTAGATTATCATATCGAGTTTAGCTCTTAGTGCCATTTTCTTTGATGCGATTGCTTCAAAGAAGTATTCAAGATATCTTCTTATAGTGCCTTCGAGCCATCTTCTGCGTTGGCGGAACAGAGGCATAAGATATTCAACCCCTTCTTCATATACAATGGCGTCGGGGATAAATCGGACATCCCAACCTTTTATGTGTAATCTTGTAGACATATCAAGGTCGTCTGTGATTGTGTAATTATTCCAACCATGGATATCGTCTATTGCTTCACGTTTTATGAGCTCTCCGTTTCCGCGGAGTTCTACTGCGCCTTTTACGGCATCTCTGCCTACCTGCATATAGGTATCAAGTGTATATTCGTTGTTTTGGCATTTTGTCAGTATATTTGTATCGCTGTTTCTTATGACTTTTCTTGCTTGGACTGCGCCGACATCTTTCGGTTCAAGGTTTGGTACAAGCTTATCCAAAAAATCAGGTTCAACTGTTGCATCCGCGTCGAATACCAAGATTGCATCACCTTGTGCCATAGGGTATGCGTCGTTTAGAACTGCTGATTTTCCGGGGAAGGCATCAGCCGCTCTTTTTAAATATTTTACGTTGTCATACTTATCGGCAAGCGATTTTATAACTTCAAATGTGTTATCGTCACTTCTGTCATCAATTAGTATTATTTCAAACTTAGGGTATGAAAGGTTTTGGATGTTTCTAACCGTGTGCCCTATTACGGATTCTTCGTTATGGGCAGGTATCATAATAGTTATGAAAGGTTTATAGTTTTCGTTTACGGGAACAGGATTTTTTTCCAGTTTACGGTTTCTGTGTCTTAGCGCGAGAGATGTATACACTCCGTAGAGAGCCATAAGGCACAGAAGAATAACCAATCCCCAGATTGTGTTTACGTGGTATTGGAAGACATAAAGAAATGTCCACAAACCTACCAGTATTGAAAATAATAAAATTCTCTCTCTCATCTGCTCTTAATTACCTTAATTACCGTTACATGATACCAAAAAACAGAAATAATGAAAAGCAAAAAATGTAATTTAATTTGTAATAGTTACAAACAATATTGTTACTCCCCTTTCCGGACTGGTGCGTGACTAAAGCTTTTGTTTAAGCAAAAGCCATACCATCGCTCTGCAACGGTTAACCCTCGCCCCGCTGAGGGAGAGGGCGGAATTTCTTAATGAGTGATAACGAATTTAGAAATTCGGGTGAGGGGTGCACCCGCTGAGCTGATATAATTATGTATAAGAATGATTGTAAATATTTGTAACAAAAAGCCCTCAAATCCCTAAAGATTTCACGAATAACGCCGTAAACCATGGTGCTACAAAAGGTTTTTTTATTTTAGCGCTCAACCG
>DLEF01000055.1:17480-17644 GCA_002481545.1 Cyanobacteria bacterium UBA7753 | reverse complement strand
GGTGGTCTATTGTCAATCGGTGGACGATTATCGATTGGCGGTCTATTATCAATCGGCGGTCTGTTGTCGATAGGTGGTCTGTTATTGATAGGTGGTCTATTATCGATTGGTGGTCTATTGTCGATAGGAGGACGGTTGTCAATAGGTGGTCTGTTATTGATAGG
>DLEF01000055.1:0-17420 GCA_002481545.1 Cyanobacteria bacterium UBA7753 | reverse complement strand
GGTCTATTATCAATCGGCGGTCTATTGTCGATAGGCGGACGGTTGTCAATCGGTGGTCTGTTATTGATAGGAGGTCTATTGTCGATAGGAGGTTTATTGTCAATCGGTGGACGATTATCGATAGGCGGTTTGTTATCGATAGGTGGTCTATTGTCGATAGGCGGACGGTTGTCAATCGGTGGTCTGTTATTGATAGGAGGTCTATTGTCAATCGGTGGACGATTATCGATTGGCGGTCTATTATCAATTGGCGGTCTGTTATTGATAGGTGGTCTATTATCGATTGGAGGTCTATTGTCGATAGGAGTTTTATTGTCAATCGGTGGTCTGTTATTGATAGGTTGTCTATTATCAATCGGTTGACGATTGTTTATAGGAGTCCTGTCATTTACGGGTTGTCTGTTGTTTGCAGGTTGTCTGTTGTTTGTTTCAGGCAGATTGTTTTCTTCTGTTGGAACGTCATCATAAACAACTTCTCCGCGGATAGTTTGGTTGTTTTCTATCGGGTTTCGTCCGAGCTGTTGGGTATTACGCCCAGTAAACGGCTGCTCCTCCGCAATGTGATTACTTTGATTGAGGGCGTTCCCTCTGTTGATAATGTTTTGGTTTCTTTCTTCATTATGGATTTTGTTATTTGCATTATTGTTTATTTCTTGTTGTCCGTTACGTTCATTATCAACAACCGCATCATCAAATTGTGCGGTATTAGTCCTTTGTGTCTGATTATTTTGATTGTTTTTATTTACGGTTACAGGGGTTCCCTCTTCCTGCGATTCCGCAATAATATTATCTTCATTATTGTTCAGCACAACATCAGGCTTTCTGTTATTGTCAGGAAGTCCTTTCTTTTCGGCATTCGGCGCGTCAGGCGGTAACTGGTTCTTTAGTTGGGTAGTCTTATTTGCGCTGTCGTGTTCTGTGTAATGTCTGAGGATAGCCTGTTTTCTTTCATCCTCGGTTTTTAAAATATCTTTGAATCCGTCATTTTGTCTGTTATTATTAAATTTTTTCAGCTGTTCCTGTTCTTCTTCTTCATCGGGATGATGGTCTCTCGGCTCACGGTAGCCCATAGAACCGTCGTTCTCCTTTGAATTTGGTCTTTGGGAATCAGGCTCAGGAACAGATACCGACATTGCATATTTTACATCTTTTGCGATATCAGGGTTTTGCAGTTGTATAAGCAATTCAGGCAATGAATTAGGCAAGTTCATTAGCTTTTTAACGTAATTTGAACGTTCGATACTTGCAATATAATTCATCTTCAATTGTTTAGGCGAAATCATTTCATCGCGCATATCCTGCATAATACGTGCAGTTTGATTTGCAAGATTTACGTTTTTCTGTTGCTGTGTTTGAGGCAGAGGCTCTTCCAAGATAGCCTCTATCTCAGACTGTAACTCGGCGCGCTCCGCCTGTTGTGCCATTTGTTGCGGTTGGGTTTGTTGTTGAACTTTATTTTGTCCCTGCTCCTGTTGCAGCTCCTGTTGGATTTGTTGCAGCTCAGACAGTTGCTCAAGGTCAGCCCCCGGCGGTAGCTTGGGCATTTGATTGGGCAACAAATTAGGCATCGGCCTGTTTTGGAACTGCCGATCCAGTTTAAATTTTCTTAAATGTAACGGATCCATAATGTAATTATTATTATAATTCCCAAATTATGCAACCTTTTATCAAAAAATTCGTCTATTTGTATAAGGAAGGAGGGTACATATAAAAGGGTAAACATGATGCATGTTAGAAAACGTAGGGTGCGATGTTTCGCACCAAGATGTTCTGAATATAAAGAAGTTTTCAAAATCAATAATTAAGAGATGAGGAAGTATGAATGATAAACAGTGTTGAGAGGATTGAGGAAAATTGCATATTTGAGGGTTTGGAGGGCGAAGAAATTAAGCCCAAAGCCTTCAATTGTATTGCGTTTGATGATGATATTTTACAAATGTACCTGAAAGATGTCGGCAGAACAAAAATGCTCAAAAGAGAGGATGAGATGAGGTTAGGTAAGATTATAGCCGAGGGAACCCCAAAAGAAAGAAAACTTGCCGTTCAAACCCTTGTAAAAGCCAATTTGCGTTTAGTTATCAGTATTGCAAAACACTATATCGGGCATGGGGTGTTGTTTATGGATTTGGTACAGGAAGGTGCTCTCGGGCTGATAAAGGCGGCTGAAAAATATGACTATAAAAAGAATTTTAAGTTTTCAACCTATGCAACGTGGTGGATAAAACAGACAATATCACGTGCTGTCGCGAACAATTCGCGCACAATAAGAATCCCTGTCCATATGATTGATAAAATAAAGGCTTACAAAAAAGTATATTCGTCGTTATCACTTATTCTAAACAGGGAACCGACTGATGCGGAAATCTGCAAAAAACTAAAAATCACACCGAAAAAATTGATGACTATTAAAAAGTCTGTTATAAACGAGCCTGTTAGCCTTGAAACACCCGTTACGGAGGATTTGAGTCTTGCGGATTTCATAGAGGATACAACCTATCACGCACCCGAGTCTGTTGTCTCGGAGGAGTGCTTAAACAAAGATATTGAGAAACTTTTGCAATATTTAGACAACAGAGAACAAAAAATCCTTCTGCACAGATTTGAGATAAACAATTCAAAATATATGACGCTTGAACAACTCGGAAAAGAGATGGGCTTTTCAAAAGAGCGCATAAGACAGCTTGAAAACAGAGCTCTTGCAAAGCTCAAAGAGTCAGCGTCGGCTCTGCAAATAAGAGACTATATTCTATAATTTTTTCTCATAATGAACTCTATGTGTTACGGCTTCCCGCATTCGGGAGGCTTAATTTTTTTGATTGTTAATCTTAGTAATCGTGAAATTCGCAAACAAGAAATAAATAATACAAAGCCCGATCAATATCCAAAAATCAGGCAGAACTTGAGAGAATGTCGCACCCATCTGGTTAACCTTGACCAGTCCGTCCGCCGCAGGCTCAAAAGGCACAAACTCGGATATAAAATGTAAAAGCGGAGGAATAGCCTCTTTTGCCCATACAAACCCCGGAAGAAATATAAAAGGTACGGAAGTCGGTATCATCAGGATTAAAACGTCCTCTCTTCTCGGACAAAAATATGTAAGCCCGATTCCGACAAACGCACACGCAAAAAGATACGGGATAAGTAACATTAGCATAGGAATAATGTTATAACTCATATCGTACACTCCAAACGTCGGGAATAGCAAAAAATACATAAGCGCATAAATAAAATATAACAGTGCATATGCACAGGCTTTGCCGAGGACAATTTCGACAGAGTTTTTACTGTATTCGGATATGGTATCTATCTTTTTATAAACAATTTTTCCTCCCTCGTTTATCTTTGTTCCTTTCATCATCTCATTTTGTAGCCCGTTTATCATCCCAATACCGATTAGCATTGTCTGTTGTAATACGATAATCAAAATCATAGGATAAATATAGTTTTGATAACTCCCAATCGGGTTATAAAGAGGGTTTTGGATGAAATCTATCGGAGCAACAATCGATAGTGCTTTATCTTTATTTACCCCCTTTTTGAGCAGTGTTCCAATCTCAAGCGCGTTGCTGAAATAATTTGCGGTTTCACCGACAGCCGAAGCGATTTGTTTATAAATGATGAGGAATGAGCTGTCGGTATATGCCGCAATATTAGAAGGGTTACCCCTTTTTACATCCTTTTCAAAATCTTTAGGAATAAGGATAAATCCTTTTATATTATTTTTATAAAACTCTTCTTTAGCGTCATCGATATTATACAAATATTCGACAACATTGACGTTTCTGTGTGCGTTTAAGTCTCTTGTAAATTCTCTTGATAAAGTGCTGTTATCGTTATCAATTACCCCTATCGGTAAATTACGCGTTTCCTGATTGTGAAACGGAATAAGATAAAAAAGCCCGTAAAGGAATATCGCGCCTACCATAATGAGTTTTGTTTCCTCATCCGTGAGGACGGTCATAAACTCTTTTTTAAATATTTTTTTTATATTATCTAAATTTGGTACCATAATTTTTCATCCTGTAAATGTTTGTGTAACAACGGGATAAATGAGGCACCGAATAAACCTATACATAATATCCAAAATAAATAATTCAAGTCATATTTAGGCGCAAAACCTTTCATCATCTGGTCAATAATCAGATTAACATAAGGTCTCACAGGCAGAAGAGAGCTGTAAAACCGCCCGAACGCAGGCATTGCTGTAGCGGGAAAGGTCATCCCTGCCATTGAGAAGCCAAGAGACGTATAAAAAGCTCCGCATGACAGGGCGAACCGCATATTTGACAGTACGGCTACAAAACATAGTCCCATCATCTGATAAGAAAACAGGTACACCACAGAAGAAAATAAACAATACAGGAAGTTACCTCTGAATGGTGCACCGTATAGGATGGTATAACTAAAAAATGATAGGAACATCAGAATAAGAAGAATTGTTCCGTATACAAATAATTTCCCGAAAACTGCGGTCAAAACCGAATTGTTTGCACACTCAAGCCACTGTTTCGTCGTTCCTTCCCTGAACTCTATTCCGAGAGCCCAAATGGCAAGAAGTGTTACAAAAATCTGATATATATGTGCAAAACTTGCATAAGTCAAAAAATATGAATAATTCAAATAAGGGTTGGATTTTACTCTCTCATCCACTCCGATAAGGCTGACTTGAGAAATCGCAGCATCTCTTGCGAGTCCTTGTTTCATCCTTATCTGAGCGTCTATTCCCTTTATGGTTGTAGCGATTGCAGCTTGAATATCTTTTGTGAGCGAGCCTCCGACAATTATCATTTGATTATTGTAATAGTAGGATATTTGAGGGCGTTTGCTTCTGTCTAAATCTTTTTTAAAGTTATGAGGAAATATTATGAGCGCATAGGCTTTTCCCGACTTTATCAGGTCTTGTCCTTCGTAAACATTTTCTATTCTGTATTTTACGTTTACCGAAGGTGTTGCATCAACTGCTCTTATTATGGCTCTTGTAACGTCACTGTTATCGTTATCAAGGACAGCAATCGGAAGTTTCGTCAGTATCCCCTCCGAGAAAGTCCAGACAACACAGAGTGAGAGTAATACGGGCGCAACAAAAAGACTGAATAAAATAAATTTATTCCGCTTTATTTTCAACAATTCGCGTTTTATTACGTTTACAAAGTAATTCATCTTTTTATCTTGTTCCAATCCGTTACCGCGCTCATCCCTGCTCTCAACTCAGAATCAGGCTTAACAGGTCTTGCATGCACTTCAAAAGTTTTTAGGTCAAAATCACCTCTGACCTTTGTTGCTCTCCAGGTTGCAAAGTTACCCATAGCGGATATATAATCCACTTTTACTTTTATCGGTTTTTTACCGACAGCGGGTATTTTAACGTTGAAAACCGTGCCCATTTTTATCTTAGAGAGCAGGTCTTCTCTCAGGTTAAAAACAACCCAGTTGTCAGTTACATCGACGATAGTGATTATTGTGTAGCCTGCGCCCACAAGCTCTCCTTCTTCTATGGGCAGTTCCGTTATTTGTCCCGATATGGGAGCCCTGATAACATTTTCGTCAAGATAGGATTTAGCCTCTTTTTCCGCGCCTACGGCACGTCTTACATTCGCGCCCGCCATAAGTTTATCTTCATAACGGGAACCGTTAACAAGCATTCTGTAATTGTTTTGAGCTATAAGCACACCCTGTTTTGCGTTTTGGTATGCCATTCTTGCCTCATCGGTTTTTTGGTTTGAGACAACTCCTTCTCTGTTCAGGTTATTTATTCTGTTATAAGTCTTTGATGCCAGTACCAAATCAGATTGAGCTTTATGCACAGCATTCAGAGCCATTGCTTTCTGTTCTTCCCTTGTGCCGTTATTGACTTCAAGATTTTGATATTGTGCATAAGCGGCTGCAGCTTGTGCCTGTTGTGTTTTTGCCTCAATATCAGGCGTGTCGAGAACGACCAAAACATCTCCGGCTTTCACGATATCTCCCTTTTTAACATTGATTTTTTTGACTCTTCCCGTAATCTTGGAGGATAAATCTACCGTTTTGGTATCGACTTCACCTTGTATAATCATTTTTTTATTCTCTTTATATACAAAGAGCGCCAATAACCCCAGTATAATTACTATTCCTGCTATAATTGCTATTTTCTTTTTTTTATCCATAATTTATAATTTCTCCTGTGTAGAATTTTTCAAATATTCAAGGATTTTGTCCGATTGACCTATGTTAGAAAGTATTTCAGCCAATTTTTTATCGTAATTGTACAGAGCGTTTAATCTCTGTATCTTTATTGCTGCAAGTGTTGTTTGTGCATCCGTCACATCCAATGATGTTCCGTAACCTTCTCTAAAGGCAAGCATTGCACATCTTAAAGACTCCTGCGCGTGCTCGATTGATTTGTCCGTGCTTTCATATTGTTCTCTATATTTCTTAAGTTCGTTATAATTTTTTACAACAAGACTTTCGACATCGTTTTTCGCGGCAACTGTCGAATATTTAACCTCTTTGCGCATAGCATCTGCCGCCTTTAAATCGTTGTAACGTGACAGCCCGTTAAAGAGCATAAAATTTACTCCTGCTCCTATTCCGTAGTGCGGGAGTTGCCTTGCCAAATTGTCCTGCGCCGCTACATCATAGGCGAATACTTGGACTGTCGGCATATAGTTTGCGGCATTCGCTCTGTAGTTTGCTTGCGCAAGTCGTTTTTGTACATCAGTCTGTTGAAAATCAGGATTGTTTTTTACAGCCTCTTTCTTTAATTCCTCAAGGCTTGGCAATTCGCCGTTATAAATAAATAAAAAAGATTGAGGCTCAATCGAAACATTTGATATATCAACATCATCTGCCTTTATAAGGTTCTTTAGCCCTTCTTCAACTATCAAAATGTCTTTTAGTGATGCATCATAATCTTTTTTAGCCTGACGATATGCAACCTCTGCGTGGAGTCTTTCGGATTTAGGTATCATCCCTTCTTTTTCCATTTTTATGGCATCGTTCAGGTGTTCTTCATTTGTTGTCATTACCATTTTTCTGACTGTTGCAACATCTACGGCGAAAGCGAGCCCGTAATATCTTTCTACAAGTTTATTTGTCAGTTCTGCTGACAGACTCTTATATTTCAGGTTTGAGCCTGCAAGCTCCGCTCTCGCAGCAGAGTTAAGAGCTATAATTTTTCCGCCCGTAAACACATTCCAAACTGCGGTAAATCCGAATAATGTGAGGTTTTTATCCTGTATTCCGATGTTTGGAACATTCATCGGTGTATTATTTACTTTTACATGAGTTACCTGTGTTTTTATATCTTTGTTAAAATGCAGGAAGGTTGCGTTTACTCCGACTTTCGGAAAATATTCACCGATTGCGGAACGTCTTTTGTATTTTTTGACGTTTATTTCTTCAACCATAGCCTTAATTGTATTGTTATTATTAAACATGAGCTCATACGCGGTCGGAAAATCTATATCATAAGATTTGTTCTCAGGCTCTTTAGCTATTGCCGTATTAATCCCTAAAACTATTGCTATGGCTAATGATAATACTCGTTTCAATATTCTTCTCCGTATGTGTTGATATGTCAACCTATTGACATGATAACACATTTAAAATATAATACAAGCAGACTATAATAAAATATAAACTTATATGAAGGAATTATATGAAAGAAATTAAAGCAAAACACTACGTAGATACGACTATACACTTGTACGATTTAATTATTAAAACTTTAAAATCATACTTAAAACAAAAAATTGATAAACTGAATATCGGGATTACGAGTGAACAGCTCGTAGTGCTTGATACAATTACTTGTTATGACAATATGTATCAGCAAAAATTGTCCGAAATCCTTATGAAGGATAAATCTAACACTACAAGAATTATAAAAGTGTTGTCGGATAAAAAACTTATAACCAAAGAAATCGGAACTGTTAATAAAAGATTAGCCTATATTTTAAAGGTAACCGACAAAGGACAAAAAATTCTTGATGAAAACATGCCTAAGATAAAAAAATATATAGAAGATATGTTTAGCAACATTAGCGATGAAGAAGTCGAAATGCTGCATAACTTGAGCAAGAAAGTTAATAAAGACTTAAAAAAAGAAGAAAAAGCGGAAGCTTAGTTATTTACTAATCGTTTAAATATTTCATAACGTCTTTATATGTAGAGACTTCCGTAATCTTATCGCTTATATCATTTTTTGTAACGTCCAAAACGGTCTTATTCTCTTTTATTGCGAAAACTTTTATTCCGCGCTTTACTGACTCCAAAACGGGAACAGAGCCCAATGAGTTATAAGGCATAGTCACAAATCCCAAATCATTGACGGAATAACCGTTCCCTTTATAATCCAAATGCGGAGCCTTGGAAAGCCCGATAAGGATACAAGGCAGATATGTAGGGGTTATATATTCTGCCGAGCATCTTGCATCAACAAGGTTTTGAGATATTGTTATATCATCAAACGCGGGCGAATGTGCGCAAGGAACCTTTAATTCTCTTGAAATATAATGAGAGATTATTGCCTCGACTCCGCCTACGGGATCAACTCCGACACCGTTTTCATAATCGTCAAAGTCGTCATCTTCAAACCTGCAGACGATAGCCAGAGCGTCCGCGCCTTTTTTTAACAGTCTTTTGCCTGATTCAAGTACGGTTGTGATATTATTTACGGAACCTGTTGAAACGCCAGAGCCATCAACATTAAATTCGACTCCGACATTTTCCTCCGTAATATCATAACCTATAACATCAATACCGTAGATGGTTTTTACGGCATTTATCGTATTAAAATGAACGTTCAATATCCCCTTGGGGATTGATTTATCAAAGATTACACCGATTTTATTGGGTTTTTCTGCGGGGCATAAATTTACCTTACCTTTAAAAAATTCGTCTAAAGTATACCCCTCAACATAGAGCATATTATCGGTTATGCCTGAAAATACGCCCGCATTGACTACATTAGGGTTTACAATGAGGTTGTATTTTTCTGCGAACTCTCTTGCATAAAGGCTTGCATCACCCGCGAAACCGCCGATTGATGCTCCTATTCCCGTAGGTACTATAAATGCTCCCAATTTACGTTCTTCCATAGTCCTATAATATATAAAAGAAACTAATCATACAATAAGACAGGATAATTATTGAGCTTTATTTTCTTGTTTTTCTTGATTGTTAAAGTCTCTTATTCCGAGTACCCAATTATCGGTTTGGTTCATGCCTTTTTCCGCAATATCGGTCGGGATTCCGGCATGGTGGATTTTCGGAATTAAGTAGGATGCAGGATATTCAATCGGAGTTGATTGGTCATCATCCGTATCGTTACAAATAAATGACAATTCCCCGTTCTTATCGGTCTTTGCTCCGATAATCGTTATTTCATGCCCGCCTTCAATCTGATTGTTTTCGTCGGTCATGGTATATCCGATAATGATGTTATTACCGCTGTTCAATGTTTCCAAAAGTTGGTTCTTGACGGTGTTGTAATCTGCTTCATATCCGACAACTCTTTGGTTTTCGTCTACTTTTTGATACGTTACGGAGGTTACGTTTTTATCCTCAACAACAGATTCAAGGAATGTCTTTTCAAAATCAACCAAACCTTTATCTTCGTTTGAGAATTTGCCTCCGCGTTTGTCGTCCAATGTATTGTATGACTGTTGTGAGCCTATATTCATAAATGCCGACTGCATTAGAACATCAATCGGAGAACGTTCAAGAGGATCTTGGTGGTGTTCTTGTATTTGTTCTCTTATGATTGCGTTTTTGTCAGGTGCAATTGTTACTTTTGCCGTATTGAAATCTTTAGCCTCATACGGTATTTCAAATGCATCTAACAGCCATATTGCATCTAATGTCTTGTCTGACAGGCTGTTCATTTTAATGTCTTTTTGTACCGACATACTAGGAGAAGTGAATCCTTCTGCAAATCTTGCGAACTCGGCAGGGTTTCTTGTTGCGAGGTTAAACTCTTCACTTGCCGCAACACAGCAGCCCGAGAACATGTCATCAAGTTCTATATCGGTAACTTTTCTGTCTATCAAATTTTTTGAATTATTCGTAATGTTATCAATTACGGCAGGTTTATCTTCCGCCGGAACATCACCGAATCTTTGAGTGATTGTGAACGGATCTGCAATAGCTCTAAGTGTATGTTTAAGCAGTAAATCCGCATTCATGCCCTCTGCTCTCGGAGTAGATGCCATCTTGTAGAGGTTATCCAATGTCGTTGATTTGTCATTGGAATCATTCCTTAACAGAATACCGCTTTTCAATGTCATGTTAAGCAATTTGCGCCCGTCTTTGTCCAAATGTTTTGTTAAGTAATTGTATTCGGTTTTCTCTTCTTTAGTGTTTAAAGACGTTCTGACTCCCATATCGGTGGTTGTTTTACCCGTGAATGCGGGAGCCGTAGCATGTTGGGTATTGTAATTTTGAACAGGTTTAGCCGAAGCCTGCTTCATTGGCTGAACAGAGCTGATTTGTAAATTTGGCATTATACTGTTGGAATACCCACTTAACATACTTATATAAAAACATTGAATATTAAAAATTTGCCTTTTGTCGCAATCTTTATTAATATTTATTAAGATAAGCGCGGGTATTTAATTATAATTTTCAGACAAAATCCGCAATATTTATATTATGAAATTTAAAAAATTATCAAATTACCAAATAAAAATATCAATGGACAGGCTGACCAGATTTAAACCTGCGGAAGAAAAATATCTGAGAGTTTTTAGTGATATTATTCTATCCTGTCTCATAGAGCCGAAATATAAAAAATCAGAGCTTTTAAAAATGCCTTATGAGGATATTAAGGCTCTCGCCGAAAAGATATTTAATTCCTCATTGCCAACCGCAGGCAATAATTTTTATAAAAACGAATTTCTAAAAGATTATGAAAACAGACTGTTTAACAATTCGGAGGAGACTCAATCACTTTTGAATAACAAATTGGATTATGAAACAGCACTGTCCGTTGTGGATTACAAAGATGTCTTAAACCTTGTATGGTTAAATAATATTTCAAAAAATGCTGATATGATTGCCTTGAGGAAAGAGAAAAAGTTACTTTACCCTATAGAAAAAGTTATTATCGCGGAAGGTATTACGGAAGAGACTTTATTGCCGGAGTTTTCAAAATTCTGCGGATATGATTTTTATGAAAACGGGGTTAAAATCCTTTCCGCTGGAGGCAAAAATCAGGTAGTAAAGCTGTATTACAAACTGTCCGAGGAATTAAAAATCCCTATATATGTGCTTTTGGATAAAGATGCAAAGAGTAATGTTGAGTCTATAAATAAAAAGTTGAGAGTGCAGGATAAAGTTCACCTGTTGAACAGCGGGGAATTTGAAGACTTGCTCCCGAAACCGTTAATCGTCAAAACCGTAAACAATGAGTTTAAAAACTTCCTGAAAATAACAACCAAAGATTTGGATACGGGGCTTCCTATGGTTAAAACATTAGAAGAGCTTTTTAAAGATAAATGCTTGCACGAGTTTAAGAAAGCTGAATTTGCGCAGAGAGTAAAACAACAAATCAAGGCGGAACGGGATATTTCTCCCGAATTAAGAAACATTATAAAAGAAATCTCTGTATAAACTAAAATATTCCGTCGCAGACTTCATCACAGAATTTGCACTTGTTCCCGACAAGGTTATTTTCAATAACCTTAAATCCGTCTCTGGCAACGAGCGGTTTTCCGCATAGTTTGCAATATGTGGTTGAGGTTTCAATATCGGGAACATTTCCCGTATAAACGTATTTCAGACCGACATCTTTTGCAATGTTATAAGCTTTTAAAAGTGTTTTTAGAGTAGTCGGTTTTCTGTCTTCAAATTTATATTGCGGATAAAACGCGCTAAAATGTAACGGAGTGCAATCCCCGAGGTTTTCCAATATCCATTCGCATTCTTTCCTTATCGGATCTTCATTTTCACCTTCAATTATCATTGTTGTTATTTCAACGAAACATTCTGTTTCATTCACTGTATATTTTATGGTGTCCAAAACAGGCGCAAGGTGTGCTCTGCAGTTCATTGCATAGAAGTTTTCGCTAAACCCTTTAAGGTCGATATTTGCCCCGTCCATCAGCGCAAAAAACTCTTTTGCAGGTTCGGGGTTAATATACCCTGCCGTTACGGCAATTGTTTTTAGTCCGTTTTCTCTGCAAAGTCTTGCACAATCCAAGGCGTACTCGTAAAACACGATAGGATCGTTATATGTGAATGCAACACTGTCGCAGCCGTATTCTTTCGCCGTTTTTACGACATCTTCGGGTGAGGTATAGTTGCATTTTTTTATCGGTAATTTTTGTTTTGTTGTCTGCCAGTTTTGACAAAACTGACAGCCCATATTGCAGCCCAATGTGCCGAAGGATAACACTTTAGACGCAGGCATGAAGTGGTACATCGGCTTTTTCTCTACGGGATCAACCGCAAGCCCTGTATTATATCCGTATGTTTCAAGAACGATATTATTATCAATGTTTTTACGGACATAGCAAAATCCGCTCTGTCCTTTTGATAATACGCATCTTCTCGGACAAATCTCACATCTTACTTTGTTATCGTTTATTATTGTTTGGTATTTCATAATTTTTTGTTGTGTTGGTGCGGTAGTGACTGCACCATACTCTTAAAGTTATAAGTTATTAACTCTGCACTTTTAACTTTGCACTTTCTTAGTGCCCTAGTATCTTACTGCCTTTCTTCCCTAGCCCTTTACGGCTCCTTCATTCTCACCTGAGATGAAGTATTTTTGCATAGCGAGGAAAAATATTATGATTGGTATTGTTGATAATATTGAACCTGCCGCAATAAATCTCCAGTTAGAGGAGAACATACCCTGCAGGTTGTTTATCCCGACAGGGAGAGTGTACATAGAGTCTTTGGTAAGTACGATACTCGGCCATAAGAACTCGCCCCATGAACCTATAAATGTGAATATCGCAAGCACCGCAAGCGACGGTTTTATAAGCGGAACGCATACTCGCGTAAACATTTGGAATACGTTGCAACCGTCTATGATTGCAGCCTCTTCAAGTTCTCTCGGTATTTTCAAGAATGCCTGACGCATAAGAAATATTCCGAACGCATTGACCGCAAACGGTAATATTAACCCGAGATAGCCCATAAAATTGTTCACGCTGTCTATGAGATTTAGTTTAAGCGTAATCAGATAGACAGGGAGCATTATGGATTGAAACGGTATCATAATGGTTGCAAGGATTGAGAAGAACACAATCTTTTTCCCTCTAAATTCCATTCGTGCGAGCGGATAGGCCGCGAGCGACGACAAAATGAGGTTTAACAATACCGTAAAACCTGCAACTATCATACTGTTTACGAAATATCCGATAAAATTAACCTGATGCCATACCCCGATGTAGTTATCCCAAGTAAAATCCTGCGGGATGATTGTCGGCGGGTATGCAAAAATATTCTCGTTTACGCCTTTTAATGAGGTTGAAATAAGCCATATAAAAGGAAAAATCGACAATAATGATACCAGTATTAGAACAGTATGTATTGATAGTTTTTTCGTCAGCTTTTTAAACATACATTGATTTTATCATTTTAACAGTTTCCGTTCAAGTCAAAAAAAATATTTACGGACATTATTACAGTATGCAAATCAATCAAATATCGCAAAATTATAATAATATTTATATAAATAAACCGCTGAAAACACGTGCTGTCTCAACGGGGGAGTTTTCTACTCCGATAAACTTCAGAGGTGCCATTCCGAAAGATTGTGCCGAGTTTGCATTGTCTAAAGGGTTAAAGAAAATCTCCGATTATACGATATCCGAGTATAAAAATTTATCAGAGACTGAATTGACGAAACTTCGAGAGGCATATCATTCGGGTTTGGGGGTGCAGAAGGATTATTACCAAATGCTTGAATATTTGAATGATATGGCTGCTACGAAGGTGGAAAAATATTGCGATAAAAAATTCGGGGAAGGTAAGTATAAGGTTATAACGATAGGCAGGTCTTTGTCTTCTATCGGGAAAGTTCTCGGATATAAGATAGGAGAAGACAGAGTCGTGAATGTTCCGCTCTCCGACGCGGTTCAATATATCAATACAAATAATATAGAACGATTAAAAGAGACTTCAGACGATGTTGAAAACTTCACCAAATTTCTAAACAGTAAAGGTTTATCAAAAGAAGAGTTAAAGAATAAAAAGACTAAGTATGTGATTATGGACTATTGTGCTACGGGGAAATCCTTAGACGGGGCATATAATCTTTTTACCGATAAAGATGTACTTGGGGAAAAACATGTTTATGCACTTGATATAAATGATTGTATCGATGATTTCGCTGATGCATCAAGCCTTGAAGCGCATCTTTGTACCTGTTCTTTTAAAAGATACGCTTATGTAGGGCGTGCGGAAAGGCTCAAAGATGTTCCGTCGGCTGCAAAAATACCCGAAGGCAGTATGCACGATAAATTATTCAGGTTCAAATTATTGGATAATGAAATGCAAAGACAAAAGACTGCGCCTAAGCATACAGAGCCTCAAAAACAATCTTTCTTCAAGACCGTTTGGAATAAATTGTTTAACAATTAAAAAAGTTTACACGATGTCTTTTATATAATAACTTTATCGCATGTTTGTGATAACATCATATTATAATTAAACGGGCAACATAGTATTTTGCCGATAAAAAATAGATTTATAAAGAGGAAATAAAATGAGTGATTTAAAAACGAAGATTGAGGATATGCCTACGAAGTATAATGCGCAGGAAACCGAAGAAAAAATATACAAATTCTGGGAAGACGGCGAGTATTTTAAAGCTGATGCACACAGCAAGAAACCGCCTTATTCAATCGTAATGCCGCCGCCTAACGTCACAGGTGTTTTGCATATGGGGCACGCACTGGACGGGACTTTGCAGGATATTTTAATTCGTTATCACAGAATGAGCGGTTATGAAGCTCTTTGGATTCCGGGGACAGACCACGCGGGTATTGCAACTCAGGCTGTTGTCGAAAAACAACTCAGAAAAGAGGGCAAAACAAGATTTGATTTAGGTCGTGAAAAGTTCGTTGAACGTACTTGGGAATGGGCTAACGAACACAAATCAGCTATTCTTAATCAGTTCAAAAGATTAGGTGCATCATTCGACAGAACAAGAGAAAGATTTACTTTTGATAAAGGCTGTTCCGATGCGGTAAAAGAAGTTTTCGTTACTCTTTATAACAAAGGTTTAATCTACAAAGGCGCATATATCGTAAACTGGTGTCCTCGTTGCCAATCTGCTATTTCGGATATCGAAACCGAATATAAGACTGAACAGGGACATTTATGGGAAATATCTTACCCTTTGAAGAATGAACCGGGGGCAATCATAGTTGCAACAACAAGACCTGAAACAATCTTCGGTGATGTTGCAATAGCCGTACACCCTGATGATAAGAAATATTCAGAATTAGTCGGTAAAACAGTTGTAATTCCGCTCTCAGGCAGAGAAATTCCTATTATTGCGGATGAATACGTTGACAGAAACTTCGGAACGGGTGCCGTTAAGATTACTCCCGCACACGATCCTAACGATTATGAAGTAGGTAAACGTCATAACTTTAAGCCTATTTGGGTTATTGATGAACAAGGTAAGATGAAGGCTTGTGCCGAAGTTCCTCATGATTACCAAGGATTAGACAGATATGAAGCAAGAAAGAAAATAGTCGGAATGCTTGACTATGAACATTTCTTACTCAGAACAAAAGACCATGAACATAACGTCGGAACTTGTCAGCGTTGCGGTACAACGATAGAACCGTTGCTTTCGGAACAGTGGTTTGTTAAGATGAAACCGCTTGCAAAAGAAGCTATTGCAGCTGTTAAAGACGGCAGAATAGATTTTATCCCTAAACGTTGGGAAAAAGATTATTTAGGTTGGATGGAAAAAATCAGAGATTGGTGTATTTCAAGACAACTTTGGTGGGGGCATCAAATCCCTGCTTATTACAACAAAGAAACGGGAGAAATGGTTGTTGCAAAGGAAAATCCTGATCCTGATAAATACGTACAAGACAGCGATTGTCTTGATACTTGGTTCTCATCAGGGTTATGGCCGTTCTCAACTATGGGTTTTCCTAACAGCGAAACGGATGATTTCAAAAAATTCTATCCTACAACAGTTCTTGTAACAGGGTTTGATATTATATTCTTCTGGGTTGCAAGAATGATTACAATGGGATTGGAATTTACTCATAAAGCACCGTTCCATGATGTTTATATCCACGGTCTTATCAGAGATGAAAAAGGTCAAAAGATGTCTAAATCTAAAGGTAACACGATTGATCCGGTTAAAATCATTGATAAATACGGCTGTGATGCTTTGAGATTTACTATGACATCACTTTGTACATATGGCGGTCAGGATATCAAGATTAGTGATGATAAGTTCGAATACGGACGTAACTTCGCTAATAAGATTTGGAACGCATCAAGATTTGTATTGATGAACCTCGACGGTGTTGACGGCAAAGCGTTTGAGAAAGATAAATTAACAATTGCCGATAAGTGGATTTTGGATAAACTCAATGCCACCGCAAAACTTGTAAACGAGAATATCAAAAACTATCGTATAGGTGAGACGGCACACGTCCTTTATGATTTCTTCTGGAATTCATATTGCGATTGGTATGTTGAGATTGCTAAAATTCAATTACGTGATGAAAACTTGAAACTCAATACGCAAAGAGTTTTGAGATACGTACTTGATATGGCACTCAGAATGTTACATCCTATAATGCCTCATATCACGGAAGAAGTATGGCAGTTGATGCCAAAGACGGACGGAGAAAAAGCAAGCGCAATCATTGTTGCGGAATACCCTGTATACCGTGATGAGTTAGCATTCCCTAAAGAAGCTAAAGAAATGGAGCTTGTATTTGATACAATCACTTCTTTGCGTAACGTTAGACAAAGCTTTAATATCCCTGCATCAAGAGAGATTAATGTTGAAGTCAGAGCAACGGCTGATGAAAAAGATATATTCAAAGAAATAGAATCTTATGTTCACAGACTTGCTAAGGTTAACGAAATAACCTATGTTGATGATGCGGATGCACCTTTGCCTCCTAAGTCTGCAACAGCGGTTGTTTCTTCTTCAAAGCTTATCGTTCCTCTTGCAGATTTGATTGATATTAAAGAAGAAGTAAAACGTCAGGAGAAGAAACTTTCTAAATTAACCAATGAGAAAAACTCTATGGAGGGCAGAATGAAGAATGAAAAATTCGTTGCCAATGCTCCTAAAGAACTCATTGAACAGACAAAGGACAGAATAGCAGAACTCACGGAACAGGAAAATATTATCAAAGACTTGATTAAATCCTTGAGTGAGTAGAAACATCGTAATTAAAAATTACGAAACATAAATAAACCAAGAGGGGCAAATCCGCAATGCG